>JANRMD010000392.1:0-29409 GCA_033761895.1 Pirellulaceae bacterium | reverse complement strand
GGCTCGATCGGCCACCCTTACCTACCGAGTTCCCAAAGCAAATCGAAGATCTCTATAAATTAGTCTCTCCCGATAAATGCTCTCAAATTCAATCTCTCCTTCTGAACGAAAATCACCGTCCAATTCAGATTGCACTCGGTTGGTTCGAAGGCACTAATGATTGCGTTGTCGGCTGCCTTATTTTCGATCGTCAATTGGACAGATATACAAAAAAAGGAAGAAAGGATGCTGGGTTCAGACAGGGCAAACTGCCGAGAAAATTAGCTATTGCAAGAGCCAATTCAAGTCTCACACTTTCCCGAGTCCGAATCGATAGAGCCGACTTTCAATGGTTGAATTTGAGGCAAACCTCTTTAAGTCGAACGATTCAAAAATCAAAAATATTGTTGTTTGGATGTGGTTCAATTGGTGCATTCGTTGCACATCAACTCGCCGCCGCAGGCGTTGGCACCATAATTTTGGTCGACCCAGACATCATGGGCTGGTCAAATACTATGCGACATATACTTGCCGGTGAGCACGTTGGTGAACGGAAAGCAGATGCTTTGGCGACCAGACTTCGCCGCGGTTTTCCGCATTTAGAGGTTGTCAGTTTTTCGATTACTTCGAACGAGTTTCTTCACAAGCACCGCCAGCTGGGTGACGACTGCGATCTTGTGATCAACCTGACCGGTGACTGGTCGTCCATGAAAGAATGCGATCTCTGGTCTAGTAGTGCGGGGCAGACATGCTTGTACGGGTGGCTTGAGCCATACGCGCTCGCCGGGCACGTGATAATCGTGCCTCCCGGTGGAGAAGATCTTAGCTCGGGGATGACGTCGACAGGAAGCGATCGCAATCCAGTGATTCGATTCGCGTCAACCCTTCCGGCTACCAAGGAACTGGGTTGCAATTCCTACTTCCAGGAGTATTCATTTGTTGACATGCTTTCGACCGTGGCTGCGGTTGTTGAAACTGCATTGAATTCAATTGCATCGCTGCCTCCTGAATCACGACATGTGGTAACCATCCCCGCACCTCGAAGACTTCAGGCGTTTTCGGCCACTATTGCAGATAGTTGGAAATCGTTGCTACCTATGCCCCAATCCGGCCCAGTGCAAATCGATACCAAGTGGCCCAGCCCATGAGGAATGTTTCGGTCAATGATTCGCTACGACATCGCAAAATCCGGACAGTCGATCATACTGACGGATACAATTCTTGAACAATTTAAAAGACAGAAACAGAAATGGTGGCAATCTGAGCGGGGTGGACAACTTTTCGCTTCACTCAGCGTCGACGTGGTGGAGATTCAACTTGCAACTGGGCCTAGACCCACAGATCGGAGGACTCGTTGCAGCTATTTGCCGGACCGATTGTCTGAACAACAAGAGATTGACGCTTGCTTTTCAAAAGGGCTACATTTCGTTGGGGACTGGCACACGCATTCATCGAAACAGCCGGTTCCGTCTCAAGCAGATCTGAGAGTAACAAGGTCCATTTTCCAATCCTCTACGCACCAGCTTAACGCGTTCGTATTGTTAATTGTTGGGCAAGCTTCTTTTCCCGAAGGTCTTTTCGTAGGACTATTCGATCACTTGGGAATGCACAAGCTAACTGGCCTAGTAGTCGAATCTTTTGGAAAAGACTGAAGCTAGAAAGTCGAATGGTTCCATGATGCTAGCTCAAGAGGCATTCAAATAGGCCAGTTGGAAGCGATTCCTGTATCCCTCCCCAGAAAAGTTCAACTGGTGTCCTGTTGCCCCGATTTTCGGCGCAGCCGAAAATAGCGAGTAGATGGGAGAAAGTAGATAACTGCTTACCGCTCGGCCGCTTGCTAAACGGCTCGGTAGATGTTTTGATCGGCGATGAACCAGGCTTGCTCCTCTTTAGCAAGCCTCACGACCTGCGTCCCGGTAAAGTCACCGATGGCGGGCAAGACAAGCTGGCCGCGAGAATACCAGAAACATGGTAACTTCCCAAATCGCTCTGTGTTCGATGAGATGCGGATCGCTGGATGAATGTGCCCGCACAGAACTAGGTCAGCACCTTCTGGTTTCGCCGTGGGGAGATGAGCTAAGGTGATGCTGCATATAGTTGTTCCCGCCTCAAGTATCTTGATCGGCCAAGAACTTAGCTGCGTACCAAGATGTGTATCGTGATTCCCCAAAATCAGTGAGACTTCGACCATCTTGAACTCGTCAAAAAAACGATCGAGCGATTCACGCACATCTTTAACAATCGAAGACCGTGCATGAAACATATCACCCAATATGCAGAGTTGTTCAGCACCAGTGCGTCGCAGCATCTCAGCTATCTTGGCCAGCGTCGCGGCGGTCGCACCGATAGGAACAGGAATGCCATGGCTACGAAAAGTTGCTTCCTTGCCAAAATGTGTATCCGCGACGAAAAGCATTGATTGAGCGGGCCAGAACAGTCCGCAATTCGCTAATAACTGAAAGGAGTGCCCCGCGAGTTGTATGTCAATCAATTCAGCCACAGAGTCCTCGTGGTTTGGCAAGACGATTCAACTACGAAGCGGCTTTTTCTAACTCAGCTTGCATACGGGCAATGCGGTCAGCCAATGTTTCGCTGCTCACACGTTCCCTGAGTTTATCGACCAGCAGGGGAAACGCCAGCGGCGTCACGCGATCAGGGGTTTCGATCACAATCCGGCTAGCGGCGATGCGTTCAAGAGCAGCCTGCATACGCTTGGCTTCCAACTGAAACTCCAATACTTCCCGTCGACTTTGTTCCAGCAGCAGGTTTTCGGGGTCGTACTGTGCAAATACATCGAAAAACAGATTGCTACTCGCTTGCAGATGGCTGGCCGATTTGCGTTGACCGGGAAAGCCGGATTGAATCAAGCCCGCGACGCGCGCGATCTGACGGAACTGGCGCTTGGCCATCTCGGTTGCATTCATGCACTGCAAAATGTCACTGACCAATTCCTCTGTTCGCAGAACTCCATGTCGGATCTCCGCATCGATATTGACATCGTAGGGTGACTGCAAGACGAAGCCATGATCATTGCACGCCATGGTGAATGTGGTCTTTTTAGATTTCGAGATACGGTAGGCCATCAATGCCGCCAGTCCCTCGTGAACCAATCGGCCTTCGAACGGGAAAACAAAAATTTGATAACCTTCGCGAGTCTTGATCTTCTCGATCAGCAGCTCGTCAGCCCTCGGAATGCTACTCCAACGCTGTTGTAATTCCAGCAGTTCTTTGAGGGCTTTCATCTCGCGGCCGATCAGCTGCCCTTGGGAGGCTTCCGCAATTTTGCGCCGCAGCGCCGCACTCAGCTCGGTCGAAAGCGGCATCCGGCCACCCATCCACCGTGGAACTGCGTCAGGCTTGCCCTTGGCGAGCTTGACATAAGCCACGTTGTCACGAATGCGCAGCAGGGCCACTAGCCGACCAGCAAACAGGAAGCGATCACCCACATGCAACTTCGCCAAAAAACTCTCTTCAGCTGTACCGAGTGTTTTACCTTTTTGAAACTTCACTTGCATGGCGGCATCAGCCACAATCGTGCCAATATTCATGCGGTGATTGGTGATCGTTCGACGTTCGGTCACTTCGTAGCGATCATCGATGATCTTGACGCGATGAAAGTCGGGATAAGCCGTAAGTGAACTGCCGCCGCGCACGACGAAATCCAATGCCCATTGCCACTCTTGGTCAGTCAATGATTGATAGGCCACCGTGGATCGAACTTCTGCCAGCAAGTCTTCATGTCTGAAGCCACCGCCGATGGCGACGGTAACTAAATGTTGAGCCAACACGTCGAGCGGTTTGTTGAGCAGTGGTCGGGCTTCCAACTCACCCAGTTTGATTGCATCTTGTGCGGCCGCGAGTTCAATCAACTCAATTGCGTTGGTCGGAACGAACGCAAGTCGGCTGACGGCGTCCGGTTGATGACCGCTGCGGCCAGCTCGTTGCAGCAAGCGGGCGGCTCCTTTGGGGCTACCAATCTGGATAACAAGATCGACCGCCGTAAAGTCGACGCCCAAATCCAAGCTACTCGTACACACCACGGCTCGCAGTTTGCCGGCGCGGAGGCCATCTTCAACCCACTTGCGCACCGACATGTCCAGCGAACCGTGATGGATCGCCAGCAGGCCTGCCCAGGACGGGCGTTCGGCAAGCAGATGTTGGTACCAAAGTTCGGTTTGCGAACGGGTGTTGGTGAAGATCAACGCACTTTTGACACTATCGATCAGCTCGGCGACTTGGGGAACCATCTTTGTTCCAATATGGCCTGACCATGGGAAGCGATCGATGTGATTGGGTAAGATCGATTCCAGCTTCAATCGTTTTTTGGTGTAGCCTTGCACGATCTCGCAATCGCCTGAGGGAGCGAGTCCCACCAGTGACTGAAGAGCTTGAGGAAGATTTCCAAGCGTGGCTGAAACACCCCAGACACGCAGTTGAGGATTAAGTTTGCGCAGCCGAGCAAGAGCCAACTCGGTTTGTACGCCACGTTTCGTCCCCAGCAACTCATGCCATTCGTCAACAATGACAGCCTCGATGCCTGCCAGTTGTTCGAGCAACGTTTGGTGGGTCAACATTAACGACAGGCTTTCAGGTGTGGTCACCATCGCAGTCGGAAGACGCTTTAACTGCCTAGCTTTTGTGCTCGCCTTGCTATCGCCTGTACGGGATTCCAGTCGCCAGGGAATTTGCATGCCTTCGATGGGTTGTAGCAGTGATTTCTCGGTATCACCCGCTAAAGCCCGCAGCGGTGTGATCCACAGTACCTTGAGTGGCGGTGGGCGTTTGGGATTCCATTGACTCTGATCTGGATTTTCATGCATCCATTTCATGAGTGGTCCCATCCAGACCGCTAGCGTCTTGCCGGTACCGGTCGCGGAGTGAACCAAGCCGCTGCACCCCGCAGAATACGCACGCCACACATCCCGCTGGAAACGAAATGGTTTCCAACCGATGGACTCGAAATATCGGTCTACGCGTTGAGTTGGCGTTGGCAGTTTGTTGGTCGTTTGTAGCATGGAACAGGAATCGTAAGCGACGCAGCGGATTGATCACTCTACTTCATCTGGCAATAGCGCAAACAGATCTTGTAGGGTGTTTGCGTCCGTCGGTTGTTTGTCGTGGCGCCAGCGAGCGATGCGGGGAAAGCGAGTCGCGATGCCGCTTTTGTGACGCGTTGATCTTTGCAAACCTTCGAACGCGATTTCCATGACCAGAGTTGGTGTAACACTGCGAACTGGTCCGAAAGTCTCTCGGGTGTTCCGGCGAATAAAACGATCGACTTGTTGGATTTCCTGATCGTCGAGCCCACTGTAGGCTTTGGCGACGGGCACCAAGTTGTCGCCGTCCCACAACGCAAAGGTGTAATCGGTGTACAGACTTGCTCGTTTGCCATGCCCTTTCTGTGCGTAGATCAAAACGGCGTCGATCGAATACGGAGCGATCTTCCATTTCCACCATGTTCCGCGCACTCTGCCGACATCATAGACCGAGTCTTTGCGTTTCAGCATCAGTCCCTCGGCCTTCATCTCGCGACTCGCGCTTCGCTGCGTCGCCCACTCATCCCACGAATTTGCTTGAATCAGCTGCGTTACTCGCAAACTGGGATGCTCGATCGTTGCCATCAAACTCTCGAGCCGCACTCGACGCTCGGCAAGCGGCAAGTGGCGGATGTCAGTTCCGGCTTGCTCCAGCAGGTCGAACGCATAGAACACGACGGGGACTTCGCTGAGCAGTTTTTTGCTGACGGTCTTGCGACCAATGCGACGTTGCAGTTGCGCGAAGGGCAGGACCTCACCGCTGGCGAGCGAGGCCAGAATTTCACCATCCAGCACTGTCCCGCTCGGTAGAGACTCCGAAGCAGCCTCGATCTCGGGCCAACGATGCTCCATCAGTTCTTCACCGCGCGACCAAATAAACGACAGGCTGGCTCGACGAATCAATTGCCCACGAATGCCATCCCATTTCCATTCTGCGATGTAGTTGCCAACGTCTCCAAGGGACTCGGGGCCTTGTTCAATGTCGATCGGGTGCGCCAAGCAAAACGGATAAGGCTGGCTGGCGAGGGTATCCAGCACATCGGGATCGATTAAGCGACTAAAGAACTCGGGCGTTGGCTTCCAAGTTCCCATCAGTCGGTGAGATATAACGTCCCCAGAGATTCCCGAATGCGCCGCCAGCGCCCGAGTTACCATTTGTTTGCTGACTCCCACGCGGAATGCCCCGGTGATCAATTTCATGACGACCAAACGCATGGACGCAGGAGTTAGTTTCCAAATGGTTGTGATCGCATCGCGTTGTGCGGCTTCGTCCATGGCACGGAGCGGCATCAAACGCTGTTCAATCCATTGAGTGAGTGATAGATCTTCGACCGAGTTTCCTGTTGGAACGACCAAGGCGAGCGTTTCGGCCAAATCACCAACAGCATGATAAGATTCTTCGAATAGCCAATCAGGAATGTTCGCTTCGGCGGCTGCCCATTGACGCAGCAATTTGGTAGGAACAAGCTGCTTGGGTTTGTTGCCTGCGAGAAAATAAGTTGCCCAAGCAGCATCAGCTGGCGATGCCGAAGCAAAGTAGGCTTCAAGCGCCGCCAGCTTTTCATTGGTCTTGGTCGTCGAGTCGATGGCCTGATAGAGTTTTGCGAAGCGGATCATTCTAATACCGCCGCATCATCTTCTTCACCTTCGGATCGAGTTCGCGAGTCAATCACGATCGCATTGCGACCGGACTCTTGCAAATACCTAGCTACGGCATTGCAATATCCGTGCGTGACCCAAACCGTTTCAGGATCGCAGGCGTCGATGGCACTCAACAGCGATGGCCAATCCACATGATCGCTCATCACAAAGCCGCGATCCACCGATTGTCGGCGACGCGAACCGCGTACCGCCATCCAGCCGCTAGCCATCGCTGTGCTAATCTTTCCGAACCTGCGTGTCCACGGCGTGCCGTGCGCGCTGGGCACTGCGAGTATCATCGCTCCCTTCCAATCATGTTTGCCAGTGATCGAACCAACGTAGGTTGTCTCGGGTAGCGATATGCCTGAGCGGCGATAGGCTGCGTTCCCTTTTTCGACTGCGCCGTGCGTGTAGATGGGACCGATGCTCGTATCAAGCCCCGCCAGCAAGCGTTGACTCTTACCAACTGCATAGCCATATAGAACACAGCATTTCCCTGCTTCGCGACTCTCTCGCCACCATTCATTGATGGCCGCCACGACCAGTTCATTGGAAGGCCAGCGGTAAGCGGGCAAGCCAAAAGTTGATTCTGTGACAAACAGATCGCACTTGACCGGTTGCCAGCTTTCGCAGGTTGGATCATCGCCGAGTTTATAGTCGCCGCTAATAACTGCGACACGACCTTGATACTCCAATCGAACTTGAGCGGAGCCGAGGATATGTCCAGCCGGATGGAAGCTCACCTTGACGCCATGGATGTTGATCGATTCTCCATAATTGAGAAACTCGAACTCGGCGTCATCTTGCATTCGCAGCCGCAGCAGATGTTCGCTGGTTTTAGCGGCCAAGTATTGCCGACAACCTGGTCGAGCGTGATCGGAGTGCGCATGAGTGACGATCGCTCGCGCAACAGGCCTCTGAGGATCCACATAAAAGCCACCCGCAGGGCAGTACAATCCGCGATCGGTGGTTTGCAGTAAGCCATCCATTCGATGTTTTTCGGTTGTTCGAATCAGTGCAAGGATCAGTATTTTTCTATGTTATTTTCCGCGTGGACCAACCCTCCTTGGGAGTATTATTGCCTCGAATCCGACCTCGTTTTCGCTTGACAAGCCAGAATCATTGTTTTTTGACCCCCAAAAGTGCAGTCGCCTTGATGAGTTAGCCGCAGAGCGCTAGCACCGGTTCCCGCAGCGAGAACCGGACGCTAGCGCGTTCCGGCTAAAGTTACAAACCCTAAAATTAAAGCTGTGACAAGCCACTAGTGCTCTGTCCACATTAGATTTTCGGGTTTTGGTCGTAGCCTCCGCTGCCAAGCGGTGGTTAGGCAAACGCATGGTGTCCACCGTTTGGCAACGGTGGCTACACTGGAACATGCCAACCATAGTGAACCTCAAAATCTAAGTTGGACAGAGCACTAGTGGTTCAACACAGTTTGGTTTAGGGTTCATGTTTTATTGTCGCACGATTGTCCCAATCGTAGCTGCAACAATTGAGACAATTGTGCGACACTCCTGAAGCACTAGTTCGGCGCCCGCAAGTGCGTTTGGTGGCGATTAGCGAGGCATGTGCAAATGTTCTACAATGCGAATTACAATCTGATGGCCTTCAGCACTCTTCAAAAACACTCTTCAAACGATTGGATGTTAAATGGGCTTGCGAATACAGCTTTGTCGTCTCGCGTTTTGTTCCATTGCTCTTGGTTCTATCGCTCTTGGTTCGGTCGCTGTTTGTGGTTTCGCTTACGGACAGGACAAGCCGCCTATCGAAGAGCTCAAAGGTGTTTGGCAAGCAGAGTCGATTGAGGTCGCTGGCAATCGAGCTCCTGAAGAGCCGACGAAATTGATGCGGTTTACGTTTAACGAAAAAGCGGTTCTGATTCGTGGTAACTTTCAGGATGAGCGCGAAGAAAGTTGCACTTATAAACTCGATGCAACCAAGTCACCCAAGGAGATCGACATCCAACCTCCAACTGAAAAAGAGCCTATCCTTGGCATCTATCGTATCGTGGATGGGAAGTTGGAAATCTGTCTCCGTAAAGAGTCCAAAGAACGGCCGAAGGACTTTAAAACATCGAAAGATGATCCGCAAAATGTGCTGGTGAAGTTCAAACGCGAGCCTGCACAAAAGTAACGTATTCGAGTCCTATGGTCCCTAAACCTCGCAGTTCGCAGACGCATTCCAGCAAGCCACTTGAGCCAGCGCCGCCTGGCATGCGTGTGGTGATGATGCTTCTGGTTGGCACGGCAGCCGCAGTTTACTTCGGTTGGTTCTTGTCGTATCCAGTGTTGGCAGGCATGTTAGCCGCTGATGGGGAGCCGATGTCGAGGTTGTTGTTTCTGTCGCGCATCATGCTGCCGGAGATGTGGTGGAACGAAATGAGCGGTGGTGGTCGCCTGCCTCTGGGGTTTGGCGATCGCTGGCTGGTCATGGTGTGGGTCGCAATTTGGTTGGGGATTAGCTTTGTCTTGGGGCGGCCATGGGTACGGCTGGCATTTCTGAATCCTGCACTTCAAAGCATGGGCCAAACGCCCGCTGGCCAAAAACCAGCAGGGCAAGCACCTGGGCAAAACGAACCTCGTGGTTGGGGGCTGTCCCGAGTGGAGATGATCTCGCTGGCAATGTTGGCGGGCTTGGCACTGCTGTCGACGGTGACTCTCGGTGTTGGGCTGGCCGGTGGCAGTGCAAGTCTGGCGATTGTCTATGTAGTGTGTGTGTTGGTGGCAGTCTCCGTGGCGATGACTTTTCCCCTGGTGCGAGCCCCATTTGTAAAGCCACGATGGCTGTCTGAAGGTGTCACGCCCAGAGGTGTATTCGGTCAGCTCGCGGGACGCATGGTGGTTGTACTGACGATCGTATTGGGAGTCATTTATGGTTTGGGCTCGCTGATGCCACCCTTCGAGTTCGATGTGGTTGAATATCACTTGCAGTCGGCCAAAGAGTTTTATCAGTGGGGGTACATCGGTTTCAACGATCACAATATCTATGCCAACATGCCGCTTGGCTTGGAGATGCATGGTTTGGCAGCGATGAGTAGCTTGGGTTGGTTCAAGCCTGGCGATGCATGGTGGTTAGGTGGCTTGATCGGTAAGGCCATCATCGGAGCTCATTCGTTAATCGCGGCGTTCTTGCTGGGTGGCTTTGTCGCACGGAAAACGGATTCGCGTTGGACTGGTTGGGGAGCGGCGGGTGTGTGGTTAGCGGTGCCTGGCAACGCGCACGTGGCCACTGCGGGGCTGATCGATGCGGCACTTGGCAGCTACATTCTGGCTGGTCTTGTTGTGGTGACGGAACTCTTTCAGCGGCTTGCGACAGAAGCGACTGAGGCGGAACAGCAGCGGTCCAAGTGGCTGGTGCTGTTGCTCTTTATTTATGCTGGTGCTGCGGCGGCAGCAAAATACCCGGGCCTTATCTATGCTGTTGTGCCATGTCTTGTTGCGGTGTGTTTGGCGCTATTTGTAACTTCAAAAGCCAATCGATTCCAACTTGCAAAGCAGTGGATCGTACCGATCGCATGCGGTTTGTTGCTGACCTGCGTGCCCTGGTATGCAAAGAACGCGGTGCTGACTGGCAACCCGGTTTATCCACTGGGGTATTCCGTGTTTGGAGGCAAGGGCTTGGACGCGGAGCGTGCCCAGCAGTGGGCGAAAGCGCATCGTGTGCCGGAGTACTCAAGCAAGGCGTTGATGGATTCAGCCAAGCAAATTCTGGTCGCTTCCGATGGAACTCACCCGACCCTGTTGTTCTTGGCCGTTTGTGGTGTGTTGGGGTCAGTGTTAGGACCAGTGTTGGGACTAGTGTCCGTTGGGCCTGCGTTGGGGCGTGTGGCGATTGGTGGGACGGCGAGTCGAAGGGAATCTGTGTTGCGGGCTTGGTTGGTGCACTGGCCGACAACTTGGATGGTCTGTTGCGTCTGGATCTTCTTGGTGTGGTGGGTGGCGACGCATCGAATCGACCGATTTTGGTTGCCCGCTGTTTCGATCTTGGCGGGCATGGCGGGTTATGGCGTGGCTTGGTTGGCGATGCGAGTGTCTCATGGCTTGGCGACGGTGCTGCTGTTGTTCGGGCTAGGTTATGGCATTGTTGTGAATGCTTCGCCGGTGATTGGTGACAACCGTTACTTCGTCACCTTGGATGGTCTGCGCTCGGATGGTGGCGATGACGAGAATGTTGGGCGAATTAGTCGGCCGATTGCTTGGTGCAATGAAAACCTACCCCATGAAGGATCGAGGGTCCTCCTGGTGGGGGAGGCTCGGGTGTTTGATTTTCGGATGCCAATTATCTACAGCACCTGTTTCGATCGCTCGCTGGTGGAAGGGTTGCTCCGCGGAAAGGATGTCGAGCAGCAGCGGGAGAATCTGCGGGCGTCGGGCGCGACTCACCTGCTGATCAATTGGACCGAGATTGCTCGTTATCGAAACCCAGGCAACTATGGCTTCAGTGACTGGCCGAGTCGAGAAGACGTTGAAAAGTTGCTGGAATCGGGCTTGGTTCGCCGAGTTGACTGGCCATTTTCGTCCGAAATGGCGGAGATGTTTGAAGTTAGCGACCGGTAAGTGCTGCTGTAACCGGCTGCAATTGGCGTGGCTTGGTAATAAATTGCGTAGTCGAGATTAGGTATTTGCTCGGTTTTGTCGTCTGGCAGTAAATTTGATGAACGATTGGCGGACTGGCTGCGTAACGCATGTGCATGGTTTCTGGTCCAGCCGTGTCGACTGGATTGCTTTTCTAGTTCAGAATGTGGCTCTGAAGTGCTCTCCTTGTTCCGGACCTCCCTAATTTCCCTACGATAAACCGCACTATGTTCGACGCAGCATCGCTATCGGGCTTGGCCTCCCACTTTTCCGCTTTGACCCTTTTGGCTGCTGGACCCAACGATTCTTGGTTAACGAAGTGGTTAACGCCGGTCTGGTTTTTGGGAGTCGGGTTGGCGATTGGACTGGTGGCGATTGGGCTGTTTATCGTTCTGGCTCGGGTTATGTCGGCAATTCCAGTTTGGGAGCGACTGTCCCACTCGATTGCGGGGCATTTGGTGGCATTGGTGATTACGGCCGCAATTGCTGGAACGGGCTACTATATCCTGATCAATCCTGCAAATGACGATAGCGAGTTAGTCGGGACAGAGAAACTGATGCTTGGCATCGCCTTGACCTTGCTGAGTGCCATTTTGGGATGGGCGGTCGTTTTTTGCTGCTCTAAGCAAGCGGCAAAGAATGCGTTTGCGACGATGAGCGAAGGGGTGTCGGGCTATCTTTGGCTGACCGCCATCATCGTGGTCATCATCGGACTAATCAGCACCGTTGTGGTTGAGAAACCGCAGAATGCCTTTGCGAGTTTGCCGGAACTATTTGAAACGGGCTTGGACACATTTTCGAGGAAAATACCAGGGTCATTGGATGGTGACAATGCTCCGTTTGTGGCCGTCGAAACCAAGGTGAATCCGGAGTTGGTCGAGAGTATTGAAATCACTTCCGACCGTATTGTTGTGTTGGCAGACGCCCCGAACAGCTTGGAATTCATGCGTGCACCTCGGCAAATGGACGCTGATGAAACGATCAGTTGGAGCCGAACGCAGAAATCCGGTGGCAGTCCCATTCCCTTCGGTGAAGGACAGCAATTGTTCGTTCAGAATCGAGAAGTCGATGAAGCGACCATAGAATTCAAAGTGCTCACGCGTCCAGCGGTCCCTGAGGCGAGGACCTTTTTGTTTGCGGCCCTCGGTGCGTTTTTGGTTGGGCTGTTGATTCTGCTTCAACAAGCCGTTGCACCTCGCGTCAGTGCGGTCGCACTAGCAACGGTCAAGAACGAATTGGCCCAGCCACTGTTCCTCGTCATGATGCTGCTCGGTGTGTTGGCAATCTTGTTGTTTGTGTTCTTGCCCTTCAACACGTTTGGCGAAGACATCAAATTGCTGAAGGACTGTGGCATTACAACGATCATGTTGCTCGCTGCCTTCCAGGGCATCTGGTCCGCGAGTAGCTCGATCAGTGAGGAAATTGAAGGTCGCACAGCCTTGACGGTTCTCAGCAAGCCGATTCAGCGGCGCAGTTTCGTGATCGGTAAATTCCTGGGTATCTTCTGGATGCTGTTTTTGATGTTCGCAGTCCTGGGGACTATTGAACTGGGGGCGGTCGCCTACAAGCCGATTTATGATGCACGCGAAAACTCCACGCAAGACTTGATTTGGCAAATGTGCCATCAAGAATTGATCACGACCATCCCGGGCTTAGCGATGGCGTTTATGCAAACGATTGTGTTGAGTGCCATCAGTGTGGCTCTGGCAACGCGTCTCCCGCAGTTGGCCAACTTATCGGTCTGCTTTGCGATCTACGTCGTTGGAAATCTGACCACGCAATTGGTGAGCAGTACTCAAGAAGGCTTTGAGATCGTACGCTTCGTTGCCCAGTTGGTTGCGACCATCATTCCTATTCTTGAGCACTTCTCGATGCAGGCGGCCATTGATGCGGGTAATCCGATTACCATGTCTCTGCTCGCAGGAAGTTTGGTTTACTGCCTGCTGTACGTTGGGCTGGCGATGTTTCTGGCGTTGCTGTTGTTCGAAGAGCGCGACTTGACTTAGTGAACATCCGGCTGTCATTGTGGACTGCCGGGTGAGGTGTTAGTCGATTAGTCGGGGCAAAACATCTTTGGCTGTTTTGCGATTGTGGCCAGCAACACGTGACGTTTTCGGGCATAATCGGATGGCATCCAAATGGGGCTTATCCAAGCCGCGTTTGTGTTCGATGTCATTTTCACGTCTTGAATCTGCGAGCCCGAATCATGTTGCGTTTTCTCGCGTTGGTACTGCTGTCGACTCTTCTGCAAGGTGTTGCCCTCACGTGCTTCGCGGCTGAATGGAAAGCGGGTACGGGGCGTGAAGTGATCACGCCGCCGCACTCGATGCCGATGGCGGGCTATGCTTCGCGAGGTGCTTCGCATGCGACCGGCAAGCTTCAAGATCTGTGGGCGAAATCTCTGATGCTCGAGGATGCCGCTGGTAATCGCTGTGTGCTCGTTACTCTGGATCTGTGTGGCATCGACGCAATCCTGGCTGATCGCGTTTGTCTGCAGCTCAAGCAGTCGTTTGGGCTTCAGCGAAATCAAATCATGCTGGCAACCTCGCATACTCATAGCGGTCCTGTGGTAGCTGGGAATCTACGCCCCATGCACTACATGATGTTCAGCGAAGCGGATCGATCTTTGGTGGATGAATACGCCAGCTTGTTAGTCGATAAAATTCGGTCCACTGTTGAGCAAGCGATTCGGGATCTCCAGCTCAGCGAATTGAGTTATGGCGAAGGGAATGAGAGCTTCGCTGTCAATCGACGTACCAACATCGAAAAGGATGTACCGGAGTTGCGGGCAGCAGGGAAGCTGGCGGGACCATCCGATCATAGTGTTCCGGTCTTGTTGGTCAAACGCGCCGGCCAACCGATCGCAGTGATGTTCGGTTACGCATGTCACTGCACAACGCTTAGTGGCATGGACTGGAGTGGCGACTACGCTGGATTTGCTCAGGCTGAAATTGAAAAGGACTTGCCTGGATGCACCGCCATGTTCTGGGCGGGTTGTGGAGCCGATCAGAATCCACTGCCGCGTCGAACTGTGGAACTGGCGACGGAGTATGGGCACCGGTTGGCAACCGCTGTTCGCAAAGCCATGAGCAGCGACCTAAAGTCAATTGAGCCCCAGCTTCAAACTGAGTTCAAACTTATCCCCGTGCCGTTTGGTCCAATGCCAACCAGAGCGCAGATTGAACAGGATCGCAAGTCGGACAATCAATACGTAAGTGCGCGGGCACAATCGCTGTTGCAAACTCTTGATGCTGGCGCCGAGCTTCCAAGTACATACGACTATCCGGTTGCTGTTTGGCATCTTGGGCAGTCGTTGGACTGGGTCGCGCTTGGCGGTGAAGTCGTCGTTGACTACGCGATTGCCATCAAGACGTTGCCGGCGGCCAAACGCACAACTTGGGTAACCGCGTACGCTAACGATGTTATGGCTTACATCCCTTCGCGGCGGGTTTTGATGGAAGGTGGTTATGAAGGGGGCGGTGCGATGGTGTACTACGGCCTGCCGACGGTTTGGGCACCCGAAATTGAGCCAATGATTCTCGACGAAGTCAGCCGCCAACTCGCAAAGCCGTAAACGGCACACCCCAGCAGACTGGACAGGCAATGCAGCCGGTCGACAACAACAAAGTGACAGGCAATGCAATTGACCGTCGGCGCCGGGATCCCAGTATCTTCGGCATCAGAAACGGCGTGTTTCACCTATTCTAGCTAAATTGCCACAAATCGCCCTGGCACGTTTGGGGGCCAGTGATCGCCAATCGTGAAAACTGGTTCCGGGAATTGGATGAGGCGCAGCACCAAAGTGTCGCAGAGAATTGCATGTATCTGCGTGATTACGAATTGCGATTGAGCACGGTGCCCGGCATTATCCACTGACAGCTGCTGCTCTAGGCCGGGCAGCCGTCGAGATTGGCCAAGTGGTGAACGCCGAGTTTCTGCGCGACTTCCCTCAAGCGCTCGCGGCTGGTCGCTAGAAACCGACCAAGACTTCGGCCACCGCTGAGCTTCTGCAAACGAGCTTGCCAGAGTGCGGCTGAACTGCCAAGTCGCGCGAAAATGTCAGCCACTTCCGCTGATATGGACGCTTTGCCTTCGCGCAGCAACCGGCCGGTATACTCAACCAACATCAGGTAATTGCCGAGCGTAAATCCGCTGAGCATTCCTTCACGCTGCGAATCCAACTGACGGCGATCCTCGATCGGAATCAGCCACAGCGCCTCTTCCAACTCCTTCGAAGCTCGCGATCCGGCCACGCTGCCAGCCAGAGCGGCTTGCAGGTCCTTGATTCGGCCTTGATTCTTAACGTGGTCGACGCGGGCTTTCACTGAGGTATGGTCACTTTCCTCAGGTACGGCGGCGATTCCTGCCGCCACCGGATTCAAATCAATGTAGGCGCACACGGACAGCAGGGCTTCCTCGTCGAGAATTGCGATCGATTTGAACCGCCCTTCGAAGAACGCACCCGTGCATTTTTCAGCCTTATTGACCATCCTCGACAGCGGTTCTTTGAGGCACTTCATAAACCAACTCAGCGATCCCAAACGGCCGCGTGTCGAAGCGATCCACTCAGCGTCCTTCAACCGTTCCGCTTCCAATGCCTTCAATTTATCGGGCGGTAGTGGCTTGCGATCTGTACCTCGTGGCGGGAAGAGCCTGAACCAGCGATCGACGACTTCTTTCGCCGTCCACTGCTCGGCGATGTGCGAGTCGAGCCTCAGCAGCACGTGCAGGTGGTTATCCATCACCGCAAAGCCCCCGACGGAAACAGCGAAGATTTCCGCAAGTTCCTTAAGTCGTCTTTCGATCCAACCTTTGCGGTCACCGGAGTTCGAATCCTGGCCTTCAGCCAAAAGATGGGCTTGCCTGACCACTCTGGAAATACTGTGATACCAACGACTTACGGCGACATCGACCAATTTAGAGCGTGCGATCGTCATATCTGGTTCTCCTCGGTTAATCCGCAGAGTTTATCAAAACTGTCGATGGGTGTCAACCTACAATGCCTGTCCTTGTAGATCCTAGATAGCAACTTGCATCGCCTGTCCATGAATTGAGGAGGAGGACGGGTCAGAAGATTTCTTGGGCGCCGAATTGCTGGTGAATCTGATTGCAAACTTCAGGTGAGAGTCGCAGGCCATGGGCTAGATCGCGCAGGTAACCAGCTTCTTTGCTTTGGTCCAGGTCAATCGCGGCAAGCGACATCGTGTAAACCTTCTGCTCCAAGCCAAGCGGGACACTCCAAGCGAACTCGCGGACGTCCAGTGGCTGATTGAATTCATTGCGCAGGAATTCAATGACTTCCTGCGTTGGGTTGCCAATCCGTTCGAGAATACTCTGCTGCTCAGCCTCGGAAATTTCACCGTCACTTTTGGCGGCATTGATCATCGCGCGAATCAACACGATCGCATCTTCATTCTGCTGCTGAGGATTGTTGGCTGAATCGCGACGTGGCGGTGGAGCATTCGTGCGACTGGTTGGTTTTGCAAATGGCGAGTTGGAGAAGGGCGAGTTTGAAGAGGTAGAGTTCGAATGGGGGAAGTTCTGCTGCGGCGCTGCCTGCGGTGTTGGACGCGACGCAGGCGCTGGAGGAGCCTGAGTTCGTTGCTCGTTACGATTGCGAGCAACGTTGAGCAAGTCTTCCAACTCACTAGCTTCCTGCTGCAAGTCGCCCGGGACTCTCGATGAACCTCGACCGCTAGATGCTGGTGGAGATGGATGCTGCTGAGGCTCTGGTTGTCGCGCTCCAGCGGTTGCGTTCTTGAGAATCTGACCGAGAATTACGCCGCCTAGCCCTCCTCCTCCGCCACCACTGCTGCCTCCGCCACTTTTTCTGCCACCAAGCAGACTGCCAAGAATATCGATTGCATCCATCGAACTACTCCTTCGCTGGAATGACGTACTAAGAGAATGTTTCGAGTGTTGCCGCGGCTGATGTGCTGTCTGCTCAGGTTTACCTGCGCGGAGCTATTTAACCTCAAGCATGCGTTCCAAAGCGATCATGGAGTATCTAGCGATTTCCGGTTCGACTTCGATCTCATTGACAACGGAACCAGCGATCAAGTTCTCAATGGACCAAGCGAGATGCGCCAGATCGATTCGATACATAGTTGCGCACATGCAGACTACCGGCGAAAGAAAATGGATCTCTTGGTCGGGATGGTCTTTCTTCAACCGATTGACCAGATGCAGTTCAGTGCCGATCGCCCACTTAGTACCCGGTGCGGCCGCTTCCACCGTCTTCATGATCTTGCTCGTTGAGCCTGAGATGTCCGCCAAATCGTTGACTTCTTGTGGGCATTCGGGATGGACAAGGATCTTAATGCCTGGGTGACGTTCACGAAACTGATGCACATGCTCAGCCCTGAACATTTGATGCACACTGCAATGACCTTTCCACAGCACCACGCGACTGTTACGGATGGCATCCTCGGTGTTCCCACCTAGATCATCCGCATAGGGATCCCAAACGGGCATCTCAGCATTGGTGATGCCCATTTTCAGAGAAGTATTGCGGCCGAGATGTTGATCGGGGAAGAAGAATACGCGATTTCCACGCTTGAAAGCCCACTCGATTACCGCTGCTGCATTGCTACTTGTGCAGACAATACCGCCATGCCGACCACAGAAGGCCTTGAGCGTGGCTGCGGAATTGATGTAGGTCACGGGAATCAGCTTTTCAGTATCGATGACTTCGCCCAGTTGATCCCAAGCCGCTTCGACTTGACGAATTGCAGCCATATCAGCCATGGAGCAACCAGCTGCCATATCGGGCAGAATCACATTTACGCGTTCACCGTTTCGTTCGGCCAAGCGCGCAGGGCTGTTGGCGAGAATGTCAGCCGTCTCTGCCATAAAGTGAACACCGCAGAAAATGATCGTCCGACACTCGCCACTCGCCGCCGCCAATTGGCTGAGCTGATAGCTATCGCCCCGTAAGTCCGCGTGCTCGATCACTTCGTCCTGCTGGTAGTGATGCCCCAGAATAAGAAGCTTTTTACCCAACTTCTCACGTCCAGCGGAAATTCGAGCCGCCAGTTCTTCGTTTCCCAGCGGCTTGTAGTCGCTGATCGGGAATTTTCCAGGCGATGCGGGGAGGATGGTGGCGATCGGCATAGAGATCTCTAAAAAACAGTTGTTTCCAAAAAAGACAAGCTAGCATTTGCACATGTCTAACTTGCCTAACACCCGAAATTTTACCAAAGCCTGCACAAAGGGCACGTCGATAAACTTTCGAAGATCGAAAAATTTCTTGCGTCGCAGCAATTCCGCATTTTATACGAGTCTTTGTATGCCTAGGCAGCTCAGCGAACAATACTGTCGTAGCGTCTTGCATGTGGAAGTCCCTGTCGTCGTAACACTCGCCAGCAAGCGAATGCCGATCGACCAGGTCCTAAAGTTGGTGCCCGGCGTGATGATTCAATTTGAGAAACCCTGCGATAGCCCTATGACTCTTGAGTTGGCTGGCGTTGCGATAGCTCAAGGTGAAGTCGTCAAGATTGGCGATAAATTTGGGATCCGCATCAGTGAAATCGCTCGACCTGCGGAGCGATTTATCGACGTCAACAGGCTGCAGTAAGCCTACGCGTACTCTCTTCAGTGCCGATTCAGTGCCGATTCAGGGATCGGTAACGATGCCTCAGCAGGTTTCTGCGCGACGCGTCAGCCAGACGCTTTTCGCTTTTTTTCCCTTGCTAACGCTTCGGGTTATTTCGCTACTAGCGAGAATTCATCTCGAAGCCCGTACTGGCTGTCCAGCGATGAAGCACCAAGCGACTTAGCAGGTTCACTACGCCAAGCATCGTCAAACCAAGGAGGGTGCTGGTGAATACAACTGCGATTAGGGCATCGGTCCGGGCCAAGTTCTGCCAACCCATCATCAGTTTCCCCAAGCCAGCGTATTTCGCACCACTACCGACAAACAGCTCGCCGATGATCGCTCCGATAACTGTCATCCCAGAGCTAATGCGCATTCCGAGAACCAAGTGACTAACCGCATTGGGGATTCGCAGCTTGATGAGCGTCTGCAACCGCGTTGCACCGTTCATCTGAAACAAGTCGAGCAAGTTGCGATCGACTGAAGTCAACCCAGCGGTCACGTTCGAGATAATCGGAAACAGGCTGATGATGGTTGACACCAAAATCACTGTCGTAAACCGATAGCCGAACCAAGTGATGAGCAGTGGCGCGATGGCCACGATAGGTACCGTTTGTAAGAAAACCACATACGGTTGAAATGCAATGCGTAAGCGCGAGGATTGGCTGAACAGCATAGCGACCAACGAACCGACCACGACACTTGCAAGCAAGGCGCAGATAGCGGCCGCGCCTGTCACCAAAAACCCTCGGGTCAACACTTCCCGCTCAAGCCACGCCACCTGCAGGACGCTGGTCGGGGACGGGAGCACAATAGGATGCACTTTGGTCAAGCGTACTGCCAGATACCAGATCCCCAAAAATGCCAACAGCACGCCAGTAGCCAAGACGCCACTTTGTAGGGCCCCGTTTTGTAGGCCTTGTGTATTTCGGTGTTGTCTTCCGCGACTTTTCAAGAGTGGCTCCGAGTAGGCGATGTCGATGCGCAACGTTGGCTGGCTTGGAATTATCCATCTTCGTCAACACCGTTGGCTCTACCGAGCTCAAAATCAAACTCGCTGAGCGCCGGGACAATCATGGCTGCGGTTGCAAATCCGTAGGCGGCCACCACGACGGAGAACACGGTAAGTTCTTGATCACGGAGAATGAAGCTGGTGATTGCAAAGAAGGTAAGAAAAGGTAATCCGAATGAAGCCAAGGCGATTGCGGGACTCGGATTGCGACTGCCCATGGCAATGAATAGTCCGGTGCCACCGCCGAGAATGATCGCCAAGAATGGAGGAAGTTGCCGCGCGAACGAGCCTCGGAAGCTCATCATGATCATCATACAAGTGACGATGCCCAAGAACAGAAAGAACAATGTGCCGAGGCTAGTTCCAATTGCCGTTCGCGACTGGCTGTAGTTCATTCCACAGTGGATCCCCAGCATGGCCGCAAAGGCATTCATGACGATCAAGCAGCCGATTGTAAAGAGCAGGTTTTCGGTATCAATTCCCCCCTGCGTCCAAAGATACGTGACCAACGCCATCGGAAGAATCACCATTTCCTTAGTGACATACAAAACCCCAAACAGCTTGCCGACCAGGAATTGCATGGGCGTGATTTGAGTTGCAAGTAGCAGGTCAAGCGCCTGACCATCGCGTTCATTGGTGATCGAATTGACGGCCAGTGCGTTGATCATTACCAGCGAGATCGCGAAGAACGGAGCAAGTATACGGGCTGAAACGGGAATCAGTTCATCGGCCAAGCGGCTGCGCTGCAATGCGACACCTGAGGACACAGACCAATACAGCGCGCCCACCGCAGCCGCGAACAGCAGCAGGTAGGACAATCGAATAATCATCAGTTTGCGACCGTAGGCCCAAGTGCACATCTCTCGCCAGAGCACTGGGTTGTTCCACATTCGTCGAGGAGCACGCACTTTCCAGGAACGTTTGTCTGCAACCCGCTCTTCACTAGTCGGAGACAGCGCATCGTAGGTTTCGTCAGGCTCAGGCGTTTGGATCTGCACTTGCCGGGATGGATTCCAGATTCGCAAACGTAGCACGGTGATGGTGCACCACATGCAGCCAACCAGCACTGCCAAAATGCAATGCACGGTCGACGCCCCACCAGGCAGAAAATCCCACGATGATTGACTGATCGGTTGACAAACGGCCCACAGGGCCCGAACCGGACTGAGAATCTCGGCAACTTCGCTGGGCACTATTGCAATGGTGCCCGCCGCAATGGCTTCGCACAGGACAAGCCAGCCTGCGATGGCCAGCATCGTAAGGGCCAGCGTTTGGAAAGTCTTCTCGCGCCAGAACGCAAACAAATTTGAAAGTGCTGCACACCAAAAGGAAGTCACCAACACGATGGCGGTACCCAGAACTACCTGCGCAACACTTACGCCGCCCAGCAAAGAGATGACCAGTAGTAGTGGGAGGGCGGCGAAAACTAGATTGGCGATTCCAATGAGACTGGATGTCAACTTGCCAAGCACAATTTCGGAGCTGCTAAGCCGTGTCAGCAGCAGCAAAATCAAGGTTCGACGATCCTTCTCTTGGCTGACCGCACTCGCGGCAGCGACCGCCGCCAGAAACATCGTTACGATCAGTTCAAGCGGCATAACGATCTGAAATACCATCGAACCGAAGCGCGAAAGGTCGCCTAAGTTGCGAACTTGCTGGATTCCAGCCATCAGTGCCCAAGCAGTGCAAACTAGACTGAATAGTACGATGACAAACGTTGCTCGTTGCACATAGAAGCTTAACCGGCGAGGAGAAACCATCCATTCGCGGGCGAGTATAGGACCAAACATGATTGTTTTCGACAAAAAGTGAATACGCAAAAACCACGATTTTTCGCATCTTAACGATTGTAACTTCTCGCACGGGAGTTCAAGCGGCCCTACTGGCAATTATTTGGCATTGATTCGGCATCTTTTGCTTCGCAAGCTAGAGTTGTGAGGAACTCCGCATCTTTGGAACTGAGTGATTGGATCACGAAACACCGGTGGGATTAGAGTATGTTGCGTTTGCTTACAAGAAAATGTCTAAGACGCTTTCACATGGATGAAAGCGGTCCGACAGCTGTCGAATACGCGGTGATCATTGCCCTGATCGTCGTCGTTTGTATCGGTGCTGTGCAATCCCTTGCTACAGCTACCAAGGGCAGTTTGGACGCGTCAAGCGACGCCATTCAATCGGTTCTGTAATTCTGAGCGTGGTTTCTATTCTCCCCAGGTGAAGCGTGGCACTACGACAACAAGTTTGGGTGGATAGAAGCGTTCAAGGAGTACTGGTTGGGCGGGTGATCCTGTACTGGGTCTGCGCATTATTGTACGTCGGACTCGGTTCGGCCTGCTTTCAGTACAACCAAAACCCCGATTGGACATTGGCCAAACATGCCCAAGTGTTGTTTGGGCAAGTATGGCCCTGGTTGCCCACGGCGATCATTTTGCTGCCTCTGGCCATCTACGACGTAGTAAGACTGAGCAATCTATTTGCTGGCCCAGTTTGTCGACTGAGAAAACACTTCGCCGCGCTGCGCGAAGATATCGCCTGCGCACCGCTCGTGTTTCGCGAAGAAGACTATTGGCGAGATCTCGCGGCACCGATCAATGACATGCAAGCTGAGATCCTTCGACTGAGAACTGGCATAATCGAGCTGCAGAAAGCCGCGAGTGCACCGACCATCCCAAGTTCGGTCAACGATGTCGACGCTGAAACACCAACTGAAGATAGCGCGCTTGTTCAAGAGCCG
This sequence comes from Pirellulaceae bacterium, assembly GCA_033761895.1. Classification (GTDB taxonomy): domain Bacteria; phylum Planctomycetota; class Planctomycetia; order Pirellulales; family Pirellulaceae; genus Aureliella. Next base: position 6,839 of record JANRMD010000392.1, on the reverse strand, counting down.
ACAGCAAGTTCGACCGCTGAGCCGATACAGGCTAACGCAGAAGCAGCCGCCGAAACTCCAGCAGAAATCGCGGATGTGGCCATCGCACCACTGCCTCCAACTGATGCCGCGGACGCCACCACGGTAGTCCCGTTAGGCTAAGGCTATTTCCCAGGGTTATTGATCGAACACTGGGTTATTGATCAAACACATCTGCTTCCGTTGCGAGCACGTCGAGCATGCCTTGCAAGCGACAACGCAACTGGACCATGATCGGATCCTCCGCATCTTTCGGCGCTTTATCCGTACCGATCGTGATCGCTTCGTCGATCTGAATCACTGCGTGCAATGGTCGATGGACTCGCACTTTGTCGGTTAGATCTTCCTCCAGTCTTTCGACGGTCTCTAGGACGCGGGTTACGGTGGTTGGTTGAGTAAAGTACTCGCTCGGATAGGAACCAACCTGCTGTGCCAAGTAAATGGCAGCTAAGTCACGCCAGATCTTGTCGCGCTCCGCAGTGCTGATCTCGCCAGTCGTAAGATTGGGTACCATCTTTGTACGCAATTGCTTGATGCGCGGTATCAGATTGCCTTTCTGGACAGCACCGCACCATTCGGTTTCAAGCGGGGCGAGCAAATGATCGATCAGTCGCTTTTGACGTTCCGCAACCGAGCCTTCTTGTGCCTTGCCAAAGTGCTCAAGTTCCTTAAGCGTCATTAGAGCATTGACGATTCGTCGCACGCGTTCGGTAAGTGGCTTTCCGACCGAAGTGTTCCAGGTAAGTCGCTGTTCTATCGATGTAATCACGGGTTCGACAGAAGCCTGCAGATCGCCGTGGAACAAGTACTTGATGGCCACGGGATGGATCACAACATCGCCACCGCTGTCTTTAGCCCGCCGCCGCGCCGCCGTACGGGCCAGGAATGCCACTCCATCGAGCAACGGTTGCAGAACGTCATTGGTACGAAACACCGTCCCTTCCGGGAACACAACTAAGGGACGCTTGGCTTTGACCAGTACATCGATGGCGGTGTCCAGTGACTGACGATCGAGCCCTTCGCGATAAACGCTAAAGCCACCCATCATGCGAATCGCCCACGCTTGCAGTCGGCTTTGATTGAATAAATGCCAGCTGGCCATGGCAAATACGTGGGTATCGATTTCGCGTGCGACCCACCCCATCGCCAGCGGATCTGCATAACGACAATGGTTCGGCGCCAGCAAGATACCTTTATTTTGACGCAGGGATTCTTTCAGATGATCGATGCCACGAATCTCGTAAGAAGTGACACCTTCGTGCTTAGCCAAGTAACGATCTACGACCCGCAGCTTCTGAATCGCAGTGGGGATGCAATTGCCCGTATGCGGTGGGACAAACTTGTAAGGCTTTTCGATAATGATGTCTTGCATGACCAAGTTTTCTCAGTTGCTACTGCGGATCGCGTTACCGTTCGCTGGCCGCAATCCGATCACTCAACACAAAAAATCACCACCATTGAAGACCTTATCGATCACGAACTGCAATTGGACATGCCTTAGCGGCGCTAGGTCGGTTGCAGGGCATCAGCTGGCGTAACCACGCGGATGCGAGCGATGCCAGCGCCACGCCGTTTCAATGGTCGACTGAATATCCATGTATCGCGGAGTCCATCCTAGAACCTTTTGCGCTAGACTGCTGTCAGCGACTAGCTCTGCGGGATCGCCGGCTCGACGTGGTTCTATCTTAACTGGGATCGGATGGCCTGTAACTCTCCGGCATGCGTCGATGACCTCCTTCACGCTTTGGCCTCGTCCCGTTCCAAGATTCAATTGCAAGTTGCTTCCGGGCTCGATGAGTGACAGAGCCTTCAAGTGCGCGTCCGCCAAGTCATCGACGTGGATGTAGTCGCGAATACAAGTACCATCGGGAGTTGGGTAGTTATCGCCGAACACGCCAATATAGTCTCTCTGTCCGAGAGCGGTTTGCAGGACCAACGGAATCAAGTGCGATTCAGGGGTGTGGTCTTCACCGATATCTCCATCGGGACTTGCCCCTGAGGCATTGAAGTAACGCAGGGCCGCACAGCCGAAACCATAGGCATGGGCATAGTCGGTCAACGCGTGCTCAATAACTAACTTGGTAAAGCCATACGGATTGATAGGCAACTGCAGAGCCGCTTCGGTGATGGGCATTTTCTCGGGCTGGCCGTAAGTCGCCGTTGTGCTGGAGAACACAATCCGCCACACACCTGCATTGCGCATGGCTTCTAGCAAGTCCAAGGTGGCCACAACGTTGTTTTGGTAGTACATAGCCGGTTGCGCCACGGATTCACCGACCAACGCAAAAGCCGCGAAGTGCATAACCGCGTCGATCTTGTGCTCAGAGAACACCTCGGTCAGTTTTCTGCGGTCCGACAGTTCACCGACGATTAACCGCCCTTCTGGAACCGCTTCACGATGCCCTTTGCACAGATTGTCATACACCCAAACTTCATAGCCGTTGCGAGTTAGCAGACGTACGGTGTGAGAGCCTACGTAGCCCGCACCACCAATCACCAGAATCCTCATCGGTACAACCCATCCTTTCGCACTTCTGCAAAAAATCGCAACTGCGTCCACATTGTCGGCTCGCTTGAGAGCCCTTCGACGCATTCGGTTCAGCCCTTGCAGCGGCTTATGCCGAGTAACATTCTATCGTCAATCATCGCGCCAAACCTCTACCAAGCACAGCAGTTGGCCAACATGAGCAGTAAGCTTAAGCGATTACGCGACCAGGGAAAGACCTCCAGCCTCGCGCCCGCACCGGCGCTGGCCAGTAACTGGCAACAGAAGTTCACTGACTATCTGCGTACCGAATGCCATCTGGCAGATAACACGGTTCAAGCCTACGGTCGCGACCTAAAGCGGATGATGACATGGTTGGCCGGCAAACCCGTCAATCGCCTCACACTCGCCGACTTAACCGATTTCGTAGCCAGCCTTCAGCAAGAGAAACTTGCCCCAGCCTCCATCTCGCGCGCAATCGTTACCACACGCATGTTCTTCAAGTACCTGCAGCTTGAAGGTATCGTCCAGGACAACCCATCGGAACTGCTCGCCACGCAAAAGATGTGGCAGAGAATTCCCAAAGCAATCACGCCAGCAGCGGTCGAGCGTTTTCTCAATGCTCCGCGGAAGTACGACATCTATTGGCAACGCGATCGAGCCATCCTGGAACTGTTGTATGCCACCGGTTGCCGCGTTTCCGAAGTCGCTAACCTGATCAAAGCCAACGCACATTTAGCGGAAGGCTACTGCCTGGTCGAGGGTAAGGGATCCAAGCAGCGGATGGTCCCGATCGGACAAAACGCCGTCGTAGCCATTGAGACTTACCTCGCCGAACTTCGTCCGCTACTGCTCGGTAGTCGAGACCCCGAGCGCGTTCCATGGCTGATTCTCTCGCGCACTGGACGACGACTGCGCCGCGAAGCAATCTGGGAATTGGTCAAACGTTACGCCTTGCGGGCCGACATTGACCCCGGCATCAGTCCTCACACACTGCGGCACAGCTTCGCAACTCACATGCTGGCCGGCGGCGCAGACTTACGCCAGATTCAAGAACTGCTGGGGCACGCCAGCATTCAGACTACCCAGATTTACACTTCGGTCGATAGTTCACGTCTAAAGCGGGTCCACAATCAATATCATCCGAGAGCCTAACGACTGCGGAGCAGCAACCCGAAGTGTTAGTTATGGTGTTGCGAATTTCCGCGCATTCGCAACCCGAAGCGTCAGCGAGGGATCGAGCTACCGCGTCGACGTGACGATGCAGACTGGTCCCTTGCTGACACTTCTTGAAGTTGCACAGTTTTGGGTTTTACGGACCAAAGGTCCAGCGTTTGCCTAGCCCAGCTCAACGGGCTCAACGGGCTGGGGAGTGGAGTAAGGTGCAACTGGTCGTTAGGGCTGAAGGCCCGCCCGTTTGTTGATCAACCCATTACTCGCGAACAAATGGCCAGGCCTTTGGCCCTAAATCAAAGCAGCGCACATCAAAACTGACGCTTCGTGTCATGAAAGGCCAAGCCAATCCCCTACTGCGATGTGTTTGCATCCGTGGCGGATTCAGCGGACGAGGACGTCCGCGCTCCAAAAAACGGCCTAGCGGACTGGAAAGCCCATAGGCACTGCATTCGAAGCAGCTGCATTGAAATTGAATGACATTGTGAGGTGGACGTCCGCGCTCCACGCAACTGGAATGTCCCTTCGCTTGATATTCCAGGTGCGTACCAAGCCCAAAGCAATGCGACTCAACAGACACGCTTGAACCGCCGCGAACGCACCTGCGGTCGAGACCAGTGGACAGTCAACTACGTCCGAGAATGATCCGCTGCATGGTCGGTAGGGTAAATAGGTGCAACTTACTCCAGAAGCTCGCTCTGCAGTCGCTTGGTTACATCTCAGGCTTTTGCGAAAATGCTTATCTTTGTCGAATGTTTGGCCTTGCAAGTTACTGGGCGCGACTTGCATGTGCAGTTTGTTTCAACTAAAACTCAACAGCCGCTCAGTCCGTAATTCATCGAAAATTCATCTATCGTCGGAGATCGTCAATGTCATCAGCTTCCGGAGCCCCCGCGAATACCGAAAAGACATGGTTCGGACATCCTGTCCAACTCGCGAGGCTCTTCACGACTGAGATGTGGGAGCGGTTTGGTTACTACGGCATGCGGGCTCTTCTGAACCTCTATTTGGTTCAGTACTTCTTTTTCAAAGACGAAGTCTCTTCGGCCTTGTATGGTGCCTTTACGGCGTTGGTTTATCTGACCCCATTATTCGGCGGGCTGTTGGCGGACCGATATCTTGGATACAAAAAGTCGGTGAAGTTCGGTGCGGTACTGATGGCTTGTGGCTACCTCGGCCTTTGCTTTGGTGACAATCGAGCCGATCCAATCGCGAAACTGAACGGCGAAACTTATGTTGTTGAAATGAAGAAGGAGGACGCTAAAGACGGAGCCAAAGCCGAAACCTCGAAGTTTGTCACCGTTAACGACAAGAAGTTCAAGATTCAAGGACAGAAGGATGGCACATTAAAGCTGATCTCTGTGGATGGAGATACAGCGGCGGATCTGACCTACGCCAAGGGCACCTTTGACTTCGATGGAAAACGTAATCCATTCTGGGTCAACCTGATGTTCTTGTCGTTAGCCTGCGTGATCGTTGGTAACGGATTCTTCAAGCCTAACATTTCAACCATCGTTGGTACGCTTTATTCGCAAACAGACCCACGTCGCGACGGTGGATTCACCATCTTCTACATGGGTATCAACCTCGGATCGATGTTCTCGCAACTGCTCTGCCCACCTTTGTATGACGCCTATGGTCCTTGGGCTGGTTTTGCTTTGGCTGCGGGTGGAATGCTGTTCTCGTGGTCGCTGTTCCAATTTGACGGAGGTCGCTTGAAGGGCTTTGGAGAACCGCCTGCAAATTCCTCCGCCGCTGTTAACTGGACAATCTATGCCGGTGCAATCATCGCGGTACCGATGATTTGGTGGTTGATGAACAACACGCTTGTTTCGGCGCAAACGATTGCGGATATGGCTGATTCGGCCAAGGGAGAATCGGTTGGTATTGTGGCTTACCTGCTCAACCTTCCGCTACTCGGAAAGATCATGTTCATTCTGTTCACTCTGGCCATGATCGGTGTGCCGGTTTGGGCCGCATTTACCGGTACGCTAGTCGAAGCCCAGCGTATGTTTGTGGCGATTGTCTTGATTGTCTTCTCAGTGGTTTTCTGGACCCTGTTCGAACAAGCGGGTTCATCGTTGACGTTGTACGCTGATCGCAATACGAACTTGAGTATCTTCGGTCTTTATGAAATGTCCGCTGGTCAGACCCAGTTCTTCAATGCGCTCTTTATCGTAGTGTTTGCGCCAGTCTTTTCCGTTTTCTGGACCGCACTTGGTCGACGTGGACTTGAGCCGTCAACGCCCGTGAAATTCGGGGTGGCGCTGATGTTAGTCGGTGCAGGCTTCTTGGTTCTGGTCTATGGTGCGAAGTATGCTAACGCCGACTTCCGAGTTCCATTGTTCTGGTTGGCACTGGCTTACCTCATCCACTCCATCGGCGAGCTGTGCTTGTCGCCCGTTGGTTTGTCGATGATTACCAAGCTGTCGATGCCCAAAGTGGTCGGACTGATGATGGGCGTTTGGTTCTTGTCATCCGCCATGGCCCAATATGTCGGCGGCATTGTGGCTCAGTTCGCTGCCGTGGAAACCGTGGGTGGTGAAGTCACCGATCCTGAAAAGTCGCTCGCGACTTATGTAGGTGTTTTCCAAACTATCGGTATCTGGGGGTGCGGCATCGGCTTAGGCTTGCTGGTCCTTTCGCCATTACTCAAGAAGATGATGCATGGCGTAAAGTAACCCGGCTGACGGTCAAGAGCAAGTCTTTTTCCAGCCGCGTTGTGTGAATCCAATGGGTGGCATCGCTTGCTGCAGAAGGCAGCGCTCTCCGTTGGGAAAGCGCGTAGCGTTCGCATTAATCACTCAATCCGGCCAAGAACTCGGCCCCTCAACCCCCGGCCCCTTCTCCCCTGAGTACAGGGGCGAAGGGGTGACCATTCTTCCGACTCAGGTAATAGGGACACTCTAAACTACGTCTGTCCCCAGCAGAGTCGTTGTTTATAAAGGTATACCAGAAAATAGCTTTTGGGGGCTCTATGCATTAAACGAGAACTTTGACTCTCATCGAACGGGTACATCAACTTTAGGTATGATCCGGTAAGGGTGCATAAAGTATGGTCACCCCTTCGCCCCTGTACTCGGGGGAGAGCGACGGTGTTGTTTAAGGGCAAGGGCTATCTCAAAAAATTGCAATTTTTTGTTCCGATTGGCATTCGCTGAGG
>JANRMD010000391.1:0-3283 GCA_033761895.1 Pirellulaceae bacterium | reverse complement strand
CGGCTTGGTGGACTCAACGGCTGAGAATGCCACTCTTGCCCTCAATCGACTTGGCGTCGAGAGCTTACCGACCGAATTGAAGATGCCTTGGTTGGATGCGGGCATTCAACGCATCTTGGCGCAAGGTTGGTTACCTCGAGTGCTGTTGATGCTGGGCTTCTTTGCGTTGATGGCGGAACTTGGATCACCGGGGGTTGGCATCGGTGGATTTACGGCTGCGTTGTGTTTCCTTGGGTTCTTCTGGATCGAAGGACTGAATGGAAACGTCGAATGGCTGGAGGTCATCCTGTTCGTGGCGGGGCTAGTCTCGTTGGGGATTGAGTTGTTCGTCTTGCCCGGTTTTGGCTTGTTTGGGATCGGTGGCTTGCTGATGCTGCTGGTTTCAATCGTGCTCGCCAGCCAGACATTCGTTTGGCCAACCACCTCAGCCCAGCTTGAAGAGTTTTCGATGAACCTATTCTGGGTCGCTTGCTTAGCCTTGGGTGGCATGATCGGCATTCTTGTCATGCACAAGCAGCTAGAACGTTTGCCCATGTTGCGGTGGGTGACATTGCAACCTGCGGGCGCAGTCGACTTGGATGAGCTTGAGGCTCGTGAGTCGCTAGTGCATTGGGAGCATTTGCTGGGACAGGAGGGGATCACAACTACGCGGTTGAATCCGTCTGGCAAAGCTCAATTCGGTCGCGATATCGTCGCTGTCATAGGTTCAGGTCGCATGATCGACGAAGGTACAGCGGTCCGGGTAGTTGAAGTCCGCGGCAACATGGTCATAGTCGAGATGATCGAGTAGCTTGGGGCCATTTGCCCCGAGCGTGTTTTGATCATGGACAGGACCGGCCAGCCTAGATCCAGCCTACGTGGCTTGTACGATCAACTGTTTCATTTCGGCAACGGCATCTCTCAAGCCAACGAATACCGCCCGCGCGACAATGCTGTGACCGATGTTCAACTCGCGCATGTGAGGAATTTGCGCGATCGGTTGCACATTTAGATAATTCAGACCGTGACCTGCGTGCAACTTCATCCCCAGCTCTACCACTCTTCGACTTGCGGCAATCAAGCGGTTCAGTTCACGTAGCTGGTCCTCGCCTTTGGCCAGCGCGTAAGAACCGGTGTGCAGTTCAACGGCCGCCACGCCCAATTCTGCTGACTTTTCGACTTGTCCCAAGTCAGGGTCGATAAACAGACTCACCGGGATATGGATTCCGTGCAGTGCCTCTACAGCGCGGCGGACGCGTTCAGGATCGCCGACCACATCCAAGCCCCCCTCGGTTGTCACCTCTTCACGTCGTTCGGGTACCAAGGTGGCTTGATCGGGTCGCACTTCGCAAGCGATATGGACGATCTCCAGCTCACAAGACATTTCCAAATTCAATCCGCTTGGAACTGTTTCTCGCAGCAGCCTAACGTCGCGATCTTGAATGTGGCGACGATCTTCGCGCAGGTGAATTGTGATTACGTCCGCACCACCCAGCAACGCAAAGGCAGCCGCATGTACCGGATCGGGCTCGTAGGTCCGCCGAGCCTGTCGAATGGTGGCAACGTGGTCAATGTTGACGCCGAGGTGCGCCATGTTGGGTCTCGATTGTGAGGAGCAAAGCAGTGCTGCAATTGGTAAACAAACCGCTTTCGAGTGTATCACTGGCGAGCCAGATTGTCATTACCGTGTAGCCTGGGCATCCTGCCTGGGTCCGCGCCTTCCCATGGCCCGCCTCCCCAGGCAGTATGCCTAGGCTACTTGTTGAAACGCTTGACAGTGTGACTACATCTGTGGTACAACTACCCGCGTACTGCTTACAACTGTAGTCAGGAGTAACTATGTCAAAGAACGAAGCGATCCAAGTTACGGATGCTGAGTGGGATGTGTTGGACGCAATCTGGAACGAGCCGGGGCAGGCGGCGGGCAGGATCATCGAGCTCGTCCAACTACACCGCGACTGGAATCATCGCACCATCCGCACCTTGCTCAGGCGTCTGATCGAAAAAGGGGCTGTGAATGTGGAAATCGACGGCGCCAAACATCTCTATCGAGCGGCCGTTGATCGCAACACATGCGTGCGTTCAGCAACTCAGTCGTTCAGTGAGCGATTCTTTTCGGGCAGTGTGCGATCACTGCTGTTGCACTTGGTGGAGCACCAAGATTTGTCGACGGATGAAATCGAGGAACTACGCAAACGATTGGATGAAAAGCAGCGTGCCCTAGGCAAGAAGAAAAAGGGGAAGTCATGATGTTGTCGAGCTTAGATGTGTTGACGGTTTTCTGGCGAGCGACTTGGCAGGCTACGATGTTAGCCGCCGTAGTATTTGTGCTCTGCAGAGTTTTCGAACGGTCCATTTCTGCGTCCGCCAAGACACTGCTGTGGACTCTGCCTATCCTGCGACTGTTGGTTTTGATCGTGCCAGCGTCCAGCCTGAGCGTCTTCAACGCGGTGAATCTGCTATGTCGATTCGAAAAGGTTGGGATAGAAAACGAGCCAACAGTATCCACACCCACATTGAACATTCTGTCGCAGTTGCCGGAAGCAGCGGCCGCTGCTGGCCCCGAGTTCAGTTCGCCGGTGGCTGACGTTTCACAGGAGTCCACGAAGCCGCTGTCGATAGCACCACCTGTAGCACCGCCAATAGCACCGCCAAAAGCTATGGGCTCTTCATTGAGATCCATTACGCTGGCAGATGGGATGGTTGCGGTCTGGATGCTAGGAGTTGTGGTCGTATTCACGCGTTACCTCGTGGGGCACATCGCCTTGCGCAAGCTTATCGTTTCTAGTCAAGTCGTAGCGCTGGATGAGTTGCTACCGATCAAGGTTGCGACTGAATTGACCACCAAAGTTGCACGTCGAGTTCGCTGTATCGTCGTTGAAGATAACCTCGGTCCGGCTGTGACAGGAATCATCCGACCCGTGATTTTGCTTCCCAGGCAGATGGTACAAAGCCACAGCCCTGACGAGTTGAAGATGGTGGTCATGCATGAACTGGAGCATATTCGGCGACGCGACACGATGCTCATGTTCATCGCACAACTGGCTACGATCGTGCATTGGTGCAACCCGCTCGTCTATTGGCTGAAGCGGCGTGTGCAAGCTCAAGCGGAGATGGCTGTAGATGCATCCACCTTGCGTAAACTAGGAGTTGAAAAAGTGCATCAATACGCAGAATTGCTGTTTAAAATCGCCATTGTGAATAGAACACCCGCGTACTTGCTTTCGATGGCTCGCAAGTCCGCAACCTTCCGTCAGCGTATCGAGCAATTGGCGGATATCGAACCCCGCACTCCCTATCGAAC
>JANRMD010000390.1:0-3669 GCA_033761895.1 Pirellulaceae bacterium | reverse complement strand
TCAAGCTTTGATTAAGTGTGGCACGCCCTGAGGCTCTGCGGCTCTGCGAAGGGCGTGGTCTCAGCGTAATTCGACACGCCCTTCGCAGAGCCTCAGGGCGTGCCACCCCAAGCACCCTGAGCCTGAGTCTAGCTCATTTGGGGATTGAAAAACGATAGTTGGAAAAAGTCAAGCGAAAACCGGAAATTGTTCGGGCAGTATCTTACAATGGTTTGGCCGACAGGCATCGAACATTCTGGCTGTTGTTGATCGCGAAAGCACATTGGTATGAACATGGACCTCAGTTCCCTTGACCGTCGACGCTTTATCCGCAGTTCTGGAATTGCACTGGCGTTGCCCTGGTTTGAGTCGTTGACGAGAGTTGCCTGTGGTCAGCAACAACCTGCCACACCTAGACGTCTGGCTTGTTTCTATATGCCTGATGGTGTGCCGATGCCACTGGCGGAGGATCCGGCTTACAAGGAGTGGGCTTGGTTTCCGCATGGCAGTGGCAAGGATTTCACGCTGACAAAATGCCTCGAGCCGCTGGAGCCGCTGCGCAATGAGATGACCATTCTTTCGGGTTTGTCGCACCCATCAGCTCGCAACATTCACGGACATTCGAATGCAGACCAATTTCTGACAGGCGCGCCAACAGGTCCTGCCGGTGACTACACCAACTCAATATCGCTGGACCAACGCTACGCGGAATATGTAGGCAATGAGACTCGGATATCTTCGCTGATCATGTCGACCGACGGCGGTACTGGAACGCCACGCGGCACACACACCATGTCGTTCAATCAAAATGGACGCGCCATGTCAGCAGAGCATCGGCCCAAGCGTGTTTTCGACATGCTGTTTGTCAAGAGCGACGAAGATGCGGCGCGGCGTTTGGCCTTGAGCCAAAGTGCGTTGGATGACCTGATGGATGACGCGCGTTCATTGCGAGGCATGCTTTCGACTTACGACCAACGTTCGCTGGATGAGTACCTTCAATCGGTTCGGGAGACCGAGATCAAAGTGGAAAAGGCCAAACGCTGGTTTAATATTCCGCTACCGACCGTCAACGTGGATCATCTCAAGTTGGATATCACGCCGGACGATCCGCGAACCTATTTGCAGACCATGTTTGAGCTGATCTACCTTGCCTTCAAAACCGATTCAACGCGCGTCGCCACCTATCAGATCGGCAGAGAGAACGGCATCGGCGTCAGCGACTATCTAGCCCGAGCCGTCGGCTTCAACTTGACGCATCAATTGACGCACGACACCAAGGAGCCAGGTGGCTGGAAGAACTTTGGGACTTACTGTCGATTCCTCAGCGAAGAGTATGGACGCTTCTGCGAAAAACTCAAAGCGACGGCTGAAGTCGGCGGCAGTGGAAGCATGCTGGACAATACTTTGTTGCTGTTCGGATCGGCCTCAAGCGCATTTCATCTGTCGCGCAACTATCCCTTGATTCTAACGGGTGGCAAGAACATGGGATTCAAGCATGGGCAGTACCTCAATTATGCCGGTGATAAACAAGCGGGCGGGGCTTGGAACGGAGGAGCTGAACCTTGGCAGCAAGAAGCCGCCCGCGAGGATTTGCCACTCTCCAATCTGTTTGTCACCATGTTGCAAAGGCTAGGTGTCGAGACAGACCGTTTTGCGGATAGTAGCGGCACGTTGGATGACGTTTGAGCCGCGTAGGCTGGATCGCGCTTTGCGTATGTCCGCTTGCTTGGATTCTCAAATAGCCGCTATTTGATAAAATCCGTTGCATGAAAAACTCAATCTTACTCATCCGTCACGCTCAATCCGCCAACAATGCTTTACCGGAGTCGCAGCGCGTTCCGGACCCGGGGCTGACCGATTTGGGACATCGGCAGGCTCAACGGTTGGCGGAGGGAATCAAGCAATTTCCGGTTTCGCAGTTGTACTGTAGCCCCTTTCGACGATCGCTCGATACCACGCGACCGTGCAGTGATGCGCTCAAGTTGACTCCGACCGTCGACTCTGACATCTACGAACAAGGTGGCTGCTACAGCGGACACATTCCAGGACAACTCCGTGGTGCTCCGGGGATGAATCGCGCGGAACTGCAACGAGATTATCCCGAGTGGCAGATCTGCTCAACGATAGGAGAGCAAGGTTGGAACCATGGCCGGGAGTATGAGACCGAGCATCAAGCGATTCAACGAGCCGAACGTGTTGCGCATCGTCTGACCACTCGATGGCTGGCAGAGTTTCCCGGCGAGGTGGCCGCTCTCGTAATCCATGCCGACTTCAAACGCATTTTGCTAATGGCACTGCTCGGCACGGACCGCTGGGATGAACACTGGCAACCGATCTACAACACCGCGGTCACACACCTTGAGCGAGATGGCAACCGATGGCAGCTCGCCCAGTGGAATTCAGTAACGCATCTGACGCCAGAACTGATTAGTGACTAGTGGAGCGTCAAACTTAAATATTAGGATTAGCCGCAGTGCGCTAGCACCGGTTGCCGCGGCGAAAACCGGACGCTAGCGCGTTCCGGCTGATGTTCCAAACCCTAAAATTAAACTGTGACAATCCACTAGTGTCGATTTTGAAGTCGAGTGTCGCACAATTGTCTCAATTGTTGCAGCTGCGTTTGGGATAATCGTGCGACAATTTAGCTTTGGTGTTGCACTGGCACTCGCCCCGTTTGCACTTAAGGCTCAGTGTTTCCCTGGAGCCGGACTTTTTTGAATCCGCCATGGAAGGGTACCGCTGCGAGTTTACATTTTGCTCTTTACGTTTAGACTCAGTAATCCTTGGGGGCAGATGCCCTAATTGAGTCAGAAATCATCGAGCAAGCCGTCATAGTTTATGCAAATTAACAAAGCGATTATTACTGCCGCTGGCAAGAGCCAGTCGCATCTGCCGTTACAGACGGTGGTTGACCGGTCTGGCGAAGTTCGTACGGCCCTCGATCTGTTGCTCGACGAAGTTACAGGGGCGGGGATCGATGAAGTAGCGATCATAATTCGGCCTGGTGACGAAGATCGATATCGCCAATCATTGGGCAATGCAACACCCAAAGTCACCTTTTACGAGCAGGATGAACCGCGAGGTTACGGTGATGCATTGCTTAGGGCGAGGGACTTTTGCAAGGGTGAAGCCTTCCTGCATATGGTCAGCGATCATTCCTACGTAAGCAAAACGCATAAGTCTTGTGCGGCCCAGTTAGTCGATGTGGCGCGTCGTGAACAGTGTTCTATTTCTGCCGTGCAACCGACTCGTGAGAACCAGTTGGCTTATTTCGGCGCGATCGGTGGTCGACCCGTGCCACGCGCGACATGTTTGTATGAAGTCAATGCAGTTCTCGAGAAGCCGACACCGACCATTGCTGAGCAAAATCTTATTGTGGCGGGGCAACGTGCGGGGCACTACCTGTGCTTGTTTGGTATTCACGTTCTCACTCCAACGATCTTTGAGTTGCTCGACAAGTCCGTCAAGAACTTGAAGCCCGGCGAGCATGCTAATCTGACGACCTCACTTCACCAATTGGCTCAGATGGAGCGCTTTTTGGCGACTGAGTTGCAAGGTGTGCGTTACAACATTGGCGAGAAGTACGGCTTGTTGATTGCCCAGTTGGCGATCGCTCTTTCTGGAGAAGATCGCGACCGCATTCTGACTGAACTGCTCGAGTTGCTTGCGAAGAACTAGGTTGACCAACAT
>JANRMD010000389.1:0-12709 GCA_033761895.1 Pirellulaceae bacterium | reverse complement strand
GTTCTTGTGCGTGATCTAACGGATGACAATCAAGGAAGTTTACCAAGTCAGATCACCCGGCTAGGAACTAAGCTTTTGCTTGCGGCTAGCTCGGACGAGTTTGGTCGCGAGCTGTTTGTAACAGACCTAACTAATCCCAATTCTGCACCTGTGATCGATACCGCAATCGATCAGCTCTTTGCGGACATTTCAGAGGATAATCCCAATCCCCGGGGCAAGACGATCTTGTCTTTGGTTTCTGGTGTATCAGATCCCGATGCTAATTCGATGCGAGGTATCGCGATTACCTCGTTGTCCTCACTCACTAGTGGCCAATGGCAGTACACTCTCAACGGTGGCCAAAGTTGGAGCGACATACTTGCGGCAAGCATTACATCATCGCGTTTGTTACCAAGCAATGGAGCCCAATCGCGGATAAGATTCATTCCCGATGCAAACTTTGTGGGAACGGCTACCGTTGAGTACAGAGCGTGGGATCAAACACAGGGCGCGAGTGGAGGGGTAATGGACACCACTATAGCTGGTGGCAGTAGCTCCTTTAGCCTAGCCGTTGAGACGGCAACCCAATCTATCTTGGCTGTAAACGACGCACCCGTTCTCGATACAGTTCCAGAGACAAATCTAACGGCAATTGACGAGGATATACAAAGGCCCGCTGGGGATCCGATCGAATTGCTATTGAGTGCGGCAACTGATGTTGATGCGGGCGCACTTCGCGGTATCGCCATAACGACCGTTTCGGGGGCTACCAACGGTACGTGGCAGTTCACGCTCAACGGCGGGTCGACGTGGGCTAGTGTTGGAGTGGTTTCTCGTACTTCCGCACTACTAATTCCCAGCAACGGGACGCAGAGTAAACTTCGCTACCTGCCGAATCCAAATTTCAGTGGTAACTTACAGGTCACCTTTAAGGCCTGGGATCAATCGAATGGTCTAGCGGGCTCTAAACTGAGTGTCGCCGCAAGCGGCGGCAATACAGCATTTAGCCTAGCGACGGAAACTGCAACTTTGCTTGTTCGCGCAATCAACGATGCTCCAACCTTAAATGCAACGCTTGATCAAGACTTCTTACCCATAAATGAAGATACGTTTAATTCATCAGGTCGTACCATCGCGTCTATGGTTTCAGGTGTAGCCGACGTTGATCTGGGCGCGTTGAAGGGCATTGCAATCACTTCGTTTACGGGTGGGACGCGAGGTGATTGGCAGTACACCTTAAACGGAGGGGTACTTTGGAAAAGTATATCTCCATTAACCTTGCCAAACGCATTGTTACTTCCTAGTAATGGAACACTGGCCAGAATTCGATTCGTTCCCAACGCCGACTTTAACGGGGAAGTTCGATTGCTTTATCGAGCTTGGGACCAAACAACGGGTACTGAGGAGTTGTATGTAAACGTGAGTTCCGTCGGTAGGAACTCCGCGTTCAGCATTGCGACGGAGACAGCCGCATTAAGGGTTCTGCCAGTCAACGATGCTCCAGTGTTGAGAATTACTACGTCGATCTCTTTGGGAACAATAGCGAGCACGAACGTGAACTCAGCTGGTTTCGTGGCTTCTGCACTGCTTAGGGATGTAAGCGATGTCGATGCAAATGCATTGCGTGGTGTGGCCATCATTGGAATCGGAACGGGTACACCAACAGGGCAGTGGCAATACTCGATTGATTCTGGTGCAAATTGGAATGCAATCATCATCGCTAGTACCGCGTCAGCTTTGCTATTACCCGGTTCAGCGAGACTGCGTTTCGTTCCGTCTGCGGGATCGACGGGTCGTGCGACGCTAACCTTCAGAGCTTGGGATCAAACGTCGGGAGTGGCTCTCGGTACCGCGGACTTACGACTTGCGAGTTCCGTCGGAGGCGTTACTGCGTTCAGTCGACTAACGCGATCCGCTTTCTTGGATATACGTTGACGTGGAACCGATTTGCTTCGTAGGTGTTGAAATTCGGTGACGCGACGACTAAACACTAGTGGAGCGTCAAACTTAAATATTAGGATTAGCCGCAGTGCGCTAGCACCGGTTACCGCGGCGAAAACCGGACGCTAGCGCGCTCCGGCTGATATTACAAACCCTAAAATTAAGCTGTGACAATCCACTAGCGCTCTGTCCAGATTAGATTTTTCGGTTGATCGCACTCGAGCGCTATTAACCTCACGGCGTTAGCCGCGGTTTTCACATTGCGGAAACCGGTGCTAACGCACATCGGTTAATGTGTCTAACCCCAAAATCTAAAGTGGACAGAGCACTAGTGAAACGTCAGGAGTTAATCTTAGGGTAATCGGGTTTGGGTGGCACGCCCCTGAGGCTCTACGAAGGGCGTGGCGAATGTCCCTGGCTCCCACGCCCTTCGCAGAGCCTCAGAGCGTGCCACCCGAACGAACGATCCGCAGGTTAAACCGTTAAACCTGCGGGATTGCTGTTGGTGGCGTGGCCTAGAGCTGTTCTCTCGATAACAGGGTGGCGATCATGAAGTGACGGCGAGCGCAAGGTGACCACCAAGTGTATGACACGAGGTTCGCATCAGATAGGGCAATAGAAGAGATTTGGTCCGACGCTCACACCTCACACCTCACTTATTTCTGTTCCCCTTGCGTTGTCCGTTGTTGGGGCTGGGGGCTGGGGTAGCATCGGGGCCGATGTCTTCGCCGGTGTCTTGTCCGTTTTGGCGACCGCGATTGTTGCGACCGGATTGACGATCGCTTTTGTCGAGCATCGCGCGGAGGGCGTCGGCCATCGAACCTTTAGCCATGCCTGGCGACAGCTTCAGGACTTCGACGTTGCCTTGAGGGGCTGCGGCAACGTCGAGTTCATTGATCATGTCAACCACCAATTCAAGCAGCGGTTCACCACGGGCCGACACGAGCACGGAGTTAGTGATCACATCCGCGCCCAAGGAAAGTTCACCCTTGAAATTTGAGCTCAAACCACCATCGGCTTGCACAGTCTCTTGATTCGAATCGCGTTTGTTTTCCTGATTGCCTTTGCCGCCGCCACCTTGAAGGGCGGAATCGTTGGAGCTCAGGAGGTCCTTGTAGGCTTCCTTAATCGTATTAACGATCGATTCGGCATTGGAATGCTTGATGCGAACGAGTTTGGTGTAGCGCACGTCTTTGCCGTTCGTCGGCTCGGGGACATCCCAGAGTTCGATGAGTTCTTTGATGGTGCGTCTGTCCAAATCATTTGCACCAATGGCGATAATTGAGCTTGTGTCGTTGTCAGCGATGAAGCGTAGTTCTGTTTTCTTGCCAAGTTGCCGACTTGTATCCTTCTTGTCGGGCATGGGCATATCAAAGATCCACGAGAACAATTGGTCGCTACGGTCGTCCCGCTTTTTCTCCTTTTCGAAGTACTCATCCAAGTTCAATTTGACCCAACTGGCACGCGCGTACTTAACGAAGAACTTGTCGTAGGGACGTTGTGGGGGCTTGTTCATCTGCATCATCTCTTCCAAGCGATCGAGTGCGGCTGGGTCGGAAGATTGAAGTATCAAACGGCCACTTTCGTCGACTTGGATGATGATTTTGGCGGGCGGAGCGCGTCGACTGTCCAGTTCTTGTTCCAGATTCTGCGTGTCGCTCGCACGATCATTGGTCTCGATCGGGCGGCGTCGGCCAAGCGGTTCGAAGGTGCGGCGGCTTTCCGGTGGTTGGACTGGACCGTCCTCTTGTGGCGGAGGGTTGGTTGCATCCGGTGACTTAGGGTCGGACGGCGATGGCGGATTCGCATCTTGGTTAGCAAGGCTGACAAGGGTTGCGGGGATGAGGAGGTCGTCTCGATTGGGAGTTGAGTGGGTGACTTCAGCCTTGGGTGGATCGGGTTTGGCGGGTGCTTTCTTCTCGGGTGTTTCGTTCTTGGGTTCTTCGAACTCGGAGGCATCGGGAATGACGATGGAGTTCGGCGCGATCTGTTCGAACTGTTCCTTCAGTCGCTTGAGATACTCATAGGTTTCGGGTTGGCGAGAAGCATCGATGACGCGCATGGTGCTGGCTCTTCCGCCGGGAGGCGGCAACTCACCCAGCTTGATCAACAGTCCGCGGACCTCTTCCATTTCGATTTCGTTGGCCCACACCAGCACTTGGTTGTCCTGCACGTTCGCTCCGACGCGCATCTTGTCAGTCTTCTTGTTGGTAGTGCTACGTGAGGAGTAGAAATCGAAGTAGGAGAAACGATTTCTGTCCTCTTTTTTCTCATCGTCGGCGCCCATCAGGAACTTGATGCTACCCGCCACAGCTTCAGCATCTAGTCTTCGCAACTGGATCACGTTGGCGCTTCGCTGCGAACCGTCTAAGCGATCGATAATCGACTGAATCATGTATTGGTCTGCAATGGACGCGTAAGCGATGATGGCTTGGTTATTCTCATCGACTTGCAATTTGGTGCTCGGTTCGAGCACATCCATCGCCAGCAGTGACTTGACCAATTCGCTGGGTTGTAGCGAGGCAAGGCGAAAAACTTTCATCCGTATGCCGACTCGTTCAAAATCGGCGGCTTGGTTATTGGGGACGTCCATCCGTTCGATAAAGGAGGCGACGATGGCCATTTTGTTTTGTGGGGCATGCACGATTACGCTATTGTTGCGATCGTTGGCGACTAGATAGATCTCTTCTTTACGAGTTTGCTTGCGTGAACCGCCGCCGCCCGGTTGTTGGGCTTGCATCTGCATCTGCTCCATTTGCTGCTGCATCTGCTGTTGCATTTGCTGCTGCATCATCTCCATATCCATGCCGCCGCCACGCGAAGAGCCTGAGCTGGAAGTTTTTTTCAAGCCCAAGAAGAGCTCAAGCTGCTCTTTGACAAACGACGAGCGGGCGTGCTTCAGTGGAAACTCACGCGCCAAGTTGGCGATCGCTTCTAGCGATTGCTCTTGGTCGAGGACTCGGTGGATATCATTAAGGTTTGCAGCAGCATCCATGACTTCCAAGCGATTGGTAGCCACCAAGGGTGTGATTTTGCCATTGGGGCTGAGCATCGACTTGAATTCCTCGTGGACATCCGATGCAAGCAGAAAGGTGAGTTCGAAGGAGGAGCGCACAAAGCGATGCGGTGGTTGCATGTCCAATGCGGAGGGTTCCACTCGGGGAACCATCGAGGGATTGATGGAGGCTACTTTTACTACCGAAACGACCCCTTCGCTTTCCAGCATCGTGAAGCCGCGGAGCAGTAGATGACGATTGATCGCGTCGCGAGTTTCTTCGATCGTGTAGGGACGCTGGGTTGCGAGATTGAGGTAGTCGCCGGGAAGCTCCTGCCAATCGAGCGACACTTGAGAGACCTCGGCGAGCCATTTTAATAAGTCAGGCCAAGGTTGGTTGCGAAACTGGAACTCAACCAGCCCGCGCGCGTCTGGTCGGGCTTTGAGTTCGTCTGGATTTGGCGGCTCGGGAGGCGCGCTATTCCGTTGCACACTTTTGGGCGCGGCGTCTTTGGCATCCTTGGCCTTATCGTCTTTCTTGGGCGAGTTCTTACCATCGGCTTTGGCCGCAGCGGCAGCTTGGGCGGCTGCCTGGGCCACGGGATCATCTTGAGGAGGCTCTCCAGAAGATGGGTCTTGCGGGTCGTCAGGGGTTGGCACGGCTTCGCCAACCGCTGTAGCTTCGGCAATCGGCGGTGCTTCAGTCGACGGCGCGACGGTCGGCTCTTGGGCCGCGACCCGGAGAATCACGCTATACTGATCCCATCCGAGGATTGCAACGACCAAGAGAGCGGCCAAACGCATTGAGGGTCTATGGGTAAAGAAGCTCATGGATCCGATGTCTCGTTTGGGAGTCAAAATACACGCCCCTCATTATGGCTGAGCGTTGCAACGCATGCTACTTGCTTTTCAGGAATTCAGATCGCTTTGACAAATCGAATCCTTATTGGGGCGGACGAGGCGGGTTATGGTCCGAACCTGGGCCCTCTACTTATTGTTGCGACCGCCTGGGCCATTCCCGAAGATATGGAGACGGACACGTTCTCCAAGCTGCTCGAGTCGACGTTTCGGGTGTCCGCGTGGCAAGCAGGCTGTAGTCATGTGCCGCTGGGCGATTCCAAGCAACTCTACCAACCCTCTTCTGGCCTAACCTCGCTGGAGGCGGGGTTATTGGCAATGTTACTTCAAATCGATGCGCGCCCAAGGCTAAATTGTCCAACCGATTTGGAACTTTTAAGACAATTTGTCATGTGGCAAAGCGAGTCCGATGAAAGCCGTCAGGTTGGCGACTTCGAAGCCCCCTGGTACCTAAATCTGGAAAAATTCCCCGTCCCAACGGCGGTCCCAGAAGCCGAAGTTCTTCGCTTGTCTGAGTTGGCTCAGGCCGCGCTTCAAGCCAACTCCATCGAGCTGTTGGGAGTCCGCGCCGCAATTGTATCGGAGTCAAGTTTTAATGCGTCGGTCGCCGTATCGGGCTCCAAAGGTCAGCTGCTGTCCGACACGACTCTTCAGCTCGTCAGCTCCTTTTGCGTTAACGAACCTCGGGCCATCGAAGTTTTTTGCGACAGGCAAGGCGGCCGGAAGAATTACTTGCCCATCTTGCTGGAGGCGATGCCTGAAGCGTGGTTTATCGAAACGCAGCAAACGCCCACTCGCTGCAGCTATCGCAACACGACTTCGCCGCTTCGCGAGTTCCACTTTACCGTTGGCGGTGATAGTTTCGGACCGACGGCGCTAGCTTCGATGCTGGCCAAGTACCTTCGCGAGCGACTAATGCAGTCATTTAATACTTTCTGGCAGCAGCATGTACCTGATCTGCGCCCCACGGCCGGTTATCCGCTGGACGCGAAGCGCTACCGAGCGGAGATTGAAGCGACCGCTGGCCGCTTGGAACTTCCCGAATCCATTTGGTGGAGGAGTCGATAGGCGTTGTGTTTTGTGATTCAGTCAGGCCATAATTGTGCGTTGAACCGTAGCCTTAAGTGACATCGAAAAACGCTCGGGACAAATGGTCCCAAGCGACCTCATGGGCTACATGTTGAGTGAGATGGAATTTTAATTTTGGTTTCGGCCGGACATGCAGGGACTGCAGCATGGAAGCAACACTTGATGAAGCCCCGTTCGTTGATTTTGGCGAGGATAGTCTGTATCCCTACTGCGCGCCTGGAATGCGGCGCATTGAAGCCGACACTCGCGGCGAGTTGAGGGCTCAGGTAAAGCAATTTGTGCCGCGAGTCCCAGGTGTGTACGGGATGCTCGATCCGCTTGGGCGTTTGATCTATGTTGGCAAGTCCAAGTGTTTACGGAATCGCTTGATCAGTTATTTCTTACCCAACAATGAAGAGGATAAAGCAGGGCGGATTGTCGAGTCGACGGGCGCAATCGTTTGGGAGAGCCAACCTAGTGATTTTGCAGCATGGATGCGTGAGCAATCTTTGATTCGAACGCTTCAGCCTCGGTTCAATGTGCAGGGAATCCCCAAGCGACTGAAGCCCATCTTTGTTTGTCTGGGGCGGAGTCCGGCTGAGCAACTGTACACGGCTCGCAAAGAAGATCCGAAAGCCATCGCATGGATCGGGCCGCTGCAGGGGGCTTCGCGAGCCAATCGTGCGGTTGAAGTGCTCAATCGTTTGTTTCAACTGCGCGACTGTAGCAGTTCGACACCACTTGGGTTCACTGAGCAAATGCAGTTGTTCGATATCGAACTTCGGCCAGGCTGTATTCGACACGAGATTCGAACCTGTCTTGGTCCATGCATTCGCGGTTGTTCGCGCAAAGCCTACGAGGCTCAAGTAAAGTCCGCTCGGGAGTTTCTCGCGGGGAAGAATGACGATCCCATCGCCGTGATTGAAAAGCAGATGCTGCGGGCTGCTGGGAACTTGCAGTTCGAACAAGCGCTGGTGTTGCGTGAGGATCTGCGGGCGATCGAGTGGTTGAGTCGTCGTGCTGGCGACATATCGCGTGCCAAGAATACCTACACCTTTGTTTATTCGGTGGCCGGCTTTGATGGGCAAGATGTTTGGTACCTCATTCGGCGCGGACAAATCGAAGGGGCTCTGGCAGCCCCCAAGACGAATGCCGAAGTCACGCGCACCCATCAGTTGGTTCGGCAATGGTTCAATCAAGATAACCATGTCGGCACGAAGTTCATCGCCAGACCAGAAACGCTCGCTTTGGTTACCAGTTGGTTTCGCAACAACCGACCCGAGTTGAAGAATACGCTTAAGCCCAAGCACTTTGCCGAAGCTAATGCTTAAACACAATGAACTTTGGGTTAGCTGGTAGCCGCCGCTGCCAAGCGGTGGTTGGTCACCCCGCATCCTGTCCACCGTCTGGCGACGGTGGCTACTTTTCCATTCCACGATTGTCCCAATCGTAGCTGCAAAAATTGAGCTGCAACAATTGAGACAATTGTGCGACACTCATCACGAATGAGGTTATGCCCAACGCTGCTTGAGTTGCAGGAAGTGCTTTTCGAGCAGGTGATACGTCAAGAATCCAAGCGCAGCGGTCAGCGAAAACATGATCGTTACAAAAGCAATATTGATCCACAGTCGACTAGCCATGAACGTGGCAAGTCCATCCATGACTATATTCGGTGTCATGAGACTCAATAGCGGTAATTGGACGACATACATTCCATAGCTGTATTTGCCGAGCCAACGGAGCGCGTGGTTGTTCAGCAGTCGGCTGAGCCAATGTCCAGAGGTTCGTGTGAGCAAGACACCCAGTAGTACAGTCCACAGGGCTGGGCAGAGTGAATTGGGTAAGCCGAGTAGGCTTTTTCCAAACGCAGCCACGATCAAGGCCAGGATTATCATGACGGGCAGTGTCCATTTAGCGATGGACTCAACCCGCTGCGGCGAGATTCCTTGGTGCATGAGGATTGCCAAAGCTGCCCCAAAGCACAATCCATCGAATCGAAAGATCGTGAGTACGTCAGTCGCCAAGTCGAAGGCAGGCTGCGTGGCTGCGATGGTTCGGGCCACACCCACCAATAAAATCAGGGCTACGGAAAGTCGCAGAAGATACTTAGGCGACAAGCAGAAAACGATGCATGGCCATACCAAGTAAAAATGCTCTTCAACCGCCAAGGACCAGAAGTGGTCGAGCGGACCGAAGCACCATGCGTTCAGCCAAGCCATGCGGATATTGGTCAGATAAGTCCACAGGTAACCCTGCTGTGAGCGCGGCAGATCAAAATCGCTATGCAACATCAAGGCCGGAACGAGCCATAAGCAGAATGCAAGGGCAGTGAAGTAGAGCGGAAAAATCCTGAGTGATCGCCGGATAAAGAAGTTGCGAAAGTACCCAGCCTTGGACTTGGTTTGCAACAGAATACCAGTGATCAAGAAACCTGACAGCACGAAGAACAGATCTACGCCACGCTCACCAATAGGCGCGAACCGATGCGCGATCGAGAGAAGCACATGTGACTCCGGGTCAACGTGCTTTACAAAGCGGTACAGGGTCACCATCAAGATCGCCAGTCCGCGCACCCCGTCGAGTTGCGAGCAATGCTCGCCGTTTTTCCAAACTAGTGAAGCGTCAAGATTTAATCTTAGCGTTGGGGTGGCACGCTCTGAGGCTCTGCGAAGGGCGTGGTTCCAGCGTGATTCGACACGCCCTTCGCAGAGCCTCAGAGCGTGCCACCCAAAAATTGAAGCTTGATGCTCAACTTGGGTGCTCGAAGCGGGAACCGGTGCTGCCACATCGAGCCGCTGGTGTTGTTGTGAAGAGTGAACTAAGTCCATAGAGACAACAACGCGAGTTCATTACGGAATGGTGTGCGGTCGAAATCCTTGCAACATACTTGCAATCTCGACGCTTCGTTTGTTCGCGATCGCGATCATGCTCGCGATCAGTTGCGACAGTGTTCGTGCTCAGATTCGGTTATTCGAGTGCGAGTTGACTATCCGCCGAACATGTCAAACGATTATGGTCAATTCGGTTGAAGTCAGAAGCCTACAGACATTGACGCGAAAAAAATATAAGTAAGTAAAGTATAGGTCAGAAATTTTACCAAAGAATGATTTGACTTCGGTAATTACTCAAAATCCGCAACGGATTGGAAACGACCTTATCAAGGCAGGTGCAGGCGTAATGGTCTTGTCCGAGGGTGCAGGCCACGATTTCTTGTACGGCGACATCCTAATCGGCAGCACCACGGTGCTTGACCATGATCTCGGTGTTTTGGGCGTGATTGTGGCTGAGTGGTCATACTCACGGGATGGTGCGCCCCTTCCCGTTTGGGTTTCTAGCAGACCGGTCAGCCCGTTCACGCGTTAATATTGAGTTTTTCGCTAGTGAAATCGAACGTTTCAATCGCCTTGAATGCTTGCATAGCCGAGGTTGAGGATGTCGAATTCGTGCTTCTCCACTAAATTCGTTCGACGGCTTCGTCTCTGCTCGCCGATAAAATGAGCGATAGGGTGCCGAACAAGCGGGAAGAGGGCTCAGCCATGTTAAACGCGCATTGCTACAAACTGGCGGTCATCCTTCTGGCAATAGCAGGCTGGGGAATAGCGTCGGGCGCGACGGAGCCAACTGCCAGCGAGAACAAACGCTTTGTTCCCGCTTCGCTCGCTCGCTTCGAAATTGTTCTTGGTCGTTTGCAGCTTTCCACTGAGCACTTTCGCATAGGCGCCGCTTTCGAACGTTCGCTGCTCGAGGACGGACGCGAACGTATTCGATCGATTTCTATCTCCACCTACCGCGGCAGACCGACTCTGCAATTCCGAGATAGTGGTGGTGATGAAGAGGTTCAACTGAGCTTTAAAGCGAATCGAAAGGTCGACATCCAGCAATCTGTTGGAATAGATCGCGAACGCTACACACTGAGTTATCATCAGTTAGATGAGGGGCCAGTTGTTTTCTCGGTGGCGTTCTGCGACGGTCGAAATCCACTTGAGTTCAAGTCGTCATCGTTGTGGCATCTCGCTTTGGAGGAGCCTCAATTGTTTGATGAGTACCTGCAACCCTGCCTTGCTCGACTAGATCCTACTTGGCAAATAGAGCATATGGCCACCACCATTCGTCGGCTCAAAAAGAATGCGGAGCAGGAAGACGCCCCCCAAGCCTTTGAGCGACTAATCGCGCAACTGGACGCTGATCTTTCCAAGGACCGCTCGGCGGCGATGTCGCAGTTGGAAGCGATGGGGGTTACAGCCGAGCCCCGCCTGCGTAGCAGCTTATCTACGGATCTAACAAGCCAACAGGAACAATCCGTAAGGCGGCTGCTCAGCAGTCTGCAACCGGTTGGGAATGATACGCCCATGCGAATTTCAGTTTGGCTTGCAGGTGAGTTGCAATAGGCGAGTTGCAGTAAACGGGCGACTCCGTCGAAGGCTAAGCGAAATCGGCGCATATGTGCTTAAGTTCTCTGCGTGTCTTTTCAGAAAATGTAATGTCGGCATGCTCCTTGAAGCAGAGAATTGAATCAGAAAAATGACGCTTGATGCATTGCAGCGTCTGTTCAACTGGAATTGCGAATGAGCGACAACGTTTTTCTTCCTGGTACCAAACCCAACACGGTAGCTAAGGCCAACGGGGAACTCGTACCGATACCTGACAGCTGGGAATTATTGCCTCCTGGCGACGCGATGCTTACGAGGCGGGTAAAGGCGGCCGGAGAGCATTGGATCGTGCAGGAAAAGCGAGGTCGCAAAGTATTCTCGAAGGGAGTTTATGCTCCAGCGTTGACGATCGCGAAATTGCGTACCGAAGTGGATGCCGAACGCGGCACTGAAAGTTATGCCAAGCGATTGGCTACAGATGCCAAACGCCGAGAGAAAGTCCAAGCGGCCTACGTCGAGGATTTCGAAGGAGCGATCCTAGCCTTTTTAGCATTTCATCCAGCACATCGCGAGATTGCTCAACGGATGGCTCGGGCGATCACCGAACATGCAACGCCGGTAGGCAGCGGCACGGTCGCACGCACCACTCGAATTCCGATTGAACAGCGAGCCGAGGCAGCGGTCATTGCGTGGATGCGGCATCAGACAACGGGCTACGATTCGATGCAGATTGCTCGGATCAAGGGAGAGCGACGTGAAGTGCGCCGGCAACTGGCGCAGAGATCGAAACAACTGTTGAATAATTACCGGCAAGGAACTGCGATCACAACCGGTTGTCCGTTACGATCCGCTCTAGATCGCATCACAGCTTAACCGGACGACTTAGCCGGACGTCTTGAACCACCGGGGCAGTTACAGCACGCATTCCACTTTCGTGTGCTTCGAGTTTTTCGTGGTGACCCAGCCAGACTCGATAGAGAACCACGAAATACGCGAAGCACACGAAATGGAAGAGTCGGTGTGCGGTTGATAAAATCACCACGCCGTCAGGGCTTTCGGGGCTAACGCAGAACCCTCGAAATGCTTGAGGGTTTGTCGATGATTGGGTAGCGGAAACCGTCAAGGTTTTCGGGGGCCACCGCAATACTCTCGAAATGCTTGACGCATTCCGCTACCGGGTCGAAATGCTTGAGGGGTTGTTGATTATTGCGCCAGCCGCGTGGTGACCGGTAGCCACCGTCGCCAGACGGTGGACATGATGCGGGGTAACTAACCACCGCTTGGCAGCGGCGGCTACCAGGGCCTCCGAAATGCTTCACTCTATAGAGAACCACGAAATACTCGAAGTACACGAAAGTGGAAGAGTCGGTGTGCGGTTGATAAAATCACCACGCCGTCAGGGCTGTCGGGGCTAACGCAGAACCCTCGAAATGCTTGAGGGTTTGTCGATGATTGGGTAGCGGAAACCGTCAAGGTTTTCGGGGGCCACCGCAATACT
>JANRMD010000388.1:0-4860 GCA_033761895.1 Pirellulaceae bacterium | reverse complement strand
AGAACTTCTGTAGGGCTGGCGTATCGATTCTCCGGCTCTTTGGCCAGTAGCTTGTTGATCAATTGAACGAGCGATAGCGGCAGGGCTTCGCGTAGTTCGGCAATGTTCGGCGGTTCGGCTTGCACATGTTGCATCGCAAGTGCAAGTGGCGTTTCACCTGTAAACGGAGGGCGTCCGGCGAGCATATGAAAAAGCGTCACCCCCAGCGAATACAGATCGCTGCGAATGTCCACGTTTCCTTCTTGAATCTGCTCGGGACTCATGTACATCGGTGTGCCCAGTGTTGTCCCAGCCCGCGTTAGCTGCGGATCATCGCTGAGCAGCACACGTGCCAGTCCATAGTCGGCAACCTTTACATCGCCATCCTTGGTCAGCATGATGTTTTCAGGCTTAATATCGCGATGCACGATTCCAACCGCCGCCGATTTGCTGAGCGCGGCGAGCACTTGCATCAGCACACTCAGCGCTACATTGATCGACATCTGCCCATTGTCCGTCAGATACTGACGCAAATTCGTACCGGGAATGTACTCCTGGGCGATGTAGCGATGCTCACCTTCTTGACCGACATCGTAAACTTGCACGATGTTGGGATGGATCAGAGACGCGGCAGCTCGCGCCTCTTGCATGAATCTCTGCAAGTGCACTTCGTCCGTCGCCAACGAAGCTCGCAGGACCTTGATCGCCGCAGGCCGCTGCAGCCCTTCATGAATGGCATAAAACACGTCCGCCATTCCACCGCTGCCGATCGCTCGCTCGATGCGGTAAGCACCCAGTTTGTCGCCCGACTTTAGGGCAACAGGCGTTGGTGAATTTTGTGGACGGTCGCTCATAGATTCTCTTCTTGCACACTAACCCGAAGGTTTTGCTTGCTTTTTCATAACCCGAAGCGTTAGCGAGGGACCTGCCTGCATCGTCAAGTCGACGCCGTGAGTCGTTCCCTCGCTTACGCTTCGGGTTCGAAAGCCCGAAACACGCAACATCAAAAGCGTTAGCGAAGGACACTCACTACTCACTCAGGTTGCTAACTTCGACTTCCATCACATTTCGCTTGCGCACGCATTCGAACAGCTCGATCATTTGCTCGACGGACAACTGTTCCGCACGAGCGTCAGGGCCTAACTCCAATTCTTCCAGGATACCATCCACGTCCGTCTTGCTCAGTTTATCTTTGACTGCACTTGCCAGCGCGGATCGAAGGAATTTTCTTCGGTGTACAAAAATGCCTCGTACCAGTTCGTGGAACAGCCGCCGGTCGCTTAGCCGATCGCGCAAAACAGTCTGAGGACGAATGTCCAAAATGGCTGACTCGACATTCGGGCGTGGCCAAAACACTTTGGATGACATCTTGCGAACAATCTCGACACGGGCCTGCGACTGAATCCAAATGCTCAGGGCGCTGTAATCGCGAGTCTTCGGTTCAGCGGCGATCCGCTCTGCCAACTCCAACTGGATCGTGGCGACCATGCGAACCGGCCAGGGCTCAATATCCAGCATGTTGGACAGGATGGGCGTGGCCACGTTATAGGGAAGATTGGCGACCAGTTTCACACGCCCACCTTTGATCTGGCTCACTTTTTCTTGCAAAGTCTGGATCACTAGCGGATGCA
The DNA here is from genome assembly GCA_033761895.1 of Pirellulaceae bacterium. Taxonomy (GTDB): domain Bacteria; phylum Planctomycetota; class Planctomycetia; order Pirellulales; family Pirellulaceae; genus Aureliella. The sequence goes on along the minus strand of JANRMD010000388.1, from coordinate 3,250 downwards.
ATTGGTTCTTGCTCTTCAGTGCATCTTGCTCCAGCAGGGTCACGTTGTTCAGCTTGGCAAACTCTTCCCGAGCCAGCGGTGCTAGATTCCGATCGATCTCGATCGTCACCACATGTCCCGCCTGAGCCGCCAGTAGTTGCGTGAGCGAACCCATGCCAGTACCAACTTCCAACACCACATCGCGTGGCCCCAGTTCAGCAGTCTTGGCAATCAGTTCGATTAAGTTTAGATCGATCAAAAAATTCTGGCCAAAGCGGGCTTGGGGAGTCATCCCGGACTCACGCAACCGCTTTTGCAGATAACTGATCGTTTGTCGTTCGCTCATGCTGTCTCCAGTTGCCGCTGCACATACTTCGCCAGCAAGTCAGTTTCTAAGTTCACCGCGTCGCCAACCTTTAGCTCCCCCAAGGTTGTGTGCGCTAAAGTATGCGGAATCAGGGCTACTGAAAACGTTTCCTTGGTTACGTTGACCAATGTCAAACTTACTCCCTCGATGGCTATCGAACCTTTGGAAGCCATTTGTCGCATCAGTGCTGCTGGGGCTTGAAACACCATGTTCGACCATTCGGCTTCGTTGTCTCGCGACACCAATGCACCCTGACCATCGATGTGCCCCGTCACCAAGTGCCCGCCCAGTCGATCGCCGAGCCTCAGCGAGCGTTCGCAGTTCAGTTTGTCACCCGCTTTTCGCGATCCGAGGGACGTTCGCGATAAAGTCTCGCGGCCAGCCTGGAAGCTCATTTGACTGTCGGTCAGCTCGATGACGGTCAGGCAACATCCTTGAATCGCAATGCTATCGCCCAGCCGCACGTCGGTGTATTCAGTAGGTCTTTCCAGGACTAAACGCACGCCCCCGGGTTCTTCCAGCAAGGCGATAATCCGAACAGTGGCTTCAACGAGTCCTGAAAACATGCGGTTTCTTGGGTTTTAGGGGGTGTTTCGGACCGCCAAATCACTTGGCCATCCGCAGGAATTAACTCTAATACTAACCGACAGAAGGCAAAAGCGACACGCAACCCGACTAAACCACCAAAATCAGGGGATCTGGTGCTTTTGGCCGGTTTGAGCACAATTGTCGCATTCAGATTTAATGTTGGGATTAACCGATGTGCGTTAGCACCGGTTCACTTGGAGGGTCGCATTCTGCCGGATGTGACTGGCAGATACCGAATGGAACCGCGAGCGGGCCAACGTCCCGCAAAATCAAATAAACCACTTGCACCAATTACTTCATAGGAAAAACGCATGAGCATCATTCAAAGCATCCATGGCCGCCAAATTCTTGATAGCCGTGGAAACCCAACCGTCGAAGTCGAAGTCGAATTGATGGACGGTTCGATCGGCCGCGCCGCTGTCCCCAGCGGCGCCAGCACCGGAGCCCACGAAGCTTGGGAACTGCGTGACGGCGACAAATCGGTGTTCCTCGGCAAAGGTGTTCTCAAAGCGGTTGAAAACATCAACGGCGAAATCGGCGACTCGCTGATCGGTATGGACGCCGTCAATCAACGCGAGATCGACGCGATCATGCGTGAACTAGACGGTACACCGAACAAGAGCCGCCTGGGTGCTAACGCTTTGCTCGGCGTATCACTGGCAACCGCCAAAGCTGCTGCTGCCTGTGTGCAGTTGCCTTTGTATCGTTACCTCGGTGGGGCTGGTGCTCATATCCTTCCAGCTCCGATGATGAACATCGTCAACGGTGGACAGCACGCAGATAACTCTGTGGACGTTCAAGAATTTATGGTGATGCCCCTCGGATTTGAGACCTTCAGCGACGGACTGCGAGCCGGTGTTGAGATCTTCCATCACTTGAAGAAAGTTCTCGGCAGCCGCAAGCTCAACACGGCTGTGGGTGACGAAGGCGGTTTCGCACCTGACCTGGGTAGCAACCAAGAAGCGCTCGACTTGATCATGGAAGCCATCTCGCAAGCCGGATACACTGCTGGCGAACAGATCTTCATCGCGCTCGACGTTGCCGCCACTGAGTTCTACGACGCCAAGACCAAGACTTACACCATCGATGGCAAGAAACTCTCCGGCCCAGAAATGGTCGGCTTCCTATCCAACTGGGTCGACAAGTATCCGATTTGCTCGATTGAGGACGGTTGCTCAGAAGACGATTGGGAAAGCTGGAAACTGTTGACTGAGAAAGTTGGTTCCAAGATTCAACTTGTAGGTGACGACTTGTTCGTAACCAACGTTGAACGTCTGCAACGCGGTATCGACGAAGGTATCGCCAACAGCATCCTGATCAAAGTCAATCAGATCGGCACCTTGACCGAGACCATTGAAGCCATCCAGCTGGCAGCTCGCAACGGTTACACCTCGATCTCGAGTCATCGCAGTGGTGAGACCGAAGATTCCTTCATCGCTGACCTCGCAGTTGGACTTTCGACTGGCCAGATCAAAACCGGCTCCGCTAGCCGTAGTGATCGCATGGCTAAGTACAATCAACTGCTTCGCATCGAAGAAGAACTCGGTGCGCAGGCTGCTTACGGTGGCCCACTTTTCCGCCGTCGCTAGATTTGGGGTTTCAAGAATACTAATGAAAGCCGACCTGTCCTCAGGTCGGCTTTTTTTGTTCCATCACAGCGTCAAAAGTCAGCAATGCCAAAAGCGGTTACTGTCACAGAGAGCTACGGACTAGACTAGGATAGAGACTAAGCTCGACATCAATCTCGTTGAGAACCAACGCCATGAAGTTCAAGGACAGGCAATGTAGCTTGACACCCCACCGGCGATTTTGGTAAACTCTGCGGATTAACCAAGGAGGACCAGATATGACGATCGCACGCTCTAAATTGGTCGATGTCGCCGTAAGTCGTTGGTATCACTGTATTTCCAGAGTAGTCAGGCACGCCCATCTTTTGGCCGAAGGCGAAGATTCGAACTCAGGTGACCGCAAAGGTTGGATCGAAAGACGACTTAAGGAACTTGCGGAAATCTTCGCTGTTTCCGTCGGGGGCTTTGCCGTGATGGATAACCACCTGCACGTGCTGCTGAGGCTCGACTCGCACATCGTCGAGCAATGGACGGCTAAAGAAGTCGTCGATCGCTGGTTCAGGCTCTTCCCGCCACGCGGTACAGATCGCAAGCCACTGCCGCCCGATAAATTGAATGCATTGGTGGCGGAACGGTTGAAGGACGCCGAGTGGATCGCTTCGACACGCGGCCGTTTGGGATCGCTGAGCTGGTTTATGAAGTGCCTCAAAGAACCGCTGTCGAGGATGGTCAATAAGGCTGAAAAATG
>JANRMD010000387.1:0-19804 GCA_033761895.1 Pirellulaceae bacterium | reverse complement strand
TGACTGTGTTGCCTGAAGAGGAACAAAAGTTACATAATCGGATTCTGTCTTATTGCTATTTGCCGCACAGCCCAGGCTCCGCCTGCTCGAGCTCAAGGCGGAGCCTTGCGAGCATCGCATTCCCAGGCGGAGCCTGGGAACGAGAAGCCAACGAAAAAAGCCGCGATGTCGTTGGACACCACGGCTTTGAAATTCGGATTGAAAGTGGCCCAAGACTACTTCTTGGCCTTCTTCTTCTTGTCAGCTGGCTCTTCTTCCTTCTTGACTTTCTTCTTCTTCTTCAGCGAGACCTTGATGACGCGGGTCTTGGGAATGCCCAAGACAGCATCGCCCTCTTTCCAACGCTCAAGTTCGGTCAACCGCTTGATACGCTCAACGCGAGTCAGCACATTGCGGGATTTGATAGTCCCACCACTCACTTTTAGGCTCTTGTCGAGCGTCATGATTCCTTCTCCAACCAGGTATTTCCAAGTACCAAGCGCGAACGCCGGGCAGAACTGATTTCGTGATAAGCCGAGAAGTATAGAGGGGGCTGGCTTTTTCGGCAATGGCCGTTTGAGCCTTGAAAACCCACTATTTTCCCCTTATCTCACTTCTTTGCCGACACGCAATACAGGTGCTTGTTCGAGCGGATGAATATCTCCCCACCGCTGATCGCCGGGGTTGCACTAAAATCCTCGGTTTCTTTGGTAACTCGGTTAACCGCCAGCTGCTTGAATTCTTTTCCAGCCTCCAGGACATAAGCGTCACCATTTCGGGCAACAAAGTAGATTTTTCCGTCAGCGATGACCGGTGAACCGTAGTCGGTCCCCCCAAATCCACCGCCTCCGCGACCACCTCGCCCGCCTCCTCCAGGCCCGCCACCGCCAGGTCCGCCGCCGCCAGGCCCTCCGCCACCAGGCCCTCCTGCTGCCGCCGCTTCACCGCTGGGACCAGTGAATCGGCCTTCGAAAATCTTGTCGTGCGTCTTGGCATCGATACATGTGATCGTCTTCCGCGAGACGTAATACAACCGATCTTGGTAGACAATTGGCGAAGCAAAACTGGAGCTGTCGCGCCCAGTCCAAACCAACTGCGGAGCTTTGCTGACATCATTTTTTCCGCCAGCCTTGACGGCCACTGAACCGCCGCCGCGTCCTTCGACCGCAAATACCGTGTCACCGTCCACCACCACGCTGGAACTGAACTGGTCGCTATCTATGTACGGGCAATACCACCGCAGTTTGCCGTTCTTAGGGTTGAGTCCCCAGATTTCTGACGGGGCACCGATGACCAGCTCCGTTGACTCACCGGCTTTCACCAGAGCGGGAGTTCCCCAGACGTTGCCGAGCGAGTCGGTCGGATCGGTGCGCCACACGACTTTGCCGGTGTACTTATCCAAACCAACCAGCGATCGATCCTCTGGCCCGGCCGGCACAATCAGAAGGTCTTCGTACAAAATGGGGCTCGACGACGAACCCCATTCGCGATCATCGGACTTTGTACCGACACTCGTCTGCCAAAGTTGATTGCCTGACATGTCGTAAGCCAACACGCCGCTTTTGCCATAAAAAACATAGACATTCTTGCCATCAGAAGTCGGCGTATGCGAGGCATAGCCATGTTGTGGAACTCCCATGCCTTGGTAGGGATCTTCAGCAACCGTTGAAGGAACCGCTTTTTCCCAAAGCGTCTTACCCGTGGTGCGATCGATGCAAACTAGATGCCGCTTGAGGTCTTTCTCCTTGCCAATTTCTTCTCGGTTGACACCGTAACCGGAATAGCAAGTCACGAATACTTTGTCGCCTACCACGATGGGGCATGAAACGCCAGCGCCCGGTAACGCGATTTTCCACTTGAGATTCTCTTGATCGCTCCAGGTTGTTGGCGTCGGTTCCTTGTCTTCAGCCACTCCAGAGCCATTCGGGCCACGAAATCGAGTCCAATCTGCATGCACTGAGTCGGCTGCCCAAGTGCCGAACGCGCAGCTCAAGCCGAGCACTAGTCTCATCCAACCTTTTGCCAGCAGGCGCCCTCCAGGTCGAACCATGGATTTTCCCATTTCACCCTCCGTAATCGCAATCGTGAATTAAGTCGCAGAGCGTCTCGCAAAACAGTCAGCTGTCAAGAACGCAGCAGCGGGATACAACACTAACCCCATTGCGGGACGCGAGTTTCGTGCCAATTCGCATGCATACTGACCATTGCTCTGTCCACATTAGATTTTTGGGTAGCGGGATGCGTCAAGCATTTCGAGGGCGCTGCGGCGTCCCTCAAAAGGCTTGACGGCTTGTTGGTTTTATCAACCGTACACGAAATTCGACCATGTCCATTCGTGTGCTTCGAGTATTTCGTGGTTCTCGATCAAGTGTGTCGAGGCTGGCTGGGTTCACCGCGAAAAACACGAAGCACACGAAAGTGGAATTTGAGTGGCTGCTAAAGCAGATGCCTAGCCTTTACTTCGAGATACTGATTTACCAGCGGTGAGGTCATTTCCTCGGGGAACACATCCAAGGTCAGAGAACCAGCGGCTTTCATGCGATGGATTACTTGGTTGCGCCAGGTCAATAACTGGCCGGCGGCCGCACTCCGATAAAGCACTGTTGGATCAGGCGCGGGATTGTCGGCAGCTTGAAAGACACTATGGTCGCGCAGCAGCACCACCAGCGGCAGATGGGCGCCAATCAGGTTGCCCATGTAGTTGTCAATCTGCTGCGCATTAACTTGATCGATCACGTTCGTGATTAACACCACCAAAGAACGCCTGCGGCAATGCGTTGAAAGATACAAAAATGCTTGATCGAAACGGGATTGCACCAACCGTGGAAACTGATCAAAACCTGCATGCAGAATTCGGTTCATCTGCCTCTTCCCGCCTGCCGGCGGTACATAGCGATGAATGTGATCTGAAAAACACAGCATCCCCACGGAGTCACCTTGGTCGAGGGCTACGTAGCTGAGCATCAAGACGGAATTCAGGGCATAGTCGAGCAAGCTCAAGCGTTCATACTCGTTCGTCATCATGCGACCACAATCGAGCAAGAAAATCACCCGCTGACTCTGGTCGGTCTGAAACGTACGTACCGTCGCTTTCTGGCGCCGAGCCGTGCTGCGCCAATCGATGTGTTTGTAGTTATCGTCTGGCTGATAATCGCGCAGCCGCTCGAACTCATTCTCTTGGCCAGCACGACGAGTTCTACGCACACCGATTTGACTTAAACGATTGGTTCTCGCCAGCAACGCATATTCGCTAATCTGCTGGATATCGGGATACACGTGCAAATCGCTATAGCAACTAAACACGTGCTGACGACGCCACAACCCCAGCAAGCTCTCAATTTGGCAATAGACATTCTCTAATGCAAAACCGCCACGTCGGTACGAAGTTAGCGTATGCTGCACACTTAACCGCTTACCGGGCTCCAGCCGTATCGAGTGCATGGGGGGATCAATCGTGAGGTGATCCGAGGCATCATCCGACAGACGCATACGAAGCAGTCGGCGGCTGCGGTTGTCGATCGCAATCTCAACGGGATGTGGCTTGTCGAGAGATGCTACACGGGCCATGTGCCGCGAGACATGCACATGCTTATGATCCGGAAGTGTCCATAGATCCAAGATTGCGAAAACGATAATCGCCACATCCACTGCGGCGATGGAGAACCACCACATGTCCGGTAACCACGGTATCGCCAGCGACATCAGAAACGGCGTAAGTGCCACCAACGCGAAACGGCCAGTCGGGAAAATCCGGCGCCACCACATCAATACGACTAGCGGCACCAATGCAGCCAGCATTAGCAACCAGGGACTGACGCCCAATTCGTAAACTGCAATCTTCTCTGCGCTCTCAACTGGCATGCACCACTCGATGCTGTTGGTGGATTCGGATTCGTGGCGTGTACATTCGGCGGGCGAACTAGCGGGTGAAGGTTTACTTAAGCTCTAGGGACTTCGATACTGCGCAGCAGCTGCATCAGTTGATCGTCCACCTTCAGGCCTTCAACTTCTGCCTCAGCGGTCATGATTACACGATGTCGCAGTGCCGGTAGTACGATATCCACTACGTCATCGGGAATGGCATAGTCGCGACCGCGAAAGGAAGCCAGCGTCCTAGCGCCTTGAACCAAGGCCAGACCCGCGCGCGGCGAGGCGCCTAAATGAAAGCTCGGCCAGGAGCGAGTTAGGCGTACAAGGCGATTGATATAGCCGATAAGGGGCGGTTCGACACGCACTTTTGCAGTCGCGCCGATAACCGCCATGATCTCCTCCGGATTGGTAACAACTTGCAAATCCGAATCAAGACGCTGATTCAAATCGACCTGTTGGCTGTGCAGCGTCAAGATCTGGGCCTCTTCTTGCTCGCCCGGATAGTCCACGACGACTTTGAACATAAAGCGATCCAACTGGGCTTCTGGCAAATTGTAAGTGCCTTCGCTTTCAATCGGGTTTTGCGTGGCCATCACCAAAAAAGGGCGTTGCAACGCGTGGCTGGTGCCGTCCACTGTCACGCGATACTCTTGCATGATTTCCAGCAAAGCAGCATGCGTTTTCGCAGGCGAACGATTGATTTCGTCCGCCAACAGTAACTGAGTGAACACAGGCCCCGGCCGGAAGCGAAACTCTTGTGTCCGCATATCAAGCATCGGAGCGCCCGTGATATCCGACGGCATCAAGTCGGCAGTAAATTGGATACGTCCGAATTGGCAGCCAAGTATTTTGCCGAGTGCCCGCACGAACAGGGTCTTTCCCATCCCCGGCAAACTCTCGATCAATACGTGCCCCCCGGAAAAAAGGGCCACCATCGTGGTCAAGACAAGCTCTTCTTGGCCGATAAACAATTTATGCAATTCGGACGAGACGGATTCGAACAGCGATTGAGTACTGCGCATTTAAAATAACTTATGGTTTCGACTGGTAAGTAATTTAGTTCAATAAGGATTTAGGTTGGTCAAGATACAGGATCGGGCGGCGTTCCGTTAGTAGGTTTGTCTGGGGGCGGCACAGTTGAACTGGGTGCAGACGAACTGGGCGCAGTTGAACTGGGCGCAGTTGGACTGGCCGCCTTGTTTGAGTTCAACTTAGCAGCCATCAACGCAGCTTGTTGTTGGGCTTCGTGAGTCGCCATCTGCGTTAACCATTCAGGCGGAGTTTCGCGACGGACTTTTGAAAAATAATCTTGTATGGATTTAATGCCGTACATCAAATCGCGGGACTCAAACATCATGCGTCCCATCGCTTCAACGTGCAAACCAAAATCGGTGATCGTACGTCGCGTCAAACTTTGAGGCCTTCCCAAAATAGGCAACAAAACTGCGAAGGCGATAATCCCGAAAAACGCCGCATGCATCGTAATCGCGCTCAGCGGCCAAACGGTCAATAGTGCAACTCCGAAGTCGGTTTCACTGCCACTATCTACGTTGCTGAGCAACAATCCGTTTTCGTTGTATTCAATCATGGCAACGCGCTTCGCTGGAAGGCATTCCTCGATAATTAACTCGCTAAGTTTTCGTTGCAGCGGTTTGACCAAGGAACCATTGAGAAATGGGGCTCCATTGGCGACTATCAGGATTTTGCTGCCAGTAAACTTCGAGTGCTCGATGCGATAAACAAGCGGAGCACCATTCTGGCCCGCGAGCAACAATTGGGCTTCGCCTGCCAGTTGCCATTCAGCATCCCAGGCTTTGGAATCCTCGAGTTCATCGGTCTTCCAAATGGAACGCTGGACTTCTTTATCCCCCAATTCTTGTGAGTCATCCGAGCCGGGCACGAAAACTCTTGTTGGTGGCGGAGCCAAGGCGGGCTTGGTACTCGTTATCCAACTTGGTTTCTTATTCTTTAGCTTAGAGTCAGGTGGTTCGAGCAGCACGCCGGTCGGCCAATTGCCTTCCAGGCCTTTCAGAGCGTCTGACCAGGGGCCAGTAAAGCTCTCATGCACCGTAGGACGAGCTGAGGTTCTCAGAAAAAACCAGCGACAAAAGGTATCTTCAGGAATCGCTGAACTGCGCACGACGAACTTTTCAGCCAGTTTGCTGGCAAGTTGCGTCTGAGCTCGAGAGCGCTGTTTCTCGGCCACTTGATTCAAGGTTTCTTCGCGATACATCAGACTGGCATCGAAGTCGCGTCCAAAGTAGACCACGGTTCGACCGGATTTCTCGCCCAACCATTTTTCTAACCAATCCCGAGCGAGTGAGCCGGGCGGTTCGTAACCGCTACCGATCAGCACAATCGTGTCGATCGAATCCAGCCGTGGTGAAAGTTTGTGAGGAGTCAAAACGCGAGCGCCCGTCGACTCCCATATGCGTCGGTGTGCCCCCATGCCGTTCAGTCCGCGCATGGAATTCGCACCTGAAACTTCACCAAACGATTCTGGCCACGGCAGGTAACTACATCCGCTTAGCACCGGTAGCAGCCATGCGAAGCACAGCACCGTGCGGCGGATGCTCTTAGCCATGTAATCATTCTGAACAGTTAAGCTCATGCTGGGGCTATCTTTGCAACAGGATCAACATCAGGTGCAGCTACTGGACGAATCAGACGATGGAATTCGTCGCGCTGTGCCCATAGCATTTCGAATCGCGCACGATCGATGTCGTACCTACCAAAGAAAACGTCTTCGAAGGCAAGCATGGTTCTATTGACGATCTCTTTCAGCTGCGTCTCACTACGAAGTTCGCGAAGATACATCCGATTGGTTTTTCCCTTCTGCAAATGTATTTTGCGCGAATGATCCAGGGCGAGGAGCATGTAGCCGAATAGATACACAACTGCTTCGTTGTAACGTCCTGCACGCATCAGTTCTTCAGCATAAGCCAAGGGATCGTCATTGTTTGCGTTGACTTCAAACGGCAAGTCTTCGACCTTGGTCATGTCGACCTTGATAGCCTCGTTCGTTTTGGACTTGCGTCGTATAGCCGGCACGTAATCACCAAAGTAATGGTAGGCTATCGCAAGCAGTCCAAACAGCAAAACCGAACCTAGAACTCCGAAGACGATCCAGCCAAACAATTCACCGCTAAGACCAAGATTGGCCCAGCTCCACGGGGCAGTCGTCGTGGTCGAAGGTGCCGGAGTTTTTCTCGCACCCAGCCAACCGCTTTGACGAATCGTATCGTCAATCGGTTTGGATAGCACCGGCGGCCGATAAGTGCCACTTCCTGAGTCGTACCAACGCCCCGTAATCTTCTTTACCGCACTATCTGCATCGATCTTGGCTTTCTCACTGTCCGCTTGGCCCGCCAAACACGGGTTAGCGAACGTGGCAAACATGATGCTTAAACACAGCCCAAGCAACAGCGGCCCTCTGGTTTTAAGACTCTGAATCATGCAAGCACCTGCTCTGGATTCGATAGCGACTCAACCGCGGGCGGATTCATCGTGGCTGTTACGCGTTGCCCTTCTGCACGCAGACGCAATTCCAATTCCCATCCCTCGAGACGAATGCGACTGTCCAGGTACGATAAGAATCTAAACACAACAACAAATAAGCCAACCGTCCAAAACACCGCCGGAATAACGAAGCGATCGTACCATATACTGAGGTCGATGCTGCCGACTAGAGCCGCAGTGCCCGCCAGTACAGTTCCAAACAATGTTAAGCTCAACGCCAACGCAGCGATTGCACAAAGCATGAAGCGGCTGACATGGTCCGAAGAAACGGATTGATGCAAACCCGAACGCCGAACTGCGTAACTGATCGGCGACTCGCGAGTGGGGCGAATCAAGCAGCGTTCCAGTCCAAGAATCTCAGGCGCAAACGGCCATACAGCGCGAATCAACAGGCATACTGCTAATCCGATCAGCATGAATGTTTCAAAAGCGGGATCATAAATGGTGTTTGGGTTAACGAAGAACGCAAGCACAAGCGACACCAAGCCGAGCCTGCAAATTCCCAGCACCCAAAGACTTTGTAGCCAGATCCCCGCCAATCGGCTCAACAGCTGCCTGGTGGTTGGAGAGGCAAAAAAGACCTGGTCGCCCAAAAAGATGGTTGCGGGTAGAGTGATCAACGGGAACTGAAACAAAAACAGCACCAGCAGATGGGCCGCATGTCGAAAACGTAAATAGACCTGAGGCTCGGGCAACTGCTCCGTCGCTAAGACAGCGTCCTCGCCAAACATCCAAGCTGAAATCCAGACGTCAGCAATTAGGAGAGGGATTCCGAAAATCGCGCAGGCTGCCCCAATCTTGAGACCGTGGCGACGCAGAACTCGCATCGATAGGTCCAACAGTTCCAGCGTCGAGCGTTGTCGGATTACGATTTCAGTTTTATCCAGCTGCACCCGATTGCTCCGTTGGGTACCCGAGTACCACAAAATAGAACATTAGCAGCACACTGCTGAACATTGCCCAGCAGGCTTTGAACAAGTAGGGCAGATTGGTTGGTGAAATCAAACCTTCGGTGAGTGCCGCCAAGAAGAACAGCACGGCAGAAACCGCCATGACGGGCACCGCCTCTTTACCACGCAGTTGCATGGACGCCACACGCGTTAGCCCACCTGTAAACAACCATCCGCTGCCGATGCGGAGACCAGCTGCGGCAGCCAGTGCAATCGCGGTCAGTTCGAACGCCCCATGGGCCGTTACGAAGTTCAAAAAGTTATCACCGCCTTCGACGCCTGGCCTCGCCATGTACCCGAATACTGCGCCCAGGTAGGCCGCGTTGAAGGCTGTGGTTAGCAAACCAGGAATGATCAGCGGTCCCAGTGCAAAACACTTTAGGCCAATCCCTGTATTGTTCATTATATAAAACGAGACCATGGTCATATTCGTCTCAATCGGACGGCTTGAGTCGGCGTTCAATTCGATAGAACTGTACATGGTTTCCATCTGGTCAATGGCTTCATCCCCAATTAGTTTCTCAGCAAAACCTGGGAAAGACATCTCGTTGTAAGCCAGGAAGGCGGAAAGACTAAACAAGCCAAAAAATAGAATTGCGGCGATGTGAACGCAACGATCCTTAAAGATCTGCTGCGGTGCGACGTGAAATACAACATCGAACCACTCGCTGTATTGAAACTTTCGAGAGCGATAAAGAGTATTGTGTGCTTTGGCAACTAATCCATGCAAATAAATAGAAATCTCAGGCGAGAGTCGATACTGTTCCTCCATGGCAAGATCTGCGCATGCGCTCCGATACAGCTCGGATAGCTCTGCGATCTGCGCACCGGCAACTCCCTTCAAACTCCCCGTGCCAAGTTGATCGGTGAGTTTTTCGAGTCGATACCATTCGGCTCGGCGTTTTTGAAGTGTATCTGCAAGAGTTGCCATCAGAGTTTCTCTTCCGTGCGCGAGCTAGTGTTGAATAGCGAACTTGCCTGAGCCGATGAACTTGCAGGTTGCTCGACGACGCTGGCCACAATCTCAACCACTTCATTGTCGCCCGGTACAGGCGCGGTCACAGCGTCAGCAGTTGTTTTCGAAGCAATGGCAAGTTTGCCGGGCATTGCAGGACTCGCTGGCGACGGTGCTGTAGGTGCATTTTTGGATTGGCCTTGTCGCATTTTGGCAAGTCCAGCCGCTTGCTGTTGTTCCGACATGAATATGCGCACAAACAATGCACATAACAGCAAATCGGGACTGGTATCTGGCAACATGTCAAACTTTTTCAAGAGTGGAGTTGCCAAGTGCCTCGCAACTTCAAGCCGCCGCGCCATCGGCAACCTTCGTCGACTTTCCATGTACATACCGATGGATTGGGTCATAGTGTAATTTGCAACGAATGAGGGCGGAATCAACTCCGCCAAACCGTAAGCCCGCGGGTCATCGGGTTGCAAGTCCCAAGGTGGCCGACGCTCTCGATCGACAATCACCATCGTCCCAGCCGCCAAATCACCGATTCGCTGAAATCGACCTGTGATGGTCATGCACACCAATCCGGTGATAGGCGTAGGAAAGGTATCCGCCAAACGCAAGAGATTTCTAAGTGCCGCTTGCATTCCGTTGATGGGCCGACCATCGGTCGAAATCACCCGCAACTTAAACAGCATCTTCCCAAGCGTTCGACCGTTGAAAGTCGATTCAAAATAGACGCCGTAAAACCAGTACATCACAAAAAAGAGCAAGATCATCACAACAGTCGATATCGTTCCAGCAAAAGGAACGAACAAGCTGAACATTCCCAAGAAGAATAGCAAACCAACGAAGGCGCCAACTCGAACAAAAAGATCAAACAAATAAGCAGGGAAGCGCTGGAATGGGCCTGCCAATGCGTACTCAAACTCCACGTTTTCTGGAGTTACAACGCGGACCAGGCAATCGAGTTTTTCTTGGTTGGCATGCAACATGCGTTTACGTTTGGATTAAAGTCACTTGGCAAGTATTGCATTGGTTGAATGGACGATGGCAATATCTGACGCTGCCGTTCCATAGTATCTCACTGCGTTCTAAAAGTCGCCACCACCTCAGCCGATATTGGGGCTGGAACCCATAAATGCCCCCAACCTTGCTCGCATCTTTTGATGTTGCACGTTTCGGGCTTTCACAACCCGAAGCGCTAGCGAGGGACCGAGTTACGGGGTCGGCATGACGGTACAGGAAGTTCCCTCGCTAACGCTTCGGGTTATGAAAAGCCAAGCAAAACTTCATCAGGATCGCTACAAAGCGCTCGCATCCTGGGTGTACAATAGCTGGCTGTCAAACTGGTCGCTTAGGGGTTCGTTGGGATAGCGAGGCACGATCATGCTTACGATTCAAGGTAAAGCCAGGCGAACTTGCAACGGGATGCATCGACGCGAGATCTTGCAAGCTGGTGGGGCCGGACTGTTTGGACTTTCGTTGCCTAAATTGCTGGCCGCTGAGTCGCAATTGGTTGAATCCCAACCCAGAGCTAAATCGGTGATCTTTTTGCTGCTGTTTGGCGGTCCGAGCCAACTTGAAACGTTCGACATGAAGCCGGATGCGCCCGAACTGATTCGCGGCCCGTTTCGCCCGATCGCATCGCGCACACCGGACTTACTTATCAGTGAACATCTCCCCCAGATTGCCAACGTTTCGGATAAATTTTGTGTGATTCGAACGATGTCCCATTCGTTCAACGATCACAGCGGCGGAGGACACTATATTCAGACCGGTAAGCGCTGGCATGTGCCCATCGGGGCTGGGTTCAGCCCGACTCCCAAGGATTGGCCTTCCATGGGGTCGATTGTCGAGTATCAGGACCAATTGCAACATGGCATGACTAAGCACCTGCCGGGTTACATGGTTGTCCCAAATTCACTTGGACGCTTGCAAGAGGCAGGCCAGTACCCTCGACCTGGCGAGCATGCAGGTTGGTTGGGACAGCGCTACAATCCGCTTACAACGAAAATTGACAAAAGGTCCTTGACCGACAATCCCTATTGGCGTGACTGCACGGACGAGGAGCTGACCTTTCAGTTTGCAGGCATGGCTGCCGCCGAATCCATTACACTTGAACAGTGGCAAAAGCGACGTTCGTTATTAGATCAATTCAACGACCAACTGCGACGCGTCGAGCAGCCTTTAAGCTCTGGGGGCTTTGGGGCATTTCGTCAGCGAGCGTTCGAACTTGTCACTTCCGAGAAGACCCGTGTGGCCCTTGATATTCGCAAAGAGCCGGCCGAATTGCGAGACCGCTATGGTCGACATCTCTTTGGTCAATCGTGCTTGATGGCCAGACGACTGGTTGAGTCCGGTGTACGGTATGTCACGGTGCACTATGACTGCGTTGATGGATACAGCTGGGATTCACATCAGAACAGCAACGATGTGAAGAAGCACTTGCTGCCAACTTTCGATCAGGCTTTCGCAGCTCTTGTTCGAGATTTGGACGAACGCGGTATGTTGGCTGAAACGCTGGTTGTGGCGACGGGTGAAATGGGACGGACCCCCAAGGCAAACGCTCAGTGGGGTCGCGATCATTGGAGCACTTTGTTTCCCGCAGTCATCGCTGGCGGTGGAGTGGTCGGTGGGCGTGTTTACGGTAAATCGGATAAAGAAGCGGCCTACCCAATCGAAAACCCAGTCTCGCCAGAGGATTTGGCAGCAACCATCTATTACGCGCTTGGCATTCCACACGATTTGCGAGTTCTCAACAACGAAAATCGCCCAACTCCTATTGTCGACGGAGGCAAGCCCGTCACAGCCTTGTGGAGTTAACCTGCTTCACCTTCTTTTGCATGCCCGAAATCACCCGCATAAGCGATTTTTGTGTACCATGGAGCGAATTGGCTCAGGTATTGCACGCGAATAGTATTGCATCGCGTTTTCGGAAGAAAGTTCAAGGTAGCGCTAGGGTGGCGAGTTTACGTAACTTGCATGGCAAAGGAATGGCATTTCAGAAATGACTCAGCAGGAATCCAAAAATCGCATCGCCCGCCCTAAATTGCTGGCGAAAAACGTTTTGGAAGGAACATCCTCCAGCCACATTCGGGAAGCCGAAGATTCTTTTCTAGCTGAAGTTGCTCGCTCGGCTGGCTTTGGCACCTATAGCTTACATCTGAGTAGTGGTGAGTGTGAATGTTCTGGCTCATTGAAAAGCATCTTGCGACTTGAGCCTCATCAGAATGCGCATGACTGCCTTGAGCAGGGAGTCGAGCCATCACAACGCGTGCTGATGGAAGAGTCTTTAGCGCGGCTGGTCGCTGCTGGCGGGGATGACTGTTTCGAACATAGCTTTCGTTTAGCCGACGGAAGTTTGTTGACCCTCTTAACGCGGCGACGCGCCCTGCGCGATGGTGATGCGCCTGCACATACCATCCTCTGTAGTGTCCAGGACGTATCTGAGCGCAAAGTCGCGTTTGGAAAGCTCCGGGAAAGTGAGTTTCGCTATCGCACCTTGATGGACTTTGCCACCGATAGTTTCATCTTGCATGCTGAAGGTGGATTGATCGTTGACGTTAACCAACGTGCTTGTGAAACCTACCGATATTCGAAAGAAGAGTTTATTGGGCAGTACCCACACTTCTATGCGCAATCGTTGGAACCCGACAAGCTTGAGTGGATTTTTGAGGAGATGGAAAAAGGGCATACTGTTTCCTACGATTCAATCCATCGTCGCAAGGATGGCTCGACCTTTCCAACAGAAGTTCGTATCCGTCCCATTGTGCTGGATGGTAAACGTTATGTAGTGCTCCTTTCGCGGGATATTACCGATCGGAAGAATGCTGAGTTGGAGCTGCGAAAAAGCGAAGGCAACTTGCGACTGGCGCTCGACACAGCCCAGATCGGCAGTTGGCGCTATCAGTTGATGTCGAATGAGATCCACTTGGATGCGCGGTGCCAGCAGCATTTGGGCTTAATGCAATCCATAGCGACCGTTGATCAGCTTCGCAAACTCATCCACCCTGCAGACTTGGCACTCCTTGAATCCAAGTTCAAAGCTGCCGCAGCGCGGAGGCAGAGTGGGGACCATGTCAACGTAGAACTGCGCGTTGTCCGCCCTGATGGGGCCGTAAAGTGGATTTCAGCGAAAGCGATTTTGCACTTCGGTGAAACGGAGCCTGGATCGTTAATCGGTACCACGCTCGACATCACCGACCAACGCAACGCGGTCGCCGCCTTCGAAGGGCAGAGTCGAGTGTTTGAGCAGATAGCAACCGGACAATCGCTCACATCCATTTTAGACGAGATCACATTGTTCGTTGAACAATTGATTCCTGATTCGGTTTGCTACATGCTGCTAGCCGACAACGAGGGCAAGTACCTAAGATTCGCGGCCGGCGCGCGGGCGCCTGCCATACTTAGGCAGCTTGAGGTTCCGATCGCCGATCAGGAAGGTGCGTGCGGAAGTGCTGCTTGGTCTCGCGATACGGTCGTCGTTGAAAACACCGCCATAGATGAACGTTTTTCAAAGTACCGAGCGGTTGCGTCGGACTTAGAGATGCATTCTTGTTGGTCTTCACCAATCTTCGAAGTTGCACAGTCTGACGATGCGATGCTCCTCTCCAACGCAGACAACAAACTGCGTGTGGTAGGAACCTTAGCCGTCTGTCGCAAGTATCACGGTGCCCCGGATGATGAATCCCGCGCGAGCATGGAAACGGCGGTGCGGTTGGCCGAAATCGCCATTAGTCGAATTCGGGCGGTTCAAGATCTTCGCGAAAGTGAAGTTCGCTACACGGTGATGTCGGAGATCAGCCGCATAGTAACTTTCGGTTTGTCCCGATCGTCAGGCGATGGCTTTTGGCTCATCGATTGGTCACGACCGCAAGTTGGCCTTATTACCGGCTTCGGTGCTTCCGAGATTCTCGGCGCCAGTTGGAAAGGGTTGATCCACCCAGAAGACCACGACAAATGTGACGCTGTGCTGGCCAACATTACTGAAACGCTAACTTCGAAGCTCGAAGCTCGGCTGATGACCAAGTCTGGGCAGGCTGTGGACGTTCAAATTCACTTGAAGCTTGACAAGTACGATCCAGATAAAGGAACCGCCACACTGATCGGTGGACTGCTTGATATATCGGAATTCAAGGCAGTGGAGTTGGCATTGCGCAAGAGTGAAGAGCGTTTCGAGTTGGCAGTCTCTGGCACCAACGACGGCCTCTGGGACTGGAATCTATTAACGAATGAACTCTATTACTCGCCGCGCTGGAAGTCGATGCTCGGGTACGAACCGCATGAGTTGGGAAATGATTTTGAAACTTGGACCTCTTTGCTCCATCCCGACGATGCCGACCTCGCCCAGTCAAAATTGCGTGAATTCCTCGACTCGCAGTCGACCCACTTCGACCTCGAATTCCGGATGCGGACTAAACATGGTGACTATCGCACGATCCAATCCAAAGCCAATCTGTCACGTGACGCTAACGGCTTACCGATCCGACTGGTAGGTACCCATCGCGATTTGACCGAGCGCAATGCGGCTGAACTGGCGCTGCGTCGCAGCGAAGAGTTTCTGCGCCGCGCGCAGGTGATTGCCCATGTGGGTAACTGGACGCTGAATTTAGACACACAGGAATTTGATTGCTCCGAAGAAGCGGCTCGAATTTTTGAATTGGAGGGTAGGACTTGCACTTTGGACGCGTGGTTGCAAATGGTCCATCCAGATGACCTGCCGCGCATTCGCTCGGCTTACGCAGCCATGCTGGCAGGCGAAAACTTCGAATTGGAGTATCGCTTGGTTTTCGATGGTCGCATGAAGTGGGTCAGTTCCAAAGCAACTCTGGAGATGGATGGGACCTTTCGAACACCGCAATTGGTCGGCGTTACTCAAGACATCAGTGCGCGAACCAAATTGGAGGAACAACTCCGTCAGTCGCAAAAGATGGATGCCTTCGGTCAATTGGCTGGAGGAGTCGCACATGATTTCAACAACCTTTTGACGGTCATCAATGGTTTCGCCTCATTGTTGCTGGACGAAATCCCACCTGGCGAGATGCGCCGAGAATACGTCGAACAAATTCAGCAAGCTGGCGAACGCGCAGCGGCGCTCACACGGCAACTGCTGACGCTTGGGCGGCGTGAGTTCACCGAGCCTCGCATCATCGACTTGAACGCCATCGCCTCGCGGTCTGAGACTATGCTCAAACGCTTAATCGGCGAGAACATCATCGTCCGCACGCATTACTTCCAAAATCTGCCAAGCATCAAGGCTGACCCTGGACAAATTGATCAAGTGATTTTGAATCTGGCCGTAAATGCACGCGATGCCATGCCCAATGGTGGTCGGATGACCATTTCGACCAGTACTTGTATCCACAACCAATTGGAAGCCGCCGCTGGCCTCGAAGAACTTCCATCGGGCGAATATGTCCAGTTTCAAGTATCGGATACCGGCGTTGGTATGACCGAAGACGTAAAGGCCAGAATCTTCGAACCGTTCTTCAGCACCAAAGGGGTCGGTAAGGGAACTGGATTGGGCTTGTCCACCGTCTACGGAATCGTGAAACAAAATAACGGTGCCATCACCGTTGAATCCGAACCTGGGGCCGGTGCCACATTTCGCATTTTGTTCCCCATCGAAAAAGCTCAGGTTCCAGTGATTGAGAAAGCCGCACCAACGCCCATCGCTGGCGGCACCGAAACCATTTTATTGGCCGAAGACGAAGACCTGGTGCGAAATATCGTGATAACCACGCTCGAGTCGCAAGGTTACAAAGTTCTTGCCGCGAATTCTGGCGAAGAGGCGCTTGAACTCGCGAATCAATACACTGGGCCGCTACACATGTTGATAACGGACATGGTGATGCCCGGAATCACGGGAACGCAACTTGCTGAACGGATGAAGGATAAGCACTCCGATTTGCGAGTTCTCTACATGAGTGGCTATACTGAGGACAAAGTGGTGCGTTTAGGCTTGTTTTCTGCACCGGATGACTTCATTCAAAAGCCATTTACTCCCGCGCAACTGAACCGCAGTGTGCATCAATTGCTGCAAAATCGCTAACTGCGAATCTACTTCTAGACTTTGGAACATTGGACAGGCAATGCGATTTTATTCGTTGGCTGGTGTGAGCGCTCTCGCTGTTTTTCTACTGCACGTTGCCTCATCAAGCGCTCAGGTACCCGAATCGGCCAAGGTTGATTTTGATGAGTTCTTTGTGGACAAAGCGATTCGTGTTGAACTGTACAACTCGGGCGATGCAACCGAATCCACCACCTCGCTTCGGGATCTTTACGAGGAACCCGTTTGGCCAGAAAATCCGCGCCACTTGATTACCCCTTTTGAATACGGGCAGTACTCCATCAAGCTCTACGATCATGCCAGCGGCCGACTGATCTTCTCCAAAGGCTTTGACTCGATGTTTTCGGAGTACATTACGACCACACCCGCGTTGAGTGGCGTAAAAAAGGTTTTTGAAACTACGACGCGCTGCCCGATGCCGAAGGCGAAGGTCAAGCTGCAGATTGAACGTCGCAATCGAGAGCACGTTTTGTCACCTGTGTTGACGATTGAAGTCGATCCTGCCGATTACCGCATCCGCCGAGAAACCGTCGCGCAAAACGATTCGACCTTTGAGATCCAAAGCTCTGGCCCCTGTCAGGATCGAGTCGACATTGTCTTCTTGGCCGAAGGCTACACCGCTGAGCAGTCCGAGAAATTCCAAGGCGACGTCAAACGTCTGTCGGAATACTTGTTGAATGCTGCCCCGTACCAGTCGGAGAAAGATAAGTTCAACATCCGCGGGGTGTTTCGGGCTTCTATCGATGCGGGTACCGACGAACCTCGCCAGAAATCGTTTAAGTCAACTGTGCTCAACTCTACCTACAACATCTTCGACCTCGATCGATACTTGCTGGTTGAAGACAATCATGCGATCCATCGCATGGCGGCTCAAGTGCCCTATGATGTGATCGTAGTTGTCGTTAACACTAAACGGTATGGCGGTGGTGGCATGGTCTTGGACTATTGCACCGTGACGGCTGATAACCCGCAGAGCAACCTAGTCTTCATCCATGAATTCGGACATACGTTCGGGTATCTGGCAGACGAATACATCGGAAACGTGGCCTACAACGATATGTACCCAGCCGGAATTGAGCCCCTTGAGCCCAACATTACTCGCGAAACCAACCGTGAGCGGCTGAAGTGGAAGGAACTGCTAAGTCGCGATGTACCCATACCGACTCCCCTCGATGCCGAAAATGCAGCAAGTCTGGTGGGCGCCTTTGAAGGGGGTGGCTATTTGAAGGAAGGCATTTATCGATCGCAGCGCGAATGCTGGATGGGTAGCCTGAATCCCAACGCGGGTCTGTGCGTTGTTTGCCAATCCGCCATCGGTCGCATGATTCGTTACTACACGGAGTGAATGTTGGACCAAATCGGGAGGACGACTTGTAAAGGACCCCATCGATCGGCCATGATATGCCGTCTCATCCTTTCGACCTCCAAATAAAAATTTTTAGGTGCAGCATGGTCCAAGATCGAGCGTCGATCGTCGAAGACACTTACGCGGAAGCCTTTCGCAGCATTTATGCAGAATTCCTGATCACAGCTCGCGATCGCACCTGGCTGGACCATTGCACCAATGCAGCGACTGGACACGCGAGCAGCACGATTTTGTGTGATTCGGAGGCGGGGGTTTCTCGGATTTTGGATGGCGTGAGTCCTGGTCAAGAGACGCCTGACGGGCGAATCGGAGCCGTGGTGCAGGTGCACGTACCAAGATTTCGAAAGGATCGCGAAACCCACTTAGAAAAAGTACTGTTGGCTCGGATTAGTCAAAATGTGCTGACGTGTCCGACCGCCCGCTGCTTCAATCGACTGGACACCGAAACCTACTTCAAACTGGGACGCAAAGTATCGTTGTTCGGCGATGGACATCAGTTTCGCGCTGAGCGTTACGGTACCAAGGGCTGGGTGGTACCCACGATGGGTGGTGAATTTTACATGACAAGACGAATTGGCTTTGCAGATGGCATCATGGGTGGCAATCTCTGGTTCCTTTCGACCAGTGAAGATGCTTCGATTGATGCGGCCGAGCGTTCTGTTAAAGCGGTAAATGAAGTCGACGATTGTGTATTGACGTTTCCAGGTGGTGTAGCGGCAAGCGCCTCCAAAGCGGGCAGTCGTTATAGCTTTCTAATCGCGAGCACGTTTGCTGAATTCTGTCCAACACTGAAGGAAAAACTCGGTGCGCAGTCGCGTGTGCCTGACGGTGTAAAGTCCATTATGGAGATTGTGATCAACGGTAGCAGTCTGGCGGCAGTTGCCAAAGCTACCTATGCCGCCATCGATGCCGCCTTGGACGCGCCCGGATTGGTTAAAATCACGGCCGGTAATTATGGCGGGCGACTTGGAAAGAGCTTTATCTATTTGAATCCTGAACGACAAGGGACGTAAGCGAATGGCGATTGAGTCAACATGCGGCGGATGTGGCAAATTGTTGTCGGTCGGTGATGAACACGCCGGTCGCCGCGCTCGCTGTCCGGCTTGTGGTCAGATTTACACGATCCCGTCGCCCGGTTCAGCTGATGCTGGGGCAGCCGGTTATGGCCCAGCCGATGGCCCACCTCCACCGCCGACACCGACCAGTGATTCGTTTGCAGCAACAACAGCGGGCTCAAGCCCCACAGCTTCGGTAAACTCAGATCAGTACTGGATGCGTTCCACCGATGGTACCGATTACGGCCCTGTCGATCGGGTTACGCTCAACCGCTGGTTTAATGAGGGTCGCGTTGGTCCTGGATACATGATCCGTCAGTCTGAGACGGGGAATTGGCAAGGCGCAGAGGCCTTCAAGCCGAGTGCACCTTTGGCTGGGATGCCGAATATGCCGAGTTCGGGAAATCCCTACGCAACCGCCTCTAACGTTACCAACGCGCCTGGTTACGGGCAAATGTATCCCAAGCCCGACCAAAGCGGATTGGTGTTGGCCTTTGGGATTCTCTCTTGGTTTCTCTGTCCAATTTTTGGAATCGTGGCCTGGGTCATGGGTAACTCTGGCCTGCGTGACATCCAATTGGGGCTCGTCGACCCTGCCAATAAAGGCCTCATGCAAGCTGGCTATTACCTCGGCATGGTCAACGTCCTAATCTACGTCCTGTGCGGTGGCGGTTACTTCGTATTCATCGCATTGATGATCTTACTCGGCGCTGTGTCCTAAAACACGTGATCACACCTTCATCGCCTTGGATGCTGAGCGTAACTACGCGGTAGAAGCCATCTTTAAGATTGCAATACAGCAACAATCTTGGATGCTCCCGGTTTTCGTCGGCCTCAACGAAGCACACGAAAACCAAGCTCGCTTTATCGCTTCGCGGGTGGTATTTGATTCGATTGAACTTGAAAGTGAATTCAGGTGCCCGGATCTTGTTGTCGCTACAGCGAAACCAAGCTAACTCGCTTGTTCCGAACAGCGTGTAGGCGGTCTCGCCGAACTTAAATTCAACGCTAAACCCCAGGCCCTCTTCGTAATATGAGTTC
>JANRMD010000386.1:0-2425 GCA_033761895.1 Pirellulaceae bacterium | reverse complement strand
CTGCGAAATCCAACATATCTTCAGCTACTTGTGCCTTGAGAGCCTCGTAAGCCGAACCACGCTTCTTCCAATCCGTTTCAGCGAAATCTTGCCACTCATTTTCCTCGCCAAAGCAGATTACCTGCGCCGTATGAGGTTCTTGACCTGGATTGCGAATCGAGCCGAAGGAAACGAAGGCACCATCAATCGGTCCAGGCTTCCCGGGTTGTCTTGGTGTCCCCGCGTTGTGATCCACTTTCGAATACAGCCAGTAGTTGCAATCGTCAAAGCCATATTTGCGTGGATCGTCTTTCAAGCCTAGAAAGAGGATCGAAGCAGATGTGCCGTTCTTGAGTCTGGCGATTTGCGCAAGTTCTTCCGGGCATGTCTCAGGTGGCGCCAGCTTCCCAAAGGTCGTCACGCCACCCGCGTTGGACACCACCATGGGTGCATAGAAGTTGACTTCTTTTCCCTTGTTCTTCGCTGTGACGCCGGTAACCTTTCCATTGCTAACTAGCAGTTTCACCACTTCGTGACTGACTAAGCACCTTCCACCATGATCGGTGACTGCTTTACAAGCATGATTCGCAATCTCTTTCGAACCACCGATCGGATAAAATCCACCGTGAAAGTAGTCAGCGGTTACTGTCGCATGAATCCCAAAAGCGCTTTGGAAGGGCGGGGTGCCATAATCGGGCCACTGCCCCACGAGAATCGCTCGCAGCATCGGATCTTTGAAATGCTTGTTCATGTACTCTGTGGTGGTCATGCTCACCAGTTGCTTGCCAGCATAAATCATCGGCTGGGCAATGAAGCTGGGGTAGAGCTTGGACACAAACCAGCGTATCGTCCAGCCCTGGGCGGCCTTGACGTGTTTCATGTAACGCACGATGGCCTCACGTTCTTGTGGGAACCGATCGATCAGACGCTGTTCGAACTCCTTAGGATCCGACGGAACTTCAAATGTCTCCCCTGGAAAAATGAATCGCTCAAAGGGCGAGTTCATTGGATGCCATTTCACACCGCAGCGCGTGACCATATTCATCACACCGCGCGTCAACGCTCCGGGCTGCATCTCACCGACGTAGTGAACTCCGATATCCCACTCATAGTCCTTGCGACGAAAAGAGTGTGTGAAGCCACCGAGTTTGAAATGACGTTCGAGCATCAAGACACGTTTCTTGCCCAGCTGCGCTACGATACTCGCCGTTGCTAATCCGCCCATCCCTGAACCGATGACGATAACGTCGTAGTTGTTGTTCTCAGTGCTGCTTATCATGGTCCAACTGCTTCCACTCACATTACCGTTTAGGTTCCAATCGCCAAATATACGCTCCATCGCGCCCCAGTTCGCGGCGCACCAATCCCTGCTTGTTCAAGTGATTCAAAAAACCGACTGTCTCGGCAATCAGCGTTGCTTGTTCATTACCGTCCAACTGCCGTCGATAAACCGCTTCCAGACACTCCACTGCCGTCGCAGGCCTGCTAAGTCGTTGAAGCAATCTCTGCAAGACGATCTCCAAATTCGACATCAGTTGCTCGCATCGCGCCGGTGCGCCATAAAATGGCGCGTTATGCCCAGGCAAACAGAGGGTGGCATCGGTGGCGATAAAGCTCAAGCGTCGACAACTCTCCAACCACTCGGACACCAAATCCGCATCCGGTTCACTGGCATGCACACTAAGGTTTGAAGCAATGCCTGGCAGAATCTGATCTCCTGTAAGGGCCAAGCCATCGTCAGACCACAGGGTCGCGTGCCCAGCCGCATGACCATGATCGACATAGATCCTCCAGCGACGATCGGCAATGTCCAATTCGTCGCCCTCTTCAAGTCTACGATAGGAAAATGGTACAGGCGCAACCAATTTCGGATAAGTGCTTGGTGAATGGCGACGGTACGCAGCGAGTGCCATCCCTTTGACTCCAGCCCGTTCGACAAACCGAACTTGATCCGCACACGGAAGGGCGCGGTCGTCCAATTGCAGCACCCTCGCTGTCAGCCAACACACTTGAGTCGCGTACAGTTCGGCCCCGCGTTCGGCCAGCCAACCAGCCAAGCCGATGTGGTCGGGGTGATAGTGAGTCGCGATGACACGCTGGATGGGTTTATGACTGAGCGGGCCGCGATCAAAGACGGCTTCCAGACCAGCGCGACAGGCTGGCGTGTTGCTACCCGTATCGACCAATGTCCATGCATGTCGATCTTCGAGTGCATAGACATTAACGTGATCCATGGCCGACGTCAGCGGCAATCGAATCCACCAAATTCGTTCGGCAACTTGGACTGGCTCTCCTAGTTTGGGCGTTTCTGCAAAAGCGATGCGAACGCCCAGATCGCTCTTGGACAGACGCTGCAGGGTGGCTTGCTCTATAGCAGTTTGGGATACGGCGGTCTGGTCTACGTTCGACATTGTACGACCACCTTTCCGCTGCGTCCGCGCTGCTC
>JANRMD010000385.1:0-4657 GCA_033761895.1 Pirellulaceae bacterium | reverse complement strand
TTGGCCTCGTGGTCTTGTTGCGATAATTGATCGTGGATGCGTGGACTACGAATTGTGCGACTTCATCGCAAGCCCCCATCCCGTTTATCTGCTGAGCGGAGACACATGGAAGCCAAATACGCCCGTCATTGAAGCGTTAGCGCTCATTGCCGATTCGATTGAGGATCGCTTGGAAAAATGGTTGCATGCACCACCGCTGTGACGTAGTCGACTGGTTGGCTTTCTTTTCACTTGGTGAATGATTTGAAGGGCAGTCTACCTGACTGTATCATTAGTCAAAACTTTGCCGACGATGAATGGTGACAATCGACGCCCCAAGCTATCAACCGGAGTCGCCGACTGGCTGTTCTGGCATTGGGGGATCGCTCACGGCGGCCGCGGTCATCGCACATGTAATTCAGCAAAGGCAGCAAGCCAAATTGGGCGTTCATAATCTATCGCTTACTCTTCAAGTCTGGCGTTACGTTGGCGATCCACCATTGCCAGGCGAGTTTCTCAATCGATTGGTTGTGGATCCTGAAGATTCCGTTCATAAAGAAGAGAATCCCAATCCTCGTGTTGATCTCATGTCGATTGAGATTAGCGAGTTCGCTGAAACCGAAGAGCCGAACGAAGCATTCGCGGCTGAACTTGAAGGCCGGTTGATGAACATTGCACACTGGCTCGAAAAACAGCCAGTCGATGTGTTTTCATCATTACGTGAAAACGGCTTTTTTACGAATCTGTTGTTCACGGGTTGGATCGACTGCGATCAACTGGACCTTGATCTTCCTCCGGCATTGCTCCTTGCTTGCGGTAGACTTGGACTTAAGATTAGCGTCATCACCAATGATTGATCGTCGACAGGCTAGATGACAAATCCGTATGTCAGTCAAGTTCGGTTAGTGATGCTGTAGTTCCTCGCGACCTTACGCAATGTCAATCCAGCGGAATGCGTTGGTTCACGCGAAATTTGATTTCATTGGTGTCGCTTGGTAAGTTATAGTGTCAGCTGCAATTCCAATAGAAAACCATTAACCATGCGTTGCGCAATAGGTTGGCGGTAAGTTGGCGGTGGCGATGGCCAATGCAGTGGACAGCACTTTCCAACTTCGTGAACGCGGCCGTTACGATCTAACTCATAGGTCTTTAAATCCAGGATGCGTTATGGGACGGTTTCTTTCATTGTTACTTGCAGTGCTCGGGGCGGGAACGATTTTGGCCGCGGTGTTGGGTTACTTGCCTCTTAGGGATTATGCTCTCAACGGAACACCTGGTTTCAATCCGAAAAGCCATTTTGTACTTGGCCCACTATCGCTTGGCATTGAATCGGCTTTGGCCAAATCCTCGCCCGTCGGTCTCATTGATGCCGCAGCATACTGCATCGCACTGCAGCGTCGACTTTTGCTATTGGCTGCTGTAGGCTTGGCGGTGTTGTTCATCAGCCTCGCAACTGCACGATTGACGGTGGAACGTAAATGACTTCACGCCTTCCGTCCGAGCGTGATTTCGATCCATACGGCGGCGACCTCGACGCTCAATGTGCATGGAGGAATTTCGGCGGACTCACTCTCGAAGAAGCAACGCAACGATTCAGTGAATGCCCTGAAATCTTTCATGAAGATTTCATGCACATGGGGGGGCGTGCTTTTGACTACTATTACCCGGTAATTGATGGTTTCTTGCGCGAGACGATTAATCTTTGCGGCGATGAAATTAATGATCGTCAATCATGGATACTTCCGCAGTGTATAAGATACCAATTCGAGGGCAAGAACTTTGTTTATGTTCGTAATCGGAAACAGCAAGTGCTTGAACTCTGCGATTTCATGCTTCTAAACATCGAACTGTTCGTTGGTGATTGGGACCCTCCGTGCGAAATCGAATCTCAATGGAAACAACTACGTGTTTACTTGAAAGGTTGAAGTTCGACATGTCCGTTGACCCGTTAGATTGGAAACCATGCCGATACATCGACTATCGCGATGGATGTCACGGTATTTTGTATTACGGCAAAGCTGGAGGTTACAACTGGCATGCGGTAGTGGAGTATCTCGTGCGATCGAGACGCCCGGATATCGCGGACGCAATTTCGTATGATCCGGAGAGTTCAATGTTTGTAGCAAGAAGCGAAGATGTCGACGCACTTTACCAAGTTGCTCAATTGATCAAGGAAGTCGCAAGCGATCCACGCCTATTTAAGGAGGCTCTGTCCCAAGGAAAACAAGAGTTTCGCGACGATGTTGACTGACGTCGGAAGGGTCGCGCTGACCAGCATGTTGACCACTGATGACAGCGCGGCCTAAAATAATCGAGGGACCAAAGTCCTCAATGGTGTTAATTTGCGCTTTCGAAGGGTTTCTATGCAAAACCATCTCTCTGATCCTAAAAGTGTTGTGCTTGCGTTTGCAGCAGCATATACGGCGTGGGAACTGGCTATGGAAGCTGCCGAAGCCCACACCGACGATCCCTTTGATGACCCAAAACTCTGCGATCAGCGCCGCGACATTCTGCTGATGTACTGCACGCACAAAGAGCGAAAATATGATGGTGGTAACTCCTTCTCGATCCCAACCACTTACGGACTGCTCACGGAAGAGAATATAGACATAGTTGAAAGCGTTAGTTCAAGCCGCGTTCACGTTGATACCAAGAAACTCTCAAAAGCAGCCTATCGCTTTGTCGTACTTAAAAAGAAAGATGGTTGGCGAATTGAAAGCGTGAAGTGGCGAATGCGAAGTGGGTGGCAAAACACACTTTTCGGTTCATAGCTATTTTTTCGGATCGGGAGTGCAGACATGAGATCCACTGTATTCATACTTGTCGTATCCGGCGCGTTAATAGGCCTACTAATTGCTGCCAACCGTGCAGCGCCTCCATCGGGAACTGCATTGCGGCTCCGCGACTTGAATCGCTATGTGCGTATCACCGAACAACCCTATGAGATGCACGACTCAACGATCTTGTATTGTAAACAAACCGATGAAGTCGCCTTGAATCCTCACGAACCGGCGCGACCTGAGAAAGCATTCTGCCATGTCTATGTCAATGACAAAGCCAAAGAGCCAATGCTCTCGGGAAAAGGAAATTACCCTGAGGGAGCGATTGTGATCAAGTCTAAGTTGGCCACCGTGGACAGCCAGCAGCCACTGCTGTTCACTGTCATGGAAAAGATGGCAGAGGGATACGACTCTGATCGGGGTAACTGGAAATACACGGTAATAGATGGCACTTCATATCGGCAGGTCGCGTCAGGGCGTATTGATTCATGCATTGACTGCCACTCGCTGTACAAGCAAACAGATTACATTACACGCGAATACCTCAAACCTTAGTCGCGGGCGGTCTGTCCCCAGGAAACCTAGCAAACAATGGCATTACCGATAGACCTTTGGCTGATCCATCCGGATGTCGCAATGTGCGATGCGTTTCGAGCGAGATTTGAAGGGCTGCCGCGGGTCAGGGTGATACAAAGCAGATTCGAAGATCTGCCACCGCATGACTGCTTCGTGACCGCTGCCAATGCGTTCGGCATCATGAATGCCGGAATTGATGCAGCAGTGATTCGTTTCCATGGGGAAGATTTGATGCGGCGGATCCAATTTAGAATCCTGGATGAGTATACTGAGGTTGCACGGCAAATGGCGGCTGCGTATCGGCATTACTTGAATCCGCCACATCGAATGGACTGGGATATGGTTGCGAACCGACAGCGAACGATTCATTACGACGGGAATCGTCAGGTCTCGCGATAGTACGAAACGATCACATGCAGGTAAGTCCAATTGACTTGGCGTTCCTTCTTCGTGCCTTGGTGCCTCTGTGAGAGAAAGCGAAGATTATAAATGCTCCATTTTCAAAGGACCTCAAGCAGGATCTTGGCTGTCGTATTTATGGCGCCGCTAGCTGCGATCATGATTTATTGTCTGGGAGCTAATTCGAAATGGATTGGAGCAAGAGAACTGCGTGTGCATGTTGTCGGACTCCCTGTAAGCTCTTTGGGAACTGCGAAGTTGTATGAGTGCTTCGATTCTGAGGAAGCAGTGCTAACATCCACGGCGCCTGAAACCGACTTTCACTTAATCGAATTTGTGGCTGACAGCAACGCAAACTCGCTAATTGCTCAGCTAAAGGTTACTGGAGACGACTACCTTATCGATTGGTTTGATCGCACCAAAACGGCAGATTACATTCTACTAGAGTACGAAGACCCGCTGAGTAAGCAACCGCAACGCGCAGTGTTCCGCACGCCTTCGAAATCCGGTGTCGTTACAATTAACTGTGCACCGAGCAAGCCTTAAGGCTGCAGTACGTACCGAGGACCGAAGATGAAAATCGACGATCAATCCAATCTCGGAATCGGTTGTGTTATTGATATCCGGTCCTTGATCCGTGTGACCGGACTATGCACCTTGGCCCTTGTCGCGATTGCTGGACCAGGGTATGGCATCCAAGTCGGTTTGACGTCAAAGTCGAAGCCAAGCACGCATCCGGAACCGCGACAAGGAGAGATTGGCGCTCGCAAAATCGAAATCGATGACGAGACTCGCGTTTATCGCTTGGTTGTTCCGAAGACGGTTGATTTGGCGAAGCCGGTTGCGTTGGTCGTTGCCTTTCACGGAATGTTGATTGACAGTAAAGATCTCATGCCGAAGTACACGCGACTGAACGAAACGGC
>JANRMD010000384.1:0-10131 GCA_033761895.1 Pirellulaceae bacterium | reverse complement strand
GATCTTGGCGTACGCCCCAGCGCTGGCGAGAACGCTAGGTCGCGTCTCGCGTTCGCTCTGGTGAATAAACGCAGCCAGTTCGCGATACGCCAAGCTCTCGGTGGCCTTCTTGGCGGTCAAGAGATCGAGCGCGACAGCAATTTTGTGAATTGGGTCTTCGCCCACCAGATGGTCACGCAGCGTGCGCATGTTCTGCGGGAAAAGTCCAGTCGCTGAGAGTGCAATCAAACCCGAAATCAGCCCCAATGCGTGTTGGTCCCAGAACGCTTCGCGCTTGCTCTGAAAATCATGCCCGATGGCTGCAGCCAACGTGACTGCCTCCGACTCAATGCAAACATTCGGCAGGTCAAGTAAATCCAAAGGATTAAGCCCGTCGGAGTTCTTAGTCATAAGGTTGAAAGGATCAAGGGCATAAACCTTGTTCCCCAACTCCACTCGACGTCGTGCGGTCACAGCAAAGTTCTCACCTTTGGGGTCCATAACAATCATCGACCTAGGATTGCTGAGCAGCGTTGGAATGATTGCGCTTATTCCCTTGCCACCACCGGTGGGACAGAAGGTCATGATCGGTAACTCATCATCAACGCTGATATGTTCAAACGCATCGGCGACTGCGTTTTCAAGACCGCTGTCACCATTTGATCCAGCTATGCAATGCTGGAAGCCAATCTTTTGCGAGTCAGGCTCTTTGGCGTAACCTAAATGCACAAGCTTGCAAAATTCGTCTGATTGTGAACGTACTTTTTTCCTGGGGCTAGCGATCATATTAAGACCTTCTACGTTTACAAGAAACTGAAAGAAAACGAAACTTTACTGACTGCGCAGGGGCGATCCTGGACCTGCGTAGACACTGAAAAAAAAGAAGCTGCAACGGGATGGGGCGACCGTGTTACTCCCTGGTCGCAAGTAAAGATGCTGCGCTGAATTCCCTTAAGATCGGCGGGGCATATCCATTAAGCGCATCGTGAGGAAAATCACTGTCCTGCCAGGAGGGGTTACGCGAATGCGATATTGGCAATTGGGGTGACAGTTGCTTTCCACACGATGCATGTGCTTCCGCAATCTTCTCGAACAAGTATTAACGATGCATGAAGACTTGTACATAGCTTGGACAAGCCTATAATAAAGCGACGTGTTCTTATAACAAGTTGTTATAACGATTGATGCTGGAGCTTGTGTGGTGACGAATCCAGAAAACGCACGGCGTTGGCACGATGTGACCATCGCAGATCTCATCTTTTTTGAGAAAGTTGGCTCGACCATTTCCGGTGGTGCTGGCGATTCAATGCTCGCCGTTGCGTCAGCGGCAGGCTTGAGTTATCCGCACTTGCACAACACGCTAGGTAAGCTGGAGAGTATCGAGAGATTCGGTCGTCGCTTGGTGAATCGTGAACTGAACGCACTCACCAAGGAGGGTGAAGAAGTTTTAGCATACGCACGGCGCGTGCTGGACGTTTATCGCGTGCGTCCATTTAGATCCAGTCGCGTGACCTTACGTATTGCGGCAACCAATCGAATCCTAACAACCTTACTTGCTTCGTATTTCCCCGCCTTCATGGAGACCTACCGCAAGAAGACAGGGCTAGAGCTGAACATCGAAATCCTTGAAGCTACTTTCGAGCAACTGTTGACTTGGTTGGAAGTAGGCGAGGTAGAGTTGGCTTTTGGTGGTACGAGTACCCACAAGCATGAGAAGCTTATGCACATTGCGATCCGCGATGATTTAAAGATGATCGTCGTCGCTCCTCCCAAAGGGCTTGGAGTCTTCTCGCGGCGGGCACAAAAGGAAGGCTACCGGCCAACGGTCAAGGATTTCGCATCCACCAATTTCTGTCTGATAAGACGAGATCAACGCGGAACGTTCAAAAACCTCCCCGAACCCAATGAAGGCTATTCGCGAATCGTCGTCGACAACTACTCGTCCGTTGTTGCTATGGTGCGCGCCGAAGCGGCCGTCGGCTTGGTGATCAATTACGGAGTTCCCGGTGATTTGTTGAAGTTTGACCTGGCTGATGCAAGTCAAAGTGCGCAGTCGTTCGCCATCTGGCGGCGTATCGGCAGTCCCCTATCCGACGCAGCTCAACACCTTTATGACTGCGTGGGGGCCAGCAAGAAACGCGCAAAGGCGAAAAAGTAGACGCTTGTTGCTGAGCGCACGATTGTGATGCATCCGCAGAGACGCGAACTTGAGGTTGCCACGGATCGTATTCTGAGTTCGAGAAGTTGCTCAAGCCAAGAACCTTTCAGCCCGCTCGAACAATAGTCCGCACGAAAGTACAATTGGGCCCGTTAGTGGAGCGTCAACCTTACCTCTTCCCGTTGTGGATATCAGCCGGAACGCGCTAAAGTTCGGTTTTTGCGGCGGCAACCCGTGCTAGCGCACTGCGGCTGATCGTAATGGTTGAGTTTGACTCTTCACTAGTGCTTTTTCCAGATTAGATTTTGGGGTTCACTGTGGTTGGCATGTCCCCGGTATAGCCACCGTTGCCAAACGGTGGACAACATGCGTTTGCCTAACCACCGCTTGGCAGCGGTGGCTACGACCAAACCCAAAATCTAAGTTGGATGAAGCACGAGCGCGTTGTCCAACATACAGATTATTTTGTGTTTCGATCATCTAAACATTCAGATGGGGTCCAACTGTGATTATTGGTGTACCGGCCGAAGTGAAGCAGGATGAATATCGGGTTGCAATGTTACCAGTTGGCGTTGAAGAGCTAACAACACGCGGACACAAAGTCATCTTTCAAGCTGGTGCGGGGCTGGGGTCAGGTTTGGCCGATCATGCATACCTAGAGGCCGGCGCGGAGTTGGTCGCGAGCATCGAAGATGTCTACAAAGCGGCGGATATGATCGTCAAAGTCAAGGAGCCGCAGACGAACGAATACTCGCTGATTCGTCCTGGCCAGACACTTTTCACTTACTTCCATTTCGCGGCTAGTCGCGAATTGACGGACGCAATGATCTCTAGCGGTGCCAACTGCTTAGCTTATGAGACACTCGAGGATGAACGCGGACGTTTGTCGTTACTGACCCCGATGAGCGAAGTGGCCGGGCGAATGAGCATCCAGGAAGGTGCGAAGTTCCTTGAGCGTCCGCAGCAAGGCCGTGGCATTTTGCTGGGTGGCGTGCCTGGTGTTCCGCCTGCGAACATATTGATTCTCGGCGGCGGTATTGTTGGTTCCAATGCTGCGAAGATTGCGGCAGGATTTCGGGCTGATGTGAACATTCTCGATGTCAACATGGATCGCTTGCGCTATCTCGATGACGTCATGCCTCCTAACGTGAACGCGCTTTATAGCGATCGTCATACCATTCGTGACCAATTGAAACTGGCGGATCTGGTGATCGGCGCGGTATTGATTCCCGGCGCGAAAGCTCCCCACTTGGTACGTCGTGAAGACTTGCGAGTGATGAAGCCTGGATCAGTGGTCATCGATGTTGCGATCGATCAAGGTGGCTGCTTTGAAACCAGCCGACCGACCACCCATAAGAACCCGACTTATATGGTCGACGACGTACTTCACTATTGTGTTACCAACATGCCAGGCGCTGTGGGTCGTACCAGTACGTTTGCGCTGTGCAATGTAACCCTGCCTTGGGTCATGAAGATTGCTGATGCCGGTGTCAGCGAAGCCGTTAAGAAGTACTCGCCCGTTCGTACTGCTGCGAACGTTATGCATGGCAAAGTTACCAACCGCGCTGTGGCTGAGACCTTTGGCCTTGAACTTGCCTCCCTTTCAACCTAGACACTCCACTCGCAGAATTCATACGATGTTGCAAACGCAATCCAATTCCACGCATCACCCAGCCGCTGTCCAATGGATGGGTGACTGCGGTGGCTATCTGCAATTGATCGATCAAACGTGCTTGCCGCGCGAACTGAAGTTGCTCGAATGCCGCGATGTCAGCACGGTATGGGAAGCGATCAAGATGCTGCGAGTACGCGGCGCACCGGCTATCGGCATTGCGGCGGCCTATGGGGTCTGTGTAGCAGTGCGCGCCTGCGCACCCAACGAGGTTGCCAAGGTCGCGACGGAGGCGGCCAAAAGTCTCGCGACCAGCCGTCCGACAGCCGTCAATCTGTTTTGGGCTCTCGACCGCATGCAAGCAGTGATCGCAAGCAACGCAGCCTCCACAGAGGTCAATGGCGAGTCGCTTCGCGTCGCGCTGTTGGCGGAGGCCAAGGCCATTCATGAAGAAGATCGAGCGATGTGTCATGCGATTGGTCGTCACGGCGCTGAACTGATCCCCGATCATGCCACCTTGATCACGCACTGCAATGCTGGTGGCTTGGCGACCGCAGAGTACGGTACGGCGCTGAGTGTTATGTTTACTTGCCAGGACCAAGGCAAGAGCTTGAAGGTATTTGCTGACGAAACACGTCCCTTACTGCAAGGGGCTCGCTTGACTGCTTTTGAGCTGCATCAACGCGGTATTCCAACCACCGTCATCTGCGACTCGATGGCTGCACATGTCATGCAGACGCAGAAGATTGACGCTGTGATTGTTGGCGCCGACCGCATCACGGCTCGCGGTGACGTTGCCAATAAGATTGGAACTTATGGATTGGCGGTAGTTGCCAAGCACCATGGCGTGCCATTCTATGTAGCAGCCCCCAGCAGCACTTTTGATCTAACGCTAATGAATGGCTCAGAGATTCCTATTGAACAGCGCAGTCGCGAAGAGGTCGTTGTTCCCTACGGTCAGCATGTGGCCCCGGATGGCGTCGGCGTTTACAACCCTGCCTTTGATGTCACCCCGGCCGAATTGGTCACGGCGCTGATAACGGAACATGGCGTCATTCGGAACGTCAACGTGCAGAGTATCGCTGACCATTTCGCGTTCAAGAAGTGAAGCGCTCGATCAACGCGATTTACCAAACCTTGGATTGCGTTTTACAAATTCGGTCCAGGCTTCAGCGGTGACTTTGGAATCCTGGATGTCGACGAAGGTAAGTCGAGTCATGGTGGCGAGTGTGTCGAGTGATTCATCGGTCACTTGCGTTTTTCCGAGCCAGAGAGTGCTCAGTTGCGGGAGCTTGGCGAGCTTCTTCAGCCCAGCGTCGTCGATCGCGCAACCGGTCAGGTCCAGCTCAGTTAACTTCGGTAGCAATCGGATAGAATCGAGCAACTCGTTATCCGCTGCCGTCCCTTCAACGCTCAAGCGTTCAAGCGATTTGAGTTTACCGATGGGCTTCAGGTCGTCCGTGGAAGCATTGCTGAACGAGACATCGAGCCATTCGAGATTGGTTTGTTGCATGACGCGTTGCCACGCTTCGCTGCTCAGTTGGCTTCCGGCCAGAACCAATTCTTGCAACAGTCGATCACTCTGCAGGCCATCGATCTGTGCTGTCGTTATCGTCAGCTCGCGTTCGTAATTCTCTTGAACCGCAGCGCTGCTGGGCTCGCTACTGCCTAGATCGCCACTTAACTCATTGCGAATTGCCTTCGAATCAGGTGCTCCCTGGTACATAGCCACAAGCGATTGAAATACCGCCTGCCGGCGACGCTCTTTTTCGGCTTCGTCACTGCGATCCAACATCACATGCATGATGCCAGCGGCTTGAGAATAGAGTCGAGCGATGTCGGGGTTGGCCTTCCACTGCTCGAGTTCACCGCCGCTGAACTCTTCCCAAGGGACAAAGAAACCATCCCGAATTGCACGGTATCTAGCAACTTGCAATCGCGGTGAGTCCCAACCGCCGAGCGTCCAGTAACCTTCACCGCGATGAAGCGATTCCATATAGAGTGCGATGCCTTCGAGCAGCCACACGTCGCCACGAGCTCCTACATCTTCGGCAGTCTGCAAACGCGTCGCTTCGGCCAGCAGTTGATGCGTCAGTTCGTGATAGAAAGTTGCGGCGAGGTTCTTGTCGGGAAAGAAGTAGGAAGTTTGTCGGTTGGGGTCGTAGTAGCCCACGGAGACGCCGATGTTCTCTTCCGACGAAAGGGCTGAGACATAGTCGGCACGATCGCGGAGCAGCAGGACTTTGATCTGTCGCTGGGTTTCAAAGGGCGCGGTGCCTCCATTTAGACGCGACTTAAGCAGACCCGGTGGCGACCAAAGAGGGAAGAAGAACTGCGTCCAGATGGCATAGAACTCTTCGAGTTTCATTGCCAACTCGATTGTCTCCGCAGTTGTGGCTCGCGAGGTGAGTAGGAAGTGAGGTGACTCAACGCGGTTGTAGGAATTGCCGGGCCAACCGTACGTCGGATGTTTGGCTGTCGAACGTCGAACGACAGGTCGCACAGTGCACGAGGTTGCCAATCGACCAAGTGTCCGTTTGGCGTCGGCATGTTGCGGATTTTCCCGCAGCGTTCGCCACAACAGTTGATAACCTCGCGTCTCGTCGCCCGCTTCAACGGCTTTCCGACACTCCTGAAACCAATACTCAGCATGCCGGGCTCGGGCGGCCTCAAAGTGCTTGACCCAAGCCGCTTGTTTCGGATTGGTGGCACTCCCCTGCCGAGCTTCGACGGGTAAGAAAAACAAGGATTGATCAGGCCGCGCGGTTGGCATCCAACGCCGGCACAAATCTGCTTCCGAAGCCAATCCAAGGGTGCCACATATTTCTTGCAGACGAACTAGTTCGGCTTTCATCCCGGCTTCGTCCAGCGGTTCGAGCGTGGCGGGCTTTTCTTGGGCCATGCTCTGCGAGCACAATCCAGCGCATAATGCGGCTAATGCGAACAATCGCCACAATCCGTCTACTCTGACTTGCATCCGGCTTCCTTCGAAACAAATTTACCGGGGACGACTTACCCCCGTTGTTCCATACTACGGCATCTTCGCAACTTTCGCAAAACCGTAGCCTCCCATCGTAGCCTAGGCATCCTGCCTGGGTATTTCCCTGTCCTTCCTGTACTTCCTTTCCTGCCTAGGAATTTCCCTGTCCTGCCACTGTATTTCAGTTTCCCGCCTCGATCTTGCACTGGCCAACCCAAACCAGAGCCCCAACCAGCGTTCTCCGCTGATTCCCGCCAATCTGGAGCAAATAAACGCGGCAGATTAATTGCTCTTTCTGCTCTTAGGACGGATAATAGATTGCTGACCGGATGTAACTGTTCCACGAGGTGATCCATGACAAGTCTGAAGAAGATATTCTGTTGCTTCGCGTTGATTGCTTCTGCGGTTGTTGGCCAAGCCCATGGTTGGCATGGATTCGGCTGTCACGGCTATGGCTTTACGGGGCACGGCTACGGTTTTGGGCTTAACCATCACAGTTTTTCCCCGAGCATTTACAATCCTGGCTGGAGCAGCTATTCGCGGGCGAGTTTTTACAGCAGCTATGGTTATGCGGGATTGGGTTACGGAGCTTGTTGGCCACGGGCGAACTACATCTATAGTTATCGGAGCTTCGCGCCGGTTTATTACAACTACTACGTTCCAACCTACTATGCTCCCGTCTACTATCCGCCGGCTTGCTACAACACCTACGTAGCACCTGTCATTTACAGCAACGTCTATTCGAGCTTCCCAAGTTGCTCGGTGACTCCAGCGGTGAGTTCGGTTACGACCTATGCAGTTAGAAAGCCCGTCTCCAGCGCGGTGCCCTTCCGACTCGCTAGCCAACCGGTACAGTCGGGCCAAGCTCTGCACGCAGGCCAGCTGCAATTCAGCCAGCCAGCGCAACAGAACCATGCACCCGCTGGGCGATATGTTTTGGCCCAGGCTCCCGCTGACCAGTCATTCACAGGCCAGTCTTCCGTGGTCAGCTTGGATACAGCCCCTGAAGAGTTGATTGCTGCCGCAGACGCGATTTTAGCAGCTGGTGGTTACCGTCAAGCGGCTAAGGCGTATGCGCAAATCGTTGTCAAGCATGGCAACTCGGACCGGTTGGTCACCCGTCGCTTCATCGCTCAAGTTGCCAATGGCGATTTTGAGCAAGCAGCGGTCGTGGTGGAATTGGCTGCCGCGACTGGGAACAGCATCAATCTGGCCGACGTTCCTCAAGGCAATCTGCAATCTGCGTTGGGAGACAGCAGCGGTCTAATCGCAACACGCTGTGAGAGCCTAGCGCAAAACGCACTTCAAAAATCGGACGATGCGATTCCGATGTTGACCGTCGCTCACTGGTTGGCGCTCAGCGGCGACCAAGAACGCGCCGACCTCTTCAAAGCTCGGGCCGCGCAAATGAAGCAAGCTGAGGATGGCAAGCCGGTTGAAGCAACCAAGCTAGTCCGATTGTAAGTTACTTGCGCTGTTTTATTGTCGCACGATTGTCCCAGTCGTATCTGCTACAATTGAGATAATTGTGCGACACTCAACCCTAAAACCAAATTGTTTCGAAGCACAAGTGCTCTGTACAGATTTAATTTGGGGGTTGATTGTGGGTGGCACGCCCTGAGGCTCTGGGAAGGGTGTGATTCGAGCGACATTCGCCACGCCCTTCGCAGAGCCTCAGGGCGTGCCACCCAAAACCTAATCTGGACACAGCGCTAGGATCGCGCCTCAAACGACAAGCATCACGGGGGTGAGTAACGCGCGAAGATGGATACCTTGTCACGGACAGCGATAAAAGTCTCATCGTACATGAGATCTAGCTGGTCGGCATCTGATTTCAGGAACCCCAGTTCCTCACATTTTTCCAAGCTCGCTTAGCATTTTCCGAGATACTCCGAAGCGGGAGCGTCTGAGGCTTGTCGATGCATGTAGCCTCTCTTTCCGAGACTGTGTCCCTTCGGCGCGGGGTTTGCGTACAGGCTTGAATTGTGCTCAAGCAGCTTCATTGTGGCATGTAGATAGATTATGATCTGTAAACGCTCCGCAGATCCGCTCCACATAAATTACTTCACAAGAATGGACGTGAATCTTGAGTTGTTGCGTGAGTCCATGGGGCTCCGAAACCAGGATAAGGACCGTGCCTAAATGACAAAAGCATTGCGACGGGACGTACTCAAGGCTAGTGGTGCGTTAGTGCTCTCGAGTACTTTTGGCAACAGACATTCGGCAGCATTTGTCGCCGATCCCTACGAGGATGCGATCCTTCATGACGGCGAACCAGCAGAGATTCGCAAAGGATCATTTACGATTGCCGTTTTGCCAGACACGCAAAACTATAGCGAAAACTACCCTGAGATTTACCAAGCCCAAACCAAGTGGATTGTTGACAATCGAGCAGCTCGAAACATTGCGTGCGTTTTGCATTTGGGAGATATCACCAATCACAATACGGTGAGTGAGTGGGAGAACGCGGCCCAGGCCATGAAGCTACTTGATGGTCACGTGCCCTATTTCCTCGTACTAGGAAATCATGATTACAGCGAGCGTGGAGGATGCCGCGATCGTACGACTCTCGCCAACAACTACTTTCCGGTAGGCCATTTTCAGAAGCAAGCGACCTTTGGTGGCACCTACGATCGCGAACCAGATCGCATCGAAAACAGTTTTCATTTGTTTGAAGCAGAGGGTCGCAAGTTTATCGTGCTTGCACTTGAGTTCGGACCTCGCAGAGATGTTGTGCGCTGGGCGAACGAAGTCATGGGCGGACATCAAGATCGTGAAGCCATTCTGATCACTCATGCATACATGTACTTCGATGATACCCGTTACGACTGGGCAAAGTTTGGCGGAACCCAAAACTGGAATCCGCACAGTTATCCGCTGACCAAACAATCGGACGATGTGTGCGATGGCGAAGAGCTTTGGAACAAGCTTGTGAGCCGACACAAGAATTTCATTCTCACGCTTAACGGGCATGTGCTAAACGATGGCCTTGGCCGGCTAACCTCAGCCACGCCAGATGGACGCAATATTCATCAGATGTTAGTGAACTTTCAAATGCGACCCAAAGGGGGCGATGGCTGGTTACGCTTGCTGGAGTTTCAGGCTGACATACAGACTGTACAGGTTGTCGATTATTCCCCAACGCGCAACCAGCTTAATCAGTCGCCGCAGAATCAGTTCGAATTGAAACTCTCAGCTATCGGTTAGCCCATGAAGTAGCGGAAGCCCTCAAGCATTTCGAGGACCAGCCGGCCGGGATGCTGCGACTCGGCGAAGCGTAGGCTGCTAATAACCTCAGCCCTCGTCGCCATTCGTCACCGCGTCTCAAGTTAGTGAGAAACCGAGCGATCCGCAGAGTAAATCGGTAAATCTGCGGGATTAACCGATGGGCGTTAGCCCCGG
>JANRMD010000383.1:0-6087 GCA_033761895.1 Pirellulaceae bacterium | reverse complement strand
ATCGTCTGCGCAATGCCAGCTCGTATCGGATTCAAGTCCACATAAGCCGCACAAGCCAGAATCGCTTCCTCATCGATAAGCCGCACGGCGCGGTAGCGATTTTGCCAGAATTTTCCGGAAGTCTCATCCTCGTGATTGGCTTTCTGAGCGATCCGTTGGCACAGCAGTCGCATCCACCAAGAGATATCGCTCAGTCGACTGCGAATCGTCTTCAGCTTGTCAGCATCGAAGCGAATCGAATTCAGTTCGGGTTCCGATGGCTCAGCCGGTCCGCCATCAGCGGCTTTGCGAAGTGGGCACAACATCAACCACCGTCGAGCGACCTCGGTGTCGTCCCAAGTCTCGACCACATCCGGCCGCGACCGGAGTATCAAATGAAAATGGTTTGACAGTATTGCAAACCCAAGCAGGTCGATCCCGAACCTAGCCGCAAGTCGCTTGAGTTCATTTTCGACCCAAGTTTTCCGGTGATCGTAGTTCTTACCGGTGAGTTCGTCGTTTCCCATCAAGAAGCAGCGACGAACGACACGATTCATCACATGGACAGTAGCAATTTCATCCAGCGCGAACGCCTCCACCCGAGCAACTCTAGCCATCGCCGAGCCCTCCAAACTGTATTGCCAAATCGACTCAACAGAAAAACCTACATTTACCCGTCCAGGCAATCAACTACCCACCCGGGAAATGTGTGTGTCCCCAGTATCACTCCCAGTATCACTCCTTCTTTCCCGATATCTCGCCGGTTGTCATCGGCGGAGGTGGAATTCAGGGGGGGGCGTGTAATCGGAAAAACGAATGTCGATGGCACTGAGATAGACGGCGAACGCACACGAGTCGCTGATTTGTTTGCAACTCTTTTGAACCAGTTTGACATCAAGCCAGATCAAGAGTTCACGACCAGCTTTGCCAGCCCGACCAAAGCCACGGAGGATGGCAAAGTTCTAACTCAACTGTTGTAAGGCTGAGCGAAACCGTAGTCGTCCCCTTTAGGTTGCGAAGTGCTGGCGTAAGCTGCGGAAACTTTCCAAACCGATTTGACTTTTTGAAAAGATCGTTTTTCGGTAGCCAAAATGGGTACTCGGCTTCGAGTCTCCGTGCTGTGAATACCGCCGTCTTGAACGGCGGATGATTTATGAGCTGCCAAGGCACGGGTAGTTAGGTAACGTCCCAAGTCTCAAGCAGGTCAGGCCTCGACCGCTTAAACAAATTCCCACCTCAACCTGCAGAACGCCGGTAACACTTTGTATCCCAAGATACGATTTACACTCTTTCTGACTCTCTCGATTGTTTATACTGGAAGACACAAAGTTCTATTTCAAATAACCATTGATCTGCAATAAAGGTAGCTATATTGAAATCTGCGTACCCGTATTTGTTTATGACGCAGTTAGCTAGTTGAGCTCGGACGCGCGAAGCAGTGTCGTGGATGTCGATCATTCGCAAGCATAATAAAAACTTCCCCAAAGCGATGGGGTCCGTCTGGAATATGAGTTCGTTCACTTCGCTTTCTGTAACCGAAGGGATGGCGGCGAATTCTCCGCGTAGAACTTCATCCATAGATACTCCGTTGAAGATGTCTGTCTCCGGTCTACTGCCTGATTCCAGGCTTTCCATTGCAGCTGCAATGGCGTTGTAAAAAGTGTTTTTCGAAAATGTAAACGGTCCGCAATTCTCGGTATTTTCCATGTTCTGTCACCGTTTCGTAGAAAGAGAAGGACGCAACCGCCCGCCCGCATTGCTAGCTTTAGCGGTTTTTGTTGCACGTGAGAATTGATGAAGACAAAAGGGAGCCTCCAAGAGAGACTTAAAGTTGTACGACAATTCGTCAACTCAACGAGGCTCACGACTATGTTCGCATCTAATGAATTGAAAGACAAGCAGCTTGCAGACCAGTTGTCAAAACGCAAAACGCAGCTTAGATCGAAAAGAGATTCGGCTGAGAAAGGTCCGCTTGCTGATCAGGCATAATGTCGAAGAAGGTGCATTGAGCGAAACTTGACCGCGAGAGGAAACAAAAAGGACAGGCGAGAGGAAACAAAAAGGACAGGCTATGAATGAATCGCCCGAAGCTAGCCGATGGCAGCATTCTGAGTGTTCCGCTCCTGAAGTTGTGCGAATGAGCCGATCTGGGTTCGTTGCCGCAAACGGTGTATCTCCGGCGAGCTTTCGAACCGAGATTCGGAAAAGCTAGCGACGAAATGAAGGCTTAGCGCGCAGCACTAAAATCGCTGCATGCAATTGCAACTATCGGAAATTAGAATTTCCATCGGTCAAACGCTCGGATTATCCATCACCGAAAAGCCACCGACGGAAACGGCAAAGATTTCCGGTACCAACGACTCACGGCGACATCTACCAGTTTGGAACGTGCAATCGTCATATCTGGTTCTCCTTGGTTAGTCCGCAGAGTTTACCAAAACCGACGAACAGCGTCAATCCGCATTGCCTGTCCTTTCTTTCCTTTCTCTCCCTATGCCCTGCCCTCTCTCCCTATGCCCTCTCTTTCCTTTCTTGACCCCTTTTCTGTTTCTCAAGCGGTCTTTGTGCGCTTACGAAGGAACCCTTTTCGTTAGTTAGTTTTCTTTTGGAGTGAATGGCCGAATTTTGCAGAAAACCTCCATGGTTCATTTTTACTTCGTCCCGACTCGTAACCGCACACAGTAAATCCCGTTTTATCATTGAAAGGCGGCACCAAGAAGTAGCAGCAATTTCCGAAAGCCCGTTCTGGATTTACAAAACTCCATCTTTCATTTCTATCTAGGAGGCCATAAAGGCAGAAACTGGAGGGTAGATATTCGCGACCGTCGATTTCTAAACTGTTAATGCTGTGAGGGGCGGGAAAGGCTCGTCGCTTCCCAACGCACGCAAACCAAACTGTAAACTCCGTTGGTGCTCTTTCTGGTTCGATACTCCATGCGAACGATTTCAGTAAAAAAACGCTCCGCGTACGGTCCAGGAAAGTCACGGGTAACGCATGGTTAACTGCGTGGATCTGCGTACTTCGATCGGACAGGCCTTGGTTCTCAGCGGCAACCCAGTTACTTCGCATTGAATGCAGGATAACTTCGTTAAACTCTAGTTTATCACCGATCCTTATCGAATCACTATAAACAACAACGTCAGCCTCTTCGCCACGTGGTAGGACGATTACAACACGCCATCTGGGAAATTGGGTGTGAAGTACAGCTCTCGTTTGTTCTAGTAGTTCCATCGTGAGAATTGCTGCAGTGGACAAATATGCACGAATTGATCGATCCGTCTGGTTGAATTCAATGCTGAATAGTTTGTCAGGCCATAGATAGCTAACACAAACTTCTAAATCTGAGGACTGGTATCCTGCTGCGAGGAGGAGCTTTGCAACCGCTGTCTTCGCTGCCTTGTTCTCGCGCGATGTCAAACGAGGAATAACTTGCTGATCGCAAATCACTTTATCCTTAAACCACTCGTCGGCTGCAAATTTCGCGTAATCTGCTTCGCAGACATTAAAGTAGCCAGAAAACTCTCCGAATGACGGTCGGTTCTTACTCATGAAAAAAACTAGCCTCCCACATCTTCATCGAAGTAAGCGCATCGGTCACCAGTGCTTCAAATTTTGGTTCGGACATAGCAAAGACGCCGCTCGAGTTCTGTTTCCTTAGCACACTAACCATTGAAGTAGCTGAGTTGCCCAACATAGCATCTCTCGCGCCCGAGTAGTCGCCAGCCTCGATATAACGAAAGGTGATTTGCAAAGGATTCGCGGACTCATCGATCAAGTCTTTTCCTCCTTTAAGTGCCGCTAACGCACCGATCATGGAAGCGAATTTGGCAGCTCTCAATATCTGCTTGCCTCTACCACTTTGTGCATACGCCGTACCCTTGTCGATTAAATCTTGCGTTTTTGCTTTTGCCGGTTCAACAGAATTAGTGAGGCTTTTTACTTCCGTAACTATCGCCTGATTAAATTTCTTAATACGGACTCCGTCCGCTGCATTGAACACTTTGCCATCGTACACATCTTGTGCGAACTGCTGCGCTTCCGCAGGCGAAACTAAATCCTTAGACTTTCGGTTGTCAAGGAAGTCTTTCAATGCTCGGTTTATTGCTTCGTCGTATTCAAAATGAGTAACATCCCCCATTCTTCGACGATTATGAGCTTGTTGAAGAAGACCAGAATACGACCCTATTAGGAGAAGCAATGCATCCTTTTCAAACTTTGTCGCATGCTTCATGAGCTGAGCCATGGAAACCCAATGGTGCCCAACACCAACAAGTCCGGAAGGATCCGACAGGTTAGTTGCTGCGTTTCCGACATACCTCCGCACATTCTCATCCCCCGCCGCAAATCCCATGGGGTCCTCGCTAAGCCATTGGCCAAGGCTTGAATCGTACCAGCGGAAGAGGTTGTGCTGGAGGCCGGTGGCTTCATCTAGCTGCTTGCCGGTGAAGCCGAAGATGAGGTCGACGGCGGCGTTGGTTTCGGAAACCAATTTGCCAAAGCTGTTGTAGGTGCGGTGATTGGTGACGGAAGTTACGGCGGTTGATTCGTTGAAGTTGGCGATGTCGCGGATCGTGCCTAGATGATCACCGAGCGCGT
Source organism: Pirellulaceae bacterium (assembly GCA_033761895.1). Classification (GTDB taxonomy): domain Bacteria; phylum Planctomycetota; class Planctomycetia; order Pirellulales; family Pirellulaceae; genus Aureliella. The sequence continues at coordinate 1,511 of JANRMD010000383.1, read as the reverse complement.
AAAGCGTGTCGGCGCCGCTGCCTACGGTCTCGTCGGCTAACAGTTCGTCAACGCGATCGGACCATAAGTACCGATGACTCAAATTGCTGGCGGATGAGCCGTCGAATTGCAAGACGGCATTGATGCCTTCGTCGTAAACCCAATATTGATTCGTAGCGGTGCCGGAACCGGCGCCGTCAGCGTCAAAGGTTCGTTTTACCAGGCGGTTGAAGGCATCGTAAGCGTAGTCGACTTGCTTTACGACGCTGCCACCTGCCGTGTTGCGATCTTTGACGGTTACAAGCCGATTGCGATGATCCCACGAGTATTCGGTGACTTTGCCTGTCGCGGTTTCGGTACGCGATGTGCGATTGCCTTGATCGTCGTATGTGTAGGTAAAACCAGGGTCGGCGGTGGTGCGATTGTTAGTGGATGTTGTGTAGCCGCTGGTGTTGCGGTTGCCGTTGAGGTCATAACCATAAGTCTCATCGGCTTGTCCGCCAACGGCATGATCTGCGCCCACGACTTGCGAGGTGGCGTCGTAAGTGTATGTAGAAAGTCCTTCGACGGTTGACGTGACACTAGTCAAACGCGAAGCGCCGTCGTAGCCGTAAGTGTAACCAGCCAGCGTGGTGGAATTCTGCTTGTGGGTCAAACTGCTAAGACGATTGACGGTGTCGTAAGTGTAATCCGTGGCGGCGACTAAGTTACTAGTTCCGGTGCTTTGATAACGCGTCAAACTGGTGCGCTGATTGAGCTTGTTGTATTCGAATGCGGCTCGCTTGGCAGTCACCGCGTTACCCCCAGCCTGACTCTGCTGAATCATTTCGGTAACACGACCGAGCGTATCGAACTGGTAAGTGTTCCTGAAATCCAGCGTTGAACCTATGGTGGCTTTCAACTCGGTGCGATTGCCCGCCGCGTTGAAATTCTGCGCCAAGGTTACCGTGGGTGTCAGTCCCGCAATTGTGTTCGCAATCGAAGTGGCGCGTCCCAAGTTATCCAGCGTAAGATTGATGGTCGCTGACGGATCAGAGATCGAGGTCAATTGATCGTTGGCGTCATAGGTGCTGGTGATAGTGCTGATCGTAGCACCGCAGCTTGCTGAAGCGGCATCGCCGAAGATTTGGCTCATGTTGGTCGTCGATTGCGTGCCGCCGAAGGTCACGGTAAAGCTACCGCTGCTGCCAGTGACGGTTGCATTGTCGATGCCGATAAATGCATCCAAGGCCGTTTTGAGATCAGCGGCTGTAATCGAAGTGGCCAGCGCAGCAGAGATCTCGCCGTTGTAAGCCACTCGCCAAGTTCCGCTGGTCGCATTGCTCAACGTGATCGTTTGGATTTCCTGATAAGCTCCACCTTCCACGGTCGTGTTCGCAAAGCTGGAAATGCCACCGCCCATCATCGGGAAAAGACCAGCAGTGTTGATGGTCGTTTGCGGTAGATTGATCCCGGCTTTGCCATTGCGGAAGGTTAGCGAGATCGAACGCGAGACCATGTTGGTTGCAGTCACGCTGACCAACACATTCCCG
>JANRMD010000382.1:0-4698 GCA_033761895.1 Pirellulaceae bacterium | reverse complement strand
CAATTCCCGAGCGGCCTGCCGGAGGTGATAGCGCTTTTTGCGAAGGCGACCACGAAACTCGTCGACGCGATGGGGTTGGCCCGCAACTAAGCTGAAGAGCTTGCCAAAACGAGTCACCAATTCAAGCCACACCGCTGGCTTGATTTTCAGTCGCTCGAAGATCGGCGGCGCGTCCTCGGGGGTTGCACCACGCTTGCCAGTGACAACCTGCCGCGCTGTCCAATCGAGCAACTCGAGGTAAGCTGCGGTTGGCATCCCAAGAAACCCCTTGTCACTACAACGATTCTTGCCAGCGCTTGCTCGAGCACCAAGCGGATCGTTGAGCTCATCGATTTCGACGGGAGCTAAGAAACTGTCGAATGCTGCTTTGAATCCACCAGCGGCTTGCGTCGACGCCGGCGCGGATGGCTGGGGAGTGCTTCCTGGAATCGGTTGTGTGCGATTATCGGACTCGTTCGAGTCAATATTGGCCGGGAGCGAATCGGTTGCGGGCAATCTAGTCGGCTGAAACAACGACTCGTTCAGCCCATCATTCAGCACATCGGATCCAGCAGTGCCCTCGACCGCTCCCACAAGCGTTAGCAATCGCAATCTGGCTGAAGTGAATTGGCTATCTTCGATCGTCTGCGCTATGCCAGCTCGTATCGGATTCAAATCCACGTAAGCCGCACATGCCAAGATCGCTTCGTCATCGATGAGTCGCACGGCCTTGTACCGATTTTGCCAAAACTTCCCTTGAGTTTCATCTTCCTTATTGGCCTTCTGCGCAATCCGCTGACATAACAGTCGCATCCACCACGAGATATCGCTCAGTCGACTGCGAATCGTTTTCAGCTTATCCGCATCGAAGCGAATCGAATTCAATTCGGGCTCCGATGGTTCTGCCGGTCCACCATCGGCGTTTTTGCGGACCGGGCACAGCGACAACCATCGCCGAGCGACTTCGGTATCGTCCCAAGTCTCAACCACATCAGGCCTCGACCGAAGTATCAAGTGGAAGTGATTGGACAAGATCGCGAAACTCAGCAGGTCGATTCCAAAGCCCGCCGCCAGTCGTTTCAGTTCCTTCTCAACCCAGGCTTTCCGGTGGTCGTAGTTCTTTCCCGTAAGTTCGTCAGTTCCCATCAAGAAGCAGCGACGAACGACTCGATTCATAACGTGAATAACAGCAATTTCATCCGGCGCGAACGCTTCCACTCGTGCAATTCTTGCCATCGCCGAACCCTCCATTCAATCCGCAGAATCGTAAAAGTCAAAATCCTATACTACCTAGTTCGGCTATACAAGCGGAGCCGTAAACTACCTGTGTCCCCGAAAATCCGTGATCATAGGGACGACCTCCATTCTGGAAACCTGCACCATGCAGGCAACCCCGGAAGTCGTGTGAAGACGGGCAGTTTGGGTCGCCATGGCTGCTGCGCAGCAGCCATGGCGATCATCCCTTTCGGCCCTGGGGAGGGTCAATTCCTAGATGCTCCCTAGACGGTCATTTTTAAATGCTCCCTGACACCTAGTTCGGCGATGCAAGTAGCACTAGAAAACTTATGTGTCCCTATGCCTTATTCTTTGTCCCTATGCCTTATTCTTGGAAAAGAGCCCTGACCCCTTTTCCGTTCTCCAACGAAAGTGTCACGCCGCATCGCCTGTCTTTGTTGCTTCGCTTTCCTATGCCTCTCTGAAAACTTGTGTGTCCCTATGCCTCTCCTCGTCAAGATATTTTCCGCATTTTCACCACCAAGTTGGGACACCATGCGTAAGGATAATGGCTGCGTTATGTATCACAAAGGCGATTGGCGGCACAGCAAGATTAAGGTACCCCAATCTCTTACGTAATGAGATCCACGAACTGATGAAAATAATAATAAAGACGACTGGAAACGGGTCGTAGACTGGTATCACTAGTCGTATTTGTAATCCGGGATAAAACATAAAGTGTGTGATGGTAGTGACGAAGTACCCAATCGCGCTACCAAAAAATAAGGAATATGCCAACTTGCCAGACTTCTGATACGAAGAACTAAAATTCGAGGGGGAATATGGATTCAATCGTTCGGTCATCGGTTAACCTCTTTGCGAATCCGAAAAACTCAGGAAGCTACTAATCCTCTACCTTATCTTGTTGGAAACGTCCCAAAGGGATACCACGAGTTTGGCGGCGCGTAGGGTCGGAACGGTAACTTCGGGTCGGTATAGTAATGGGCGCCCAAAGGTATCACGAAGTAGGGGCCATTGGTCGATCGGATTCTTACATTGAGCACATCCGCTAGTTTTCCCAGTAATTGTGTGTCATTTACATAGCACATTCGAATGCGTACGTCACTTTGCGAATCCAAGCCGCGTTTCAGTATCTCTAAAAACTGCCTTTGGTCCGACAGAGCATTCGACAAATTGAGATAGGTTATGGCGTCTGTTCCTGCCTGCGCCCCCCCGAGACTGCCAGAACTACCGTGACCTACAAAGATCACACGATTTATTAAGTAATTTCTTACCATGGCCTCCAAGCGTTCCTGGTCGGCTTTCCAGTCATTGTTAGGCTCAATCCGAATATCTAGATGTGTAAAAGAGTGGTTGTACTGTGCTCCTACCCAAGGAATGGCGTTGTCAGAAAAGTTGGCGTACGAATATGAGACTGTGAGCCATGCGGGCTTTAGAGGAATTGTAGGCGTTAGGGGTTGTGGGGTATAGAAGTACGTAAAAGTGAATTTGATTGGGTCCTGTTCGAATAACAGCCTATCGAGGGGAGTAGGCCAGCCAACAGGAATGTAGCCCCTCCCATTGGGAGTTTGGGGTAGCGGCGTTGCAGACGGTGCGGAAGCTTGTGGCCAGCCTGAGGCTGGCGGCGTCAAGGGAATCGTCTCTTGCAGACCAATTGGATCAACTGTTGTCAATGAATGATTTCCTACATAACGTCGAACATTCTCATCACCCGCAGCAAATCCCAACGGATCTTCACTGAGCCATTGCCCGAGCCCCGAGTCGTACCAGCGGAAGAGGTTGTGCTGGAGGCCGGTGGCTTCATCTAGCTGCTTGCCGGTGTAGCCGAAGATGAGGTCGACGGCGGCGTTGGTTTCGGAAACCAATTTGCCAAAGCTGTTGTAGGTGCGGTGATTGGTGACGGAAGTTACGGATGTCGATTCGTTGAAGTTGGCGATGTCGCGGATCGTGCCTAGATGATCGCCGAGTGCGTAGAGCGTGTCGGCTCCGCTGCCTACGGTCTCGTCGGCTAACAGTTCGTCAACGCGATCGGACCATAAGTACCGATGACTCAAATTGCTGGCGGATGAGCCGTCGAATTGCAAGACGGCATTGATGCCTTCGTCGTAAACCCAGAATTGATTCGTGGCGGTGCCGGAACCGGCTCCGTCAGCATCAAATGTTCGTTTGACTAAGCGATTGAAGGCATCGTAAGCGTAGTCGACTTGCTTTACGACGCTACCACCTGCCGTGTTGCGATCTTTGACGGTTACCAGGCGGTTGCGGTGATCCCATGAGTATTCGGTGACTTTGCCGGTCGCGGTTTCAGTACGCGAAGTGTGATTGCCTTGATCGTCGTAAGTGTATGTAAAACCAGGGTCGGCGGTGGTGTGATTGTTAGTGGATGTTGTGTAGCCGCTGGTGTTACGGTTGCCGTTGAGGTCAAAACCATAAGTCTCATCGGCCTGTCCGCCAACGGCATGATCGGCACCAACCACTTGCGAGGTGGCGTCGTAAGTGTAGGTGGAAAGTCCTTCGATGGTGGACGTGACACTGGTCAAGCGCGAAAGGCCGTCATAGCCGTAGGTGTAACCGGCAAGCACCGTGGAACTTTGCTTGTGCGTCAAACCGCTGAGTCGATTGACGGTGTCGTAAGTGTAATCCGTGGCAGCGACGAAGTTGCTGGTGCCAGTGCTTTGATAGCGCGTCAAACTGGTGCGCTGATTGAGCTTGTTGTATTCGAATACAGCTCGCTTGGCCGTCACTGCATTGCCGCCAGCCTGACTCTGTTGAATCATTTCGGTAACGCGTCCGAGCGTATCGAACTGGTACGTGTTCCTAAAATCAAGCGTCGAACCGATAGTGGCTTTAAGCTCAGTGCGATTGCCCGCCGCGTTGAAATTCTGCGCCAAGGTTACTGTGGGAGTCAGTCCAGCGATTGTGTTGGAAATCGATGTCGCGCGTCCCAAGTTATCCAGCGTAAAATTGATCGTGGCAGACGGATCGGAAATGGAGGTCAATTGATCGTTGGCATTGTAAGCGCTGGTGATGGTGCGGATCGTAGCACCGCAGCTTGCCGAAGCCGCATCGCCGAAGATTTGGCTCATGTTTGTGGAAGATTGCGTGCCGCCGAAGGTCACCGTAAAACTACCGCTGCTGCCAGTGACGGTGACATTGTCGATGCCGACAAAGGCATCCAGAGCTGACTTGAGACCAGCGGCCGTTATCGAAGTGGCCAGCGCGGTTGAGATCTCGCCGTTGTAAGCCACTCGCCACGTTCCGCTGGTCGCATTGCTCAACGTGATCGTTTGGATCTCCTGATAAGCTCCACCTTCAACGGTCGTGTTTGCGAAGCTAGAAATCCCACCGCCCATCATCGGGAAAAGACCAGCAGTGTTGATGGTCGTTTGCGGTAGATTGATCCCGGCTTTGCCATTGCGGAAGGTTAGCGAGATCGAACGCGAGACCATGTTGGTTGCAGTCACGCTGACCAACACATTCCCG
>JANRMD010000381.1:0-8101 GCA_033761895.1 Pirellulaceae bacterium | reverse complement strand
GAATTCATTGGCTTGCCCGAGTGCCAATTGACGCTGTCGCAGACCGTCATCTACTTGGCGCTTGCGGAAAAGAGCAATTCAGCGACCGTGGCAATTGGTAATGCGCGGCGCGAGGTCAGTGAAGGGAAGTTGATTCCGGTCCCCATACACTTGCGCGACAAGCACTATGCGGGAGCGGAGAAACTGGGGCATGGCAAGAACTATACGTATACGCACGATTCCGCCACAGGGATTGTGGCCCAGGATTATCTGGGTGTCGAGCGGCGTTTTTTCGAATTGACGGAACGCGGCTGGGAAGGACAAAACCGAGCCAAGTTGGAGGCGATTCGCGAACTACTCCGCTCGGCAAAAACTGTCTAAAAATTGGGATTCCCTGGGCATACACCGGGCATTCACCTGAGGATTCCCTGAGGCGAAGGCTTGCCAGAAAACCATCGTCGGGACGAGCGAATGGGCTCGGTGCCCCTCTTTCAACCTCGTGCATTCGTTAAACAGTGGGCACTTGTTGAAGGAATGTCAAAAAATAGCGAAAAATGGATAAGTTAGCGACACCCTCGACTCATTATCGTGTTATTAGTTGAGTTGGATCTACACTCAGGGAATGACATGATTACCTCTATGAACTCTCCAGAATTTTCGGGGCCGATTCTCATCGTCGAAGACGATCCGATTTTGAATAAAGCGCTGCGTCAAGCGCTGACGGATCAGGGATACGAATGCGAGTCGGTAGACAGTGGAAAAGAAGCCTTGGCTCGGGTTCACGCACAGCCGTTTCCGGTAATTATTCTGGATTTGGCTTTGACGGATGAAACCGGGCTTGGGGTTCTGCGCTGCCTTCGGGAAGCTGACGATAACGCCAAGATCATTGTTTTAACCCCACTTGAATTTCGCCAAGAGCGGTTGGCCGCGCTTAGTCACGGTGCGGATGACTTTGTCATAAAACCGTTCTCGATGTCCGAAATTCGCGCACGTGTTGATGCGGCATGGATCAAATCGCGCACTCGCAACACGACAGTGATCGATGTTGGACCACTTGCGATGGATTTGGCGAGTCGAAAAGTGTCTCGCGGTGAACGTGAGATTCAGTTGACGCCAACCGAGTTTCGAGTGTTGGAGATTCTGATGCGGAACCAGGGCAAGGTGGTCACACGCCGCATGCTTTGCGAACATCTGTGGGATCCCGATTGGGAAGGCGTGACCAACGTTATCGAAGTTCACATTAACCGCTTGCGCAGCAAGATTAACAATGGCACGGATTCGCAGATGATCTTCACCGTTCGCGGCAGTGGCTACACGTTGCGATTCGACCCAGAAACTTCGGCCGTCTAGTTCAAGATTCTGGTGCGTTGCCTGTATTCGGGTTGGGTTTGCTTGCCAAGTGTGGTGCCAACCATGTTATGCCCATCCCGAAGGGATCCAAGCCAATAGCCGGTGGTAAGCGGAGCGCCACCACCGGTCGGGGTGGCCGCGTGAGAGTCGATCCCGAAGGGATCGCAGAGTTGACGCGCAAAACCACGCTTATCCCCGATTCTGTGATCCCTTCAGGATCAAACACCTGCTCCGCGAACATTCCGGTTGTGGCGCTCCGCTTACCACCGGCTATTGTCTGAAGACCGCTCCGCGGTGAAACTGCCTCCCTAACTCACGTGTCGCGAAGAGCGCCAGCCACCTTCCGACTGTCAATGCAGAACCCAGACCTACCTACTACTTGAGATCCGGCAGTTGAGCCGCTCCCTCGACTGGGAGTGGATTGTGAGCGGTGTTGCGGCTACATTCTACTTGCGAAACAGAATTTCGAACCAGTAGAAGGTGGCTAGCGCATGCTGCTTGTAGAAAATCCGGTGCTCCAGCGTGAATTGCTGACCAATCTCCGCGCCAACAAAGCGTTTATGCTGATGCTCTTCTATCAGCTAGCCCTGGCTGCCGTTCTGCTATTTGCTTACCCCAGCAATCAACGCGTCGATTTGACTAGCGATCCGTCCGCTGCCAGGCAATTGGTCGACTTCTTTTTCCTGGGCCAGTATGTCCTGGCATCTTTGATGGCTCCAACCTTTGCTGCGGGTGCAATCAGCGGCGAGAAGGAACGCAAGACCTACGAAATGCTGCTAGCTAGTCCGCTTGAGCCATGGGCGATTGTGATTGGCAAGATGGTCGCTTCGCTAACGCACTTAACGGTGCTGATCGTGGCCTCACTTCCGATCATTATGTTGGCCCTGCCGCTGGGTGGTGTCAGTATCTATGAAGTGCTCGCCGCTTACCTGTGGCTGATGATCTCGGTAGTGTTGTTTGGTTCGATTGGCTTAGCCTGCAGTTGTGGTTTTCAGCGAACGGCATCTTCGTTGGTTGTATCCTACTTGATCATTCTGCCGTTGGTGATCGTGGGCGCCATCGTCTGGCGTGGACTGGAAAGCAATGGTGACCTGCGTTTGTTGATTGCGACCGCAGTGTTACCGCCGATCTACTTTGCGATCAGCTGGATGTTGTGCGCTTGGACAGCCCGGCGATTACTCTATCCACCTGATGTAGGTAGCGAAGGCAAAGATGTGGTGGATTTGGATGAAGAGTCGAAGAATGCGATCGGGATGATCATTCAGCGCGACCAGTTTCCGGATCGCTTGTTTGCACCCCCACGTCGTACGTCGTTAATGAAGGATGAAGCCAACCCAGTTTACGACAAAGAGATTCACGCCGAATTGTTCAGCCAGGGAACGCTGATGCTACGACTGGTGATTCAGATCAGTATGTTGCTGGCGATCCCGTTGATGGCTGCATTCCTGTTCATCGTACCGCGTCATTGCCCCTGGTACATTTCTTATGTCTTGGTCTTCAATATTCTGGTCGCGCCAGTGTTTTCGGCTGGAGCGTTGACCAGTGAACGCGAACGTCAGACGTTGGAACTGTTGCTGACCACTATTCTGCAACCCTGGCAAATCATGTGGGGCAAGCTGCTGGCCGGTTTTCGTGTTTCCTATGTGCTGACCATGTTCTTGATGTGGCCGATGATTCTGGCATTCGTGCTGGGGATACAAATGTATGGCAGCAATTGGTTGTCCGTGGTGGTTTTCTTTTTGATTGTCTTTGTGGCGGCGGTGTTCAACTCCGTCAGCGCGTTATTCTGCTCCGCGATTTGCAAACGCACCTCGGTAGCGATGCTGATGAGCTACGCGGTCCTGATCGTACTGTACTTTTTGCCCGTGGCTGCTTGGTACATCGGGACGAGTGTTTCTGGCGATCCGGCGCTCGTGGCGACTCTCAAACGCATCGGCGTGGCGAGTCCCATGATGGCTGCCTTTTGGGTGCCTCTGGACGCCAATATCTTGATCTCGCAAGACCCTGGCGTTGTGACCGGTGATTGGGGGATGGTTATCCTGTACTTCGGATTCACCCTGCTGATGATCGCCATCATGTTTGCAATTGTGGCTGCGTTGCTTCGCAATCGCTGGGGTATGACAGGGCGATAGGATGTCGGAACAGATCGTTGATCCAGATTTCGTTATCGCCAGCATCACTCAAGCATGGAACTCGGAAGTCTACACCAGTTGCCTGAACGATGAGCTACATCAGAGCTGTGCAAGCCCAGAAGCGCAGGATGCAAAACAATTGTTTATTGGCAAAAAGTGGCAGGAGGTTGACGATTTGATCCTCCTCGAGACTTGCCCTTCGCCCTTTCTGATTGGGAACGCGCCTATTCGATATTACCTAGGCGCCTTCTTGCTGTGCGCGGTTCGGAACGCGGGAAACCCCAATTGCCCCTTGATGGATTACCTTGTCGAATTTGAGTTGAAGTTACCTCGCAAGCCGAGAGCGCTGGATCATTTCCGAGCTCGCTTTGACCTGCTGGCCTATAGTCAGAAACATTCTGTGGCATGCTTCTTGCAGTTCTGCCATCAGTATTATTCTGCATTCAACGCGCGAGCCGCTCGGCGGGTTTTGTATTCGCACGACAACTATTGGGCAATTGGTTAAAGCTCTGGCGGGTCGCACTTTGTAGTGCGATCATGGGCCAAGTGCGACTTTGGTTCTGGTGCTCGCACTTGCCAAACACAACCATGATTCTGGCGCAAAGTTGCGGAGCAACGGCACGCGATAGCCTGGGATGCCGTTGCTCCGCAATTGAATGCAACGCTTGCGGGCTACTTCAGTTCAAATGTGGCTACGAGTGGAAAGTGGTCGCTGGTGTCGAGTTCATCGACGGGTAATGTTAGGCGGTTATCCCAATGCTCTTGACCATCTTGCTTGCCGCGAATCACTAGTTCGCGTCGCACTTCTATCTGCTTAAAGACCCAGTCCTTGTCGGGTCCGTCTTCAATCAGACTTTGACTGACAAGCATTCGATCGAAAGCGCGTGGCAATATCAAGTGTGTTGTGCGTTGATCTGTGGGTAGGAACTTTAACAAGTCAACCATCGGCGGTGGGCTGGCTGCTTTGGTATTCCCAGACTCAGGAGTACCCGCAAGTTCAAGCATATCGCCTTGATTGTCATCGACTGGGTGTTCCGTGTTTAGATCTCCGAGCAGAATGACATCTTCACCACGATTGAGTTGAGGGGTTAGCCAGTGGCGCGCGAGTCTTGCCTGGCGAATTCGAAAGTCCTCCGCTTCGGCAGTTGCACGCAGGTGCACTGTCATCACGGTCAGTGGGCTGGCAATCGATTTCCAATTGAACTCGCCAACCAAGTGCTTTGAAATATTGTAGTAGTTGTTGCTGTCGAACATCTCGCGAGTTTGCTCGTGGCGGCGATACTGAGTCAATCCACTGCGAAACAGCAAGCCGACATCTTGTTCCGTAAAGCGATCCGAACCTGGGATGAAGGCATGGCGATAGTTGAGTTTGTGTTTTTGGCGCAACTCGGCTGCGATGGCGATTAGAGTTTGATCGCCTTCGATTTCCTGCAATGCGATGATATCGGCGCCCGTGGCCGCGAGGGCCGCGCTGACGCTGTCCAACTTTGTTTGCCAGTAAGCCTTCGACGGAGCCGACTGTTCCTTGGATAGGTCGCTGCGATTGTCGGATAGGTCGTCATCGTACATCCACTCGACATTCCAAGTGACAACGACCAGTTTTTCTGGCGCATCGTCCTGCGCAAAGCACGGCAGAGCAGCTGCCACACTGAGAACGATTGAGCTCAGGAAGGCCATGACGGTTTTGAATGGAAGTGCGATTTGCATAGAGCCTCGATGAAGAACAGAATTAGTGCACAGAATTGGTGCTTGGTGGACTGCGCACTAGTATAGCTGTGGCTAGGCGAACGCGACCGGCAGCGCCCGAGCTTAGCGATTTGCCACGCCCCTTTTGGCGGTTGACTAGCTCCAGCAAAAAGCACCGCTGAACGTGGCGAGCAAAATCGGCTATATTCACTCCTTTCGAGCAATTGCAACACACCACTTACTGAGTACTGATGCGATCACTGGGCCAAATCGACGGACGCAAGCCAACGGAGCAATTCGTGGCTTTTCTACTTACACAGAAAATCAAGACGCACATTGATGGCGTTGATGGTAAACCGGATTGTTGGGAAGTTTGGGTTCGCAATGAAGATCAGTTGGCGGAAGCCATGGCGCATTTGCAGGCCTTTAGGCAGAACCCAACGGACAGTCGCTATGAATTGGCGATGAAAGAAGCGACGCGGTTGCTGGACGCGGAGCAGAAGACGAAGCAAGCGGCGGCTCGCAACATTCGCCGTATGGACACTTCGCGGACCGTTGGGCCAGGCTTGTCTCGGGGGCCGATTCCACCCTTGACGTTGACCCTGGTTATTTTGGCGGTGGTGGTTTCGTTCGTTAGCAATTTCATGGATGAACGGGCGATCAAAAACAACAAATGGGGTGAAGTAGTCGTCAATGAGCTAAGCTTTGTAGAACCGGCGGCATGGGAAAAAACTAAGGATCCGGCGGCCAGCCTCAAGCGCGGCGAAATTTGGCGGGCGATTACTCCGATCTTTATGCACGGTAGTATGCTGCATCTGGCTTTCAATTTGTTCATGCTGGTGTCGCTGGGGCGATTGACCGAGCGCATTCAGGGAACGCCGAAGTTTGCGGTTTTCGTACTGATGCTGGCCGTTTTCCCCAATCTGCTGCAGGGGTTGATGCCATTCTCACTGGGCGGTTCCCCATTTTTTGTTGGAATCTCGGGAGTGGTTTACGGACTGTTTGGTTATATTTGGATACGATCCTCGCTACATCCTGAAATGGGAATTATGATCCCCATGCCGATGGTCGTTGTCGTACTCGGCTTGATCGTGCTTGGTTTTGCTGCAGGCATGTCTGACGCGCAGACCAATTGGCGTTTGGCAAACTTCTGCCACCTGGGTGGATTGCTGGTTGGGATAGCGGTAGCGTACGCCTCGGAAAAAAAGTAGCTGTTGAAAAGTAGCCTTGAACGTGAAGAAAACTCGGTGTGATCAGGTGCAGTGCTTTGTTATTACGATCGATGGCCCGGCAGGGGCTGGCAAAAGCACCGTAGCGGGAAAGCTGGCTCAATCGCTCGGGTTTGACTTCTTGGACACCGGTGCTCTGTATCGCTGTGTTACTTTGGCTTGCCTGCGGGCCAACATCTCGCTCAGCGACGAAGCTGCCGTATTGAGGGTCGCGGAGGGATTAGCGATCAAGCTGGACGGTTCGCGAGTAACGATGAATGGCGAAGATGTCACCGCCGAGATCCGTGAGCCGCAGGTTACAAAGAACATCGGTGCCATCGCTGACAACCAAGCTGTACGCGCCTTGCTGACTTCGATTCAACGCCAATGCGCAGCGGGCCGGAGCATGGTTACCGAAGGACGCGACCAAGGTACCGTTGTCTTTCCGGACTCACGCTGCAAAATTTTCCTGGTGGCCAGTCCAGAAGAACGGGCTAAGCGACGTGTTAAGGAGTTGGCTGACAAGCAGATTGAAGTCAGCTACGAAGAAATTCTCGAGATGCAAGAGCGCCGCGATGCAGGCGATGCGGCTCGTCCCGTCGGCGCGCTCCGCAAAGCGGCTGACGCGATCGAAGTTTGCACCGATGGTTTGACCTTTGACGAAGTGGTTGAACAACTGCGACAGATTGTGGCTGAACGCTTGGGCCCGACAGCCTTCACTGGAGGCTTGCACGTTAAGGTTCGCGAGACCAGTTCGGCAGAGCCCACAGAATGACGCGTTTCACTGAAAAAGTCAGTGAGATATCGCAATCCTGGCTCAAGACACTCTTCTATCGTTTCGTCCGGAATTCGGCGAGAATCGCTGGAGTCATGCTGTTCGATATCCGCTGCGTGGGCCGCGAGCATATGGAGTTCGATGGGGGCGCGTTGGTACTTAGCACGCATCAAAGCCACTTCGATCCCGTGCTGATTGGGCTGTCGTACAACGGACGGATGAACTATTTGGCGCGGCGTTCGCTGTTCAATAACCGGATCCTGGGAACCGTGATCTATCTGCTGGATGCGATCGAATTAGATCGTGATCGCAGTGGCATCGCAGGACTAAAGGAAACGCTCAAGAGGCTGAAGGGCGGCAAGAAAGTGCTGGTGTTTCCGGAAGGAACGCGAACTGCAGATGGCAAGATTGCCCCGCTCAAGCCCGGTTTTTTGGCGGTGGCTCGGCGGAGCAAAGTGCCGCTTGTTCCAATCGCAATCACCGGAGCCTACGAGGCGTTGCCACGTACTTCGAAGATTCCACGTCGCTATCCCATTCATATGGCGATCGGTCCCAAGATCGAAGCCGATCAGGTCGCGGGGATGAGCGATGAAGAAGTTTTGAAGGAGTTATCGGACAGGATGCATGAACTTTACCGGCAGGCCAATGGGCTTAGAAGCTAGTGGAGCTAGTTCTCTGTCCAATTTAGATTTTGGGGTTCACTGTGGTTGGCATGTCCCGGTGTAGCCACCGTTGCCAGACGGTGGACACCATGCGTTTGCCTAACCACCGCTTGGCAGCGGAGGCTACGACCAAACCCAAAATCTAATTTGTAATATCAGCCGGAACGCGCTAGTGTCGCGAATTGTAAGTTCTATGCCGCAGCTTTGCCGCAAGCGGGCGAGGACGCCCGCGCTCCTGAATACCGGATGTCCCTCCGCAAGAAAATCCAGGCGAGTTCCAAAAGTCACCATACTTTGTACGCAAACGGA
>JANRMD010000380.1:0-6443 GCA_033761895.1 Pirellulaceae bacterium | reverse complement strand
CCATGACCGAAAGCGAGACCGGTTGCTAGATTCAGTCCCTCGATGAAGTCTCGGCTACGATCCATGCGGCCATCGCCATTTGTATCTTCAAGAATCGTGATCCGGTCGGTTCCTCGCGGCCCATGCGGAGGTGGTTCCGGCACGCGATCGTATTTGGTTCTTGAGAATCGATCGACCGACACGCGAGCCAAACCGTTGGGATTGGGGTACTGCAAATACTGGATAACCCACAAACGACCGCGATCATCAAACTCGATCGCAACTGGCTGACGAACGAGCGGCTCTGAGGCCACCAGTTGAACCTCGAGCCCATTTGGCACCTGCATTTTCGCCAACGACTGCTCAGCCGTCAGGCCACGCGTTGGCTCCTGTGACAACAGGCACGGGGCAATGCTTAGCACAAGCAGATGGGCCAACCACGTGAGCAACGAGGGACGCATGTGCTTACCAAGCGCGGGTACTGAACAAACTGGGTTACTGTTCATGGAGTCGCATCTCACTGCAGTCGCTCGAGCAACTTCAACACATGGCTCTCATAAGTCGCTTGCCATTCAGGTGCCAGAATACAATCGCAATCCTCTTGTGCACCACCTGGATTCAACAACTGTTCAGTCGTCGGCGCGTAATAGATATAGCCGTTGGTATAGCCCGCCACAAAGGTGTTCTTAGGCGAAGCCTTCTTAATGTTCAAGCCGATTTGGACCGTCAATTCGCCGGGGAAAGTTGTGAGTACAAAGTCGCCAACGCGGAGCGCTGCCAATTCTACCTCGACCGTCCGCTTGCCTGAGGCGGCAAAACGGGCTTGATGCATTCGCAGTAGATCAAGATTCGTTTGCACTCGCGTGAGCTCTTCCATCGTATGGATGTTCTCGATGTACGCCTGTATGTCGCGACGATTGTTAGCATCCAGCTTTCGAAAATCCATTCTCCCCAGCTCGTCGTCATGTTTGTAGCGATGTGAGTAGTAGGCGGGGAATTCGTCTGACAAGTTGTACTTCACTGCAAGCGGCAAGAATGTCTTGAGATTGAGTGTTGTTCCCTTCAGCGACCCAAGCAATCGCTTCTGTTCCGCTTCCATCGCAAAGATGCGTTCCGTCCGATCGCCGCGCGGAAGCTCGATGACTTGACTGAGCAATTGAAAGCGATCGTCGGTACGACATGCGATCTTGCGAACCGCTTGTAGAGTGCTCAATCCTAATTGGTTGCCGAGCGGTTCGGCGCTGCGAGGGTGTTCCACGTCTTTGTACAGTAGCGGATTGATATCGCCGCCACAGCCTTGCAAAAACAAGGCGAGAGTTCCATCGCTTAGATTCTCTTCGATGACTTTCGAGGCAAAGCCGATGATGTCGGCAGTGTTCGCACCACTCGGGACTCCTTGGATCGGATGAACTGCAAAGTTATAGACGACGGCCAGGGTGCTTCCGTCGAGCCGATCGAGACGCAGGATGCCGATAAAAGGATCAACGGGACCAACTTCAGCGACTTCATCATCAGGGGGTAGGGAGTAAGCGTGCCGCACATCAGCCGTCTTGCCACTTTTGAGCTTCAGGCGACGATTCTCCATGATGCGATCTTCATAGCCAGTACCCGCTCCGACGCGAACTTCGACCATATTCTCCATTGCCTTTTTGACCGCTTCGACAGTTCGTTCCGCGACATCATTGCAGACGATACCGTGACAATGGCTTGCATTGATCAGCACATTCGTAGGGATGATGCCACACTCAGCCTTCAATCGACTGCGAACTGTCGGTAAGTAATCGTTTTTGATGTAGCCGATCTCGCCGATGGCAACAGCATCCACGGAAACGATAACCGCCGTGGTATCCGCAGATCTCAGCACAATCGCTTTCGCGTAGAGAGGATCGTTGACCGGCCCAGCTTCGCGATTGGTGATGTCAACTTTGGCGGTACCAGCTTCTAACTTGGCTTCACAGCAACGGGTGTGAAAGCCTAAAACGCAGTACAGCCAAACGGCAAGTCGCGTTAGCGAGATTAAGAGTTTGTCCACGAACATAAATGCCACTCCAAGGAAAAGATCCGGTTTCAATTGTAGCTTACTCCGATTGATGCACGGGCGTTGGACAGCGTGCAGATTCTTGGCGCAGAAAACCCAAAATGGGCGACGTGAACCTCTGTTCAAAGCCCACATCGGCCGGTTAGTTTTATATCCTGTAAGTTCTATCCTCCTCCTTTCCCCCCAAGTACTTCTGAAACTCACATCATGCGTAACGCCTCTCAAGTAGTCCTGGGTTTGGATTTTGGTACCGAGTCAGTTCGTGCATTGCTGGTCGATGTTAGCGGCAATGAACTAGCGTCGTCTGTGGTTCCGTTCGCTCACGGGCAGATCTTAGACAAACTTCCCAACAGCGAAAAAAAGCTGCCGCCCGCTTATGCACTGCAGCATCCCAACGATTGGCTTGACGCGGCAGCTAAGGCAACTGTGGCTGCAAGACGCTCTGCCAAAATCGATGCGAGTGCCATCGTCGGGATTGGAGTCGACTTTACGAGTTGCACAATGTTACCGACGAAGACCGATGGCACGCCGCTCTGCCTGTTGAGCGAGTTTGCGGACGAACCGTTGGCTTGGCCAAAACTCTGGAAGCATCATGGGGCTCAGAAGCAAACGGACCGTATCAATGAAGTTGCTCGAGCGCGTCAGGAATCGTTTCTGGATTTTTACGGTGGTACCATCGGCCTGGAGTGGTTCTTTCCCAAGATGCTCGAAACACTGGAGTGTGCGCCTAAAGTTTATCAAGCGACGCAGGTGTGGCTGGAAGCGGGCGATTGGTTCGTGTGGCAGTTGGTCGGTGGCCCCGCAAGCTCACTTCCCAGATCAACTTGTCAGGCAGGTTACAAGGGGATGTGGAATGCGACGGATGGCTACCCCAGTGAAGCCTATTTGAAAGCGGTCAATCCTAAGTTTGCCAGTGTTGTGAAGGACAAGATGCCGGGCCAATTAATTCCACCTGGCAAAGTGGCTGGTGGGTTGACTGCTGCGATGGCAAAGCGATTTGGGCTGCGCGAAGATACTCCGATTAGCGCTGCGATCATTGATGCTCACGCCGGAGTACCCGGTGCTGGAGCCTCAGCGCCGGGCACGCTGGTGATGGTGATGGGGACAAGTTCATGCCACATGTTGAATTCAACCGCAGGCTGCAACGTTCCAGGCGTAGCTGGAGTTGTTAAGGATGGCATTCTTCCGGGTTTCTACGGATACGAAACGGGTCAAGCGGCGGTTGGAGACGCTTTCGAATGGCTCCGAAAGTTAACCGGTTCAGTTGATTTGAAACAGCTTAGCGTCGAAGCGGCTGAGATCGCACCGGGTGCGGATGGCGTGCTGTGCGTCGATTGGTTTAACGGCTGTCGCACACCGCTGATGGACGGCACACTCCGCGGCGCCTTTAAGGGGCTGGCCATGCATCATCGTCCTGCTCACTTGTACCGAGCGCTGCTGGAGGCTTCGGCGTTTGGAGTGCGTTGGATCGTTGAAATGCTGCGGGAGGGCGGTGTACCCGTTAAGAAATTTATCGCCACTGGCGGCTTACCCCATCACAATCCTCTGGTGGTACAAGTTTACGCGGATGTGCTGGGCGAATCGATCTTGGTTCATCCCTGCAAGCACGGACCAGCGCTAGGTGCCGCGATCCTTGGCGCGCTGGCGGCAGGCGTGTTTTCTTCGCCTGCTTCCGCCATTCGCGCAATGTCCGTTCCCAAGCCGGGTAGTGCGGCACTTTACAAGCCTAGCCGTGATAGTCGAAAAGTCTACAACCAGCTGTATGCCGACTATCGCGGACTTGGCGATTACTTAAAATCCCAATCTTCAATTTGCAAGCCGAACCATTGAAAGAACTCCATCATGACCATCACGCGCCTGAAAAAGAAACAAATCCAACTGATCGCTAGTGGAGACTTGCGATTGTCGGCCAACCAAGTCTGCTGGCCGGCTCAGTCAGCGATGGAGAAATCGCTGGGCGCCGCCCTCGAGAACGAAGGTTACACCATTGTCCGCGCTCATGATTACGATTCGAAACTCAAACATGGCTTCATCGCTAGCCAGCGCCAAGGGATGGATGTCTTTCGCACGATTGACCCTAACGCACCCTTAATCGTTGCTGAAGCGGTGTGGCAATATTCGCATCACGTACTGGCTGGCCTGACAACACATCGCGGTCCAATTTTAACAGTCGCCAATTGGAGCGGTCAGTGGCCAGGTTTGGTCGGCATGCTGAACCTCAATGGCTCGTTGACCAAGGCGGGCGTCGCTTATTCGACTTTGTGGAGCGAGAACTTTACCGACGACGTGTTTCTCGGAAAACTGCGAGAATGGCTAAAGACTGGCAAAGTGACTCATGCTCTCGATCACGTGCAGCCGCTCGGTGAACTCAAGATTCCAGGAAAAGTTGCCAAGTTAGGTGAAGCCCTCGCCAAACAGCTGCGCGGTGAGAAAGCAATCATGGGGATCTTTGATGAAGGCTGCATGGGAATGTTCAATGCGATTATCCCAGATCAACTGTTGCACGACGTTGGTGTCTTCAAAGAGCGTTTGAGTCAATCCGCATTGTTTTATGAAGCTCAGCAAGTTACCTCGGGGGAAGCGGATGCGGTGTATAGCTGGCTGAAGAAACGGGGCATGAAGTTCCATACTGGCCCGAATCACGATACCGATTTGACTGAAGAGCAGATCTTGTTGCAGTGCAAAGTTTATGTTGCCGCTGTCCGGATTGCTGATGACTTTGGTTGCGACACCATCGGTATTCAATACCAACAGGGTTTGAAAGATCTTCTGCCCGCAAGCGACTTGGTTGAAGGTACCTTGAACAACCTCGATCGCCCGCCTGTCAAATCGCGTGATGGCAAACGCGTGCTATTCAAAGATGCATTGCTTCCTCACTTTAATGAAGTCGACGAATGCGCCGGACTTGACGGATTGTTGACTGCGCGGGTTCATCAAGCCTTGGGGCAACCGGCTGAGAACACATTGCACGATGTGCGTTGGGGAGCTCCCGTGGGCGAGGAATATGTGTGGGTGTTTTTGATCAGCGGTGCAGCTCCGCCTGAGCACTTCGTTGGTGGCTGGAAAGGCACGCATGGCTATCGTCAACCGGCCATGTATTTTCCCAACGGCGGCAGCACCATGCACGGCGTTTCCAAACCTGGCGAGATCATCTGGAGTCGCATTTATGTAGCCGACAATGCGCTGCACATGGACATTGGTCGCGGAGGCGTTGTAACGTTGCCCGAAGCCGAGACCAAGCGACGGCTTGAAGCCACCACGCCTCAGTGGCCCATCATGCACGCTGTGACCTACGGAGTTAGCCGCGATCAGCTAATGGCCAAGCACCAAGCCAACCATGTTCAAGTCGCTTACGCCAACGATGCCAAAGCCGCCGACGATTGCATGCTCGCCAAAGCCAGTATGGCGGCAGCGTTGGGAATCCAAGTAAATGTTTGCGGCACAAGATCGCGGACGCAAGCCTGGAAGTGATCGCGCGGACTCAAGGATTTGGATTGAGTAGCCAATTTGGAAGCCTAACGGTTCAATCGCGTCTATGACTGCACGACAGCTACTGACATTAGACTTGTTTGGCGCGCTTGGGACGGCAGCAACCACCGGTGGATTATTTGCCACTGGTTGGCTAGATGTCGGGATTCCCCACTGGATTCTCGCCATCATGGCGTTGATAGCCCTTGCCTTCGCATTCTTCGATGCCGGCGGTCTCATGCTAGCTCCCGATGCCCGCACACCACTCGCAGTGATAGCGGTACTCAACGTAGCCTACTGCTGCCTGTCGTTGGTTGTCTGTTTGATCTACACCAGTCAACTAACGCCGCTTGGCATTGCGTACTTTACCTTGGAAGCGCTCATCCTCATTCCGCTGGCATGGTTCGAGTGGAACGTTTGCTCCCGCCCTTAGTCCCTCCCCCTTCTCATGGACAGGCTATGTAAAGGCTCAGGGACTCGACAGAAACAGGCGTTGTAGCTTGATGAACAGAAAGGACAGGCGTTGCAAGTAGACACCCACCGGCGATTTTGGTAAACTCTGCGGACTAACCAAGGAGAACCATATATGACGATCGCACGCTCTAAATTGGTCGATGTCGCCGTAAGTCGTTGGTACCACAGTATTTCCCGCTGCGTCAGGCAGGCCCATCTTATGGCCGGAGGCCAGGATTCGAACTCTGCGGACCGCAAAGGTTGGATCGAAAGACGACTTAAGGAACTTGCGGAAATCTTCGCTGTTTCCGTCGGGGGCTTTGCCGTGATGGATAACCACCTGCACGTGCTGCTGAGGCTCGACTCGCACATCGCCGAGCAGTGGACGGCTGAAGAAGTCGTCGATCGTTGGTTCAGGCTCTTCCCGCCACGAGGCACAGATCGCAAGCCACTGCCGCCCGATAAATTGAAGGCATTGGTGGCCGAACGGTTGAAGGATGCCGAG
>JANRMD010000379.1:0-3912 GCA_033761895.1 Pirellulaceae bacterium | reverse complement strand
TGGCGAGGCTACCAACAGATGCGACAGACGCTCGAAGGAATGAAGCTAGCTGAGGGAAATTAGACAAGCCAAATGTGTACAATGGCAAGGGGCGTTAGCCCCGGTTTTTGCTCTGGTAACCGCCGCTAACCCTTCAAGCATCTGAAGGTAATGCGGTGGCCCTCGAAAGCCTTGACGGCTTCCGGCACCCGATGATCGACAAGCCCGCAAGCATTTCGGAGGCCCTGGTAGCCGCCGCTGCCAAGCGGTGGTTAGTCACCCTGTAAGGTGTCCACCGTCTGGCGACGGTGGCTACCATAGGTGATGAACGTCACCACGCCCAAAAGTCTTCAAGCATTTCTAGACCTGCGGTTGCCCTCGAAAGCCTTGACGTCTTCCGCTACCCAACAAAATCAACAAACTTAACCGCTGCTAACGCGCAGCGGTTGATAAGCTAGGCCTCAGCAAGGCCAAGATCGTTTGCGCGTAAACGCGATGGCCGAAATCGTTGGGATGATTCACACCGTTGCCCGTCTGATCCCAGTCGTACTTCAATTCAAGAAAGCCGGTCCAGGTGGTGGTCAAGTCGGCCAGCGCGATCCCGGGCCCACACAGCGATTCGAGCGCGTCGCGATACTCCGGAAAGACTTCATGCTTTAGTCGAATCCAATCTCGATTGCCGAGCATTGAAGCGACCAATATGAATTCACAGTTTGGAAGCTGCTTACGGATCGCTTCGATGGTTTGCTGCGTCAAGGCTTTGTAATCGGCCGCGGATCTTCCGGCGGAGTCGTTCATGCCAAACGCTAGGATCACCAATTGAGGTTTCCCGGCGACGACAGCGTCGACTTGGGTAAGTCCCCAGGCAGTGTCCTTACCACCCACTGACAAGTTTTTCATGTTTACTTCGCCACCGAAGTGCTTCGCTAAACCAAGTCGCACCAGCTCGGGATAGGCAGGCTGATAAGGTGCCGCATCATAGCCGCCTGATGCATTTGCACCTGCAGAGATGCTGTCACCTAAGGTCACAATCGAAAGCGTTTCACGTTTCTTCAGCTGTGCAATTGAGATTGGCAAGACACTTGGATCGAACTTGGGTACAGGCTTCTTCCAATCCTCTGCGGCATGGCGATAGGTGATGCAAGTTTGCATGTCCGCATATTCAAGTTTGGCTCCGAACATGATCTCACCGTTGCCGTCACGGTGTGTCAATTCATAAGGTTGTGACTTTGCAGGCCGCCGCATATCGGCTGGAGTGAACGAAGCGATTCTCGAACCCGCGGGTAAGACGATCTCGCGCGAATTAGAAACTACCAGGTAATCTTTACCCGCTTCATAAGTCACGCTACCGCTCGAGTTTTGAACTCGGATAATTTCCTGAATCGGAAAAAGCACTTTCGCGCGCGCTTCACCCGACTTTTCGTCTTTGATAAACAAAACGGATTCGCCTTCAACGACTCCGTTGGCCCAAAAGGGTTGAAGCAACTCGGGTTTGTATTGCCACGCATGCTCAGACGCCTGAGTTGTGGTGTCTTGTGCCAAGGCGGTACAGACTTGAGTTAGCAACACAGCACACACCAAGAGTCGTTTCATTGCAGCATCCAAGTTGGTATTGTTTCATTGATGGAAGCTGGCATTATCGATCAAAACCAAGCGTGATGGAAGCGTTCGGCGAGTTAAGCACAAAAAGAAAACGAGGCACATTCAGTGGCGGAATGTGCCTCGCTCAAGGATGAAAAAGTCAGTCGCAACGGATCACTAATAACGAATGATCCAATCGACCGTCAAACGATCGCGCATCAATCCTTCGCGATCGGCCAGGTTGTACTCGTAAGCAATACCTGTTTCCATGTTCGATCGTGGCTTGGCTTTCAAACCGACTGCGTTCGTAACCAAGTTGTTGCCTGAGATATTTGGCGATCCAAGATTGAACAGGTCACCACCTTCAATTGCCTGTCCGAATGCGGTCCCCGAGGTTTGGTAGTTGTAGACATTCAGTTCCGTGAATGCATACAGTGGGCGATTGCCGATTTGACGGTCGAGGTGGTTAGAAAAGTAGAACAGGCTGTTTTCCAAGTTGGTGTCCATCGGTTGGCGAAGACCAGAAGCAGAAATCCAGTGCGCCTTTTCACCGATACGTGTTCCACCGGTCACAAACAGATTCAGTTCACCATTACCATTGCCTTGCAACGCTTTGTTGGAACCCGTTGGGGCTTCAAAAGTGCCTCCGATGCTCAGTAGGCGACCTTTGCACACATCGCGGTACAGGTTGTATTTCAAACCGGCATTGATGTCCGCAAAACCGCTGTCGAAAACAGGACTTTGGGTGTAGATGAAACCATCTTTGGTGGCGATGATGCTCAAACGCTCGGTGATCGCGGCGCGAACTTGCATCGCATAGACTTGCACCGAGTTTCCACCGAGGGCGGATGGCAGATTGTGATTCAAGAAAATGAAGCGCACTTCGCTCAGTGTACGTGGGTCTTCGAAAAAGACTGGGTTGGTCATCGGGCTAATGAAGTCGTTGAAGCACTTGTCGGAGTGCTTGATCAAGCCTAAGCCAAGTAAGCCATCGTCACAGCCGCATAGGCCGTCGCAGCTTGAGCTGTCACAACCAGATTCGCAACCTGCACCGCAACCGCAAATGCCGCTGTCGCAGCTGGTCGCGCCGTCGCAGACACTTGAGCACGATTTGCCAACATCGCAGCTCGCCTGGACAACAGTCGGGGCCAACAACTTTTCATTTTCGGTTAACTTTTGACCAGCATTCGCTTGGCCAAGTGTTGCGATCACAACACCTACCGACAAGATCCAACGCGTAACTTTCATGCTATCACCGCTCCATCCTTTTTCATTCGCCATTTCGCAAGGGCCTCCAAGCAAGCGAGTGCTACATAACGCACACCGCTTTTGACCTCGCATTCAACCAGTCCTCTGGTTGCGCCCCATGCATCGGAATTTGCACAACTCGAATTCAGCTGTTGCCCTCGAGAAAACGTATTCTTTCCGCAGCGCATACCAGCCGTTCAGATAATCCCGTTTGCGGACCACTGCGAACCTTGGTAAACGAAAGAGACTTTTCCGAAAGATGCAAATGAGACAGGCGGCGGTGCGCCAAATAGCACACCCAGGCGTTTTCGTTGACTTTCACTCCAAGGCTGGGACCTTGGTTGCTAACAGCACTTCGCGTTTGCCCCCAATCGGTCCCGGCACGCGGCTGACACGGAAACCGACACTCGACAGGTCATGCCGCACCGAGCTTTTGACACAGTAGCTGGTCAATGTTCCGCCTGCGTGAAGACCGTTTAGGGCATGTCGAAAGACTGCGACGCTCCACAATTCCGGACAGCTGGCTGGACTGAAAGGATCAAAGTAGATCGCATCAAACAAGTCGGCACGGTCATAGTGCACTGCATTACCGATCACGATTTCTAGTTCAATGTTCGCTCGAAGTGCACAGTTGTACATGCCGTGCTCGGGTGTGACAGCCAACTTGCTGCGCCATTGAACGAACTCAGCCAGCAAACTTTGGGCGACCTCCAGCACTTCGCCAAACTCCTGACGATAGGCTGGGTGAAGTGTGCTGCCGCACAGTTGCAATTCGCCAAGGATCTCGGCTGGCAATAGTGAAATCTCCAAAGCTCGGTAGTGCAACGCGGCTCCGTGGATGAGTGCATCCGCCGCAGTCAATAGAAAAGCCGTCGCTGTCCCCAAGCCGTACTCTAGTACTGCACTCCCCTGCCCTGCTGCAAGCCGCTTGTGCATGCCGCTATTCAACAGATAAACCACCAACGATTCTGCCACCGCACCGCAGCCACTGTGATACGTTTCGTCGAGTTGCTGGTCCCACAAAGTCCGACTGCCATCGTCGGTGACTTGCCAATGCAATCCAGCGGCAGAAGTTTGGGTCGTAGGACGTTTAGGAATCGCCAT
>JANRMD010000378.1:0-5114 GCA_033761895.1 Pirellulaceae bacterium | reverse complement strand
ACATAGCAACCTTTCAGCCAAAAAAGCAATGGTTAGACGTTGGTAGGTGGCTGGCTGGGCGAATCCGAATCTCGGAAACAACGCCGCTTGCTTGCTTCATGTCCTGACTATTGTTACTGAGACTCAGTCTCATTGCAAGCACGAGTCGCGACTTTTCGCAGCTCACGTTGTAAAAAAGAAGGGGTCCTAAGCAACGACCAGTGTTAGTTGGCAGCAGAACGATCCGTCGTGCAAGACGGCGGTATTCGCAGTACTCACGCAACATTCTTGCACTCGTGAGAGTTCCAAACGGCCGAATGGGGAAAACGGCCGAATGGGGACAGACGTAGTTTTCGGGGGATGCGAAGACGAAGAGAGATGGGCACCTGTTTCGGCAGAGGGATAGGCATCAATGCCAGATAGATACCGTTCAAACCCGAGCACTTCAAAAAGAAAAACGCAGCTAGAACGAAAAGAAATGCGGCTGAGAAAGGTCCGCTCGCTGATCAGACGTAATGTTGAAGAAGGAGCATTAAGCGAAACTTGACGAGACCATCCAAATGGTCTTCAGCGGCCAATCGCCCCTTATGCGCCCAAATTTCCAGGGATTCTTGCGCAGAGTTGGAAGAATGGTCACCCCTTCGCCCCTGTACTCAGGGGAGAAGGGGCCGGGGGATGAGGGGCCGAGTTCTTGGTCGATTAAGTGATTAATGCGAACCCTAAGCGCTTTCCCATGGGAGAGCGCCGCTCGAATTGTCTTGAGATCCATGTAGCGAGGGAGAGGCTCAGCGTGGAACTTCACGGACTTCTGCAGCAAGCGATGCCATCCATTGGATTCACACAAGGCGGCTGGAACAAAGACTGTAGCTCATGCGAACTGCAAAACGCCCCTCAACCCCCGTCCCCTTCTCCCCCGAGTACAGGGGCGAAGGGGTGACCATACTTTATGCCCCCTTACCGGATCATACCTAAAGCTGATGTACCCGTTAGCGAGTAAAAGCAACGCAGCGACGAACGACTCGATTCATAACGTGAATGACTGCAATTTGCATGACTCGCCCTTCTGCGTACCACCAATGGGTATGAAAAAACAACGATTTGCAAAAGTCAAGTTTCATCCGTCAGACTTCGGGACAGTTCATCGCATTGCAGAAGCGACCTTTAGGATTGACGCTGTCGTGGAGCGAGCATTTCGCGAAGCAAATCTAGAGGTAGCCCAACCACGTTGCTGGCCGTGCCAGAGACCAGCTTTAACCAGGGATGGCCGTCTTGGTAGCCGAATGCGCCGGACTTGCCGATCCAATCATCGCTATCGAGATAAGCTTGGATTTGTGCTTCACTGAGTCGGTCCATGATCAGTTCGCTTTTGGCGACACGCACATCTGGCTCACCTACAGGGACTTGCCAAACGCATAAGCCACTGAAGACCCGATGCACGCGACCGCTAAGCAGACGCAGCATGTACTCTGCATGCTCCCGATCGCGAGGTTTGCCCAACATTTGACCTTCGATGTCGGCGACGGTATCGCAAGCGATGATGATGGCTTCGCCGTCGATACGCGGCCGAATATCTACGGCTTTTTGATAAGCATATCGCGCCACCAGCTCCGGTGTGGATTCACCAGAACAGAGGCCACATTCGGCGGACTCACTGGGCACGATGATCTCGAACTCATAGCCGACCTGCTGCATGAGTTGACGACGACGCGGCGATTGGCTTGCGAGGATGAGCTTCATGAGGACGTTGGAAGATTGATCTGCAGTAGTTAACGAAACGTTTTAACCGTTCATATCCGTTGGCCCAGGAAATGGACCTGGAAAATCTCCGGGAGGCGGTTGCATGCGCGACCGCATCTGTTCCCAAGTCCCCTTCAGGCTATCGTAGAACCGCGGAACCTGCCCTGACGACAAGAACACCCGCGCACTAACTGCGGAATTGGGAAAGAAGTTGGTGATAAAGTCGAAACTGAATTCGTGGGGTCCATGCCCAATCATCACTGCATTAGCGTAGGCACCCGACAAGAGTTCGTCTTTGATTTTCAGATCATCGTAGATCTCTTGGGCTGAAGGCCGACGTATGCCCGCGTCTTGAAAACCCGAACCAGCGGGCTTGCTTGGTGCGGCTTGCGGTGGATTCGATGGAGCGGCAGGTTGATTTGGATGTCCACCAACGGCTCCTCCACCACCGGCTCCTCCAGCACCCGATTGAGCGCCGGTCTCGGTCGGCGGAATAAATTGTCCCGAAGCAATCGAGCTACTTTGCCCGAGCTGCGGGGTGGCTGCAGGCGCGGCATTGCCATGCTGGGCTACCGTGGTTTGAACGGGAGGCAGCGTTGGAATGTGAGGCAGCTCACCCCAACGATTCTTGTAGAGCTCCATGTTGCGATAGAGAGCATCCACCAACTGCGGTAGAACGCTGTGCGGCATGACAACTCGAGCCACAATTTGGTGCGGTCTTCCCAAGTTCTGAATGAAGTCAAGAATGACTTCCGTTTGTGCCGTCATGACGATCACGCCAGTACTAAAGGCGCCACGAGCCACGTGCTCTGGGACGCGAGCGCGAATGGGTTGTTCGGATGGGTCAGGTCGGTCGTCGTTGGGCTGTGGAAAGGTCATGTGCTTTGGCGCGATTCCGTAACATTGATTGTTGGGGTTAAACTGTTCAGGTTTGACAAAAGGGGTGGCACGCGTAGCGACTCTAATCCGCGAATGGGTTTGGCGCTTGAACGACAGTTGCCACTCGGTTTTCGGCTTGTACTCGCGGTGGCTCAGCGATTCGAACCAGCATCACGTCCCGAGTGCTGAGTACTAGATTCAAACCGAAAATAGCGATTGATGCTAGGGTGAGAATGCCCATACTGACTTCTACAGGGAACGAAAGGCCTTCGGTCACCTCGGTGCAGGTCCAAATAATATTGAACGCCTGATGCCATTCGTAATCGAACTCGCGATAGTCATTGAACGCAAAGGCCAGCAACAATGGTCCCAAATGCAGGGCCAACAGCAATACCGTCATCAGGGCAAAAGAACCCAGCATGCGCGCGGGCATGTGCTTGGCAACCGCCAACATCGCGAGTCGATTGATGCCCGCATAGATCGTTAAGTAGCACAAAAGCAGGTAGCCAACGGCTTGGATGCTCGTTCGACCCATGTTCATTTGCATGCTAAGGGAGTAGTAAAGTTCCGTGATGCACATCGTCGCGACTAGAGCGGCAAATAGGCAAACGAGGAAAATGTAGCCCATGCCAGCGCCTGGATAAAACCAGGTCAAAAATACACGCCCAGCAAAAGTCCTGGGCAACGATCGTCGCGCACGCGGGGAGATGATCCCAAGTTCTCCAGTCATCAACGAGGCGATGAACATACAAACAACAAACGCGCCCACCAGAAACACAAAGGCAACTTCTTCTTCGCGACTGGCAACGACTGCAAATGTGGACCAGAACAAGATCACACCGACCAAAAGCAGGACACGTTTGCGCAACGGTGTTGAATGATTCTCGCTTGGAAAATCAATCGCTGCGGCCGCCGATCGCAGGACCAGATCCAAGGCTACAAGAAAGACAGTCGCGAATCCGAAAACACCGATGTAAAACTCCTTGGGCATGTTCGATAGACCGACCAGCGCGCCACCTACAATACCACTGGTCCATGCAAAGAAACCAAAGATGAGTCCGATGAGCAGCAAGACCGTTGCTCCAGCCTGCAGAATTCTAGCTCTTGAAACGGCCGCCAGCAGCAGCGCCAGCGCCGTTTCGGCAACCGAGAATGTGACGGTTAACCCCAACACAAATAGGATCGAATCCAAGCTCACCCCGCGCAGCAGATAGGTCAACACAATACAAGGTGCCAGCGCCGAGAGGTACAGCAGAGTCTGAAGCAGAGCGGACATCATCTTGCCCATGACGATCTGCCCCGCCGAAAGCGCCGAGATACTGAGCAATTCGAAAGTGCTATCTTCGGTCTCCGTGGTCAACGACCGAAAGGCACTAAATGGAATGATGATCATCAGCGGAAACTGCAAAATGCAGAAGAAACCAGTTAGCAGCTGCACTCCGCCGGGTGTGTAGTAAATCCTAGGGACCATCAGCGAAATTGCGATCAACGTCCAACTTATCGCAGCGATCAATGTCAGCCCGAAAGCGATCGTAAATTGTCTGCTCTTAAGCGACTGACGAACTTCTTTAACCACGATCGGATTGATGCGTTCAGTCGCCCAGACCCACAGTCGGTCCCAACCTTTTTCAGGAATCTGGCAGATGCGATGTGTGCTTTCGCCCTCTAGGGCATTGCCGAGCAGGGGCGGTTCGCCGCTGAGTGAAATTTGGCTCATTGCACTGCCCCCGTCGTGATCTGCAAAAAGACATCTTCAAGTGAACGGCTCTCGGTGTGATACTCGAGTATCTGGAATCCTGCGGTGACAATCGCGCTGACCAGCTGTGCTTGCTCAGTTTCGTCTGTGGTCGCGAACTGGAATCGCACCGTACGATCCGAGGCTTGAATCTTGAGCACGTTGGGTTTTGACTGAAGCCATTGCCCAAGTTCGTCACCGCGATCGATCAGCTGTATCACCACGTCGATATGAGGTCGCAAACGAGCTTTAATCTCCGCAACGGTGCCCGTTACTAACATTTGGCCGCGTTCAACAATTCCAATCGCATCACACATCTCACCCAGTTCGGTGAGAATGTGCGAGGAAACGAGTAAGCTCTTGCCTTCAGCAGCCAGGCCTCGAATCATGTGTCGAAGTTCGATGCGTGCGCGTGGATCGAGACCGTTCGCTGGCTCGTCGAGAATCAACACAGCTGGATCATGGATCATCGCACGCCCCAAGCACAATCGTTGCCGCATGCCTTTCGATAGCCCACGAATCGACTTCTCCGCAATTTTGTCGAGGCCCGTATAGGCCAAGGTATGCCGTAGGGCTTTCGTCCGTTCACGACCAACCAAACCGTAGGATCTCGCAAAGAAATCGAGATACTCCACGCAGTTCATGTTGGGATAGGTTCCAAAGTTATCGGGCATGAAGCCTAGCCGCTTTCGAACGCGGTCGGGATCGTTGATGACGGAAAACCCGTCGACCAGCGCGTCGCCATAGTCTGGCAAGTCGAGAGTTGCCAAGATTCGCATGCTAG
>JANRMD010000377.1:0-4697 GCA_033761895.1 Pirellulaceae bacterium | reverse complement strand
ATTGCGGTCGATAGCGGCGGCCCGGCGGAGGTTGTCGGCACAACGGCAGCGGGCATCTTAGTCGAACGTCCACATCCTAAATCCATTGCCAAAGCGATGCGTACTCTGCTTGGTAACAATTCCGAGTTCGAAACAAGGTCCAGCGCCGCGTTGGCCCGTGCAGCCGATTTCGATTGGGAGCAAACCGTCGATCGACTCGAGGCCGAGTTTGCGCGCTAGACTCTGCGGTTTGCTCGACTCAGCGCAGCAATGAAAATGCTCTTACCTGCACAGTCGTTGTTTTGCAAGCACAGCGACGTCGAACATCAGACGTACAACAACGTTTAAGTCTATGCCGTTCACCGACGCAAAGCCGATCGAAACATTGTTCGAAAACGCTCGTTGGCTGCTTCAGTCGCTAGTGGTTAGCTTGCTGGCGTGCTTTGGATTTAGCTGCGCACCGGCGATTTGGTTCAATACCGATGTGCAGCTTCCGCCAGCGTACGAACTGAAGGCATCCTCGCCGTTAGCCGATACTAGCCAATTGACGGTCCCGGAAAACGCGGGCGAGCGCAGCCACGGTGCGAAGCTGACTCCGCGATTGGTTGGCTCCATTCTTCTTTACGCGAGTGTGCAAGTAGGCTGGCACCCCTACTTCGCATCGACCCTTGGGGGAGCATGCGTGCTGCTGAGTGGCTTGTGCGTTGGGTATCGCCTTACGCAGGATCGATACACTGCAGTTATGGTTAGCCTGGTGCTGGCAGGGTCGTACGTCTCCAACGCTTGTTTTTCGATCAACCATACAGCCAAGCCATTTGACGGCATAGCGCTGGGGCTGTTAGCTTTGGCGGCAGTTTCCATCCCCAAACCACTTATGCTGTCGCTGTTTTGCTTCTTGGCGTGTTGGACAGATGAACGATCGATGGTGAGCATGGCCATGCTCGCTGTTGTTATCTGGCTTGATCGGCAACTTGATTCCGCTACCAAGAAGTACGGGACGATTTGTCTCTTGGTTACAGCAATGGCGTACTTCTTGACCAGAATAGTGGCGGCGAAGGTACTGGGGTGGAGTTCGCCGGATATGAGCCTATTGGGTGAGCACTTAGGGATTTCGCTCTGTTATTGGCAAGTTGCCCTCTGGTCGCTCGGGGATGGCCTGCTGCTGTTGATCGCAGTTGGCACCTTCGGTGCCTGGCGAGATGGGGACTTCATGCGAGCTTTCATTCCATGGCTCGCGGTTGCCTTCGCCGTAGCTTCGTCATTGCTGGTGCTTGATTTGTCTCGAGCGACGGCTTTCGCGTTTCCGTTACTTTTTGTGGCCGTGACACTGATCCATACCCATTGGGGCAAAACCGCAGACGCGATGAGAATGATTTCAACCTTGGCCGCATTGCTGTCCGTGATGTCCAACAACGTCGAGGTTATCACATCGATTGCCTACACTCCGCTCCCATCCTCTCCAATTTCGTTGCTTTATCAGTTCTGGCTGAATCAGTAGCAAGTTGGTATCTGCTGCTTCTGACGTGGTGCTGTGCGACTCTAACCGCAACCGCTTGATTCCATGAGAACACGACAGTTGACAAACAAGCCGAATGACCAAACACCGGATGGAAGGGGGCAGAGATGGCTATTGGCGGTTTCTGCCATGCTGCTAGCCGTTGCAATTTACTTTCCCGCGCTAAGGGGAGAGTTCATTTGGGACGATGTGAAGATCTATATCGTCGAAAATGAGTTGATGAATGACCCCTACGGCATCTTCAAGTTCTGGTTTTCGAGTGAGCCAGTTGACTACTTCCCTCTGACCTATACATCCTTTTGGATCGAGTGGCAGATGGTTGAGGCCGATCCGCTACTTTATCACCTTACAAATCTTGTTTTGCATGCCGTTACGTCGTTTGTGATCTATCTGCTACTTGTTGAGTTGAAGGTTCCGTGGGCTCTATGGCTGGCGTTGCTGTTCCTGGTCCATCCGATCCAAGTTGAGTCTGTCGCATGGGTTTCTCAAAGAAAAACCGTACTTTCGGTGATGCTCGGTGTATTGGCCTGCTATTACTACACACGACAACGCACGGTGGCAAGCATCAAGTTGCAGATCGCAGCATGGTTGTGTTTTGCGCTCTCAATTGCTGCCAAGCCAACACTCATCACGCTGCCCGTTGCGTTTGCCGTTGTCGAGATTTTGGCTGCTAGAACCTCCCTTCGCGCACTTGTTCGGATGCTTTGGCCCTATTTTCTCATCGCCGCAGTGCTCGGTGCAGTCGGGGTGCTGTATCAGCAGAAGTTGATAAACTTTGTCGATGTCAGGCAGCAGACTTTGGCTGAGCGTCTGTTGACGATGAGTTGGGTGTGTCTGTTTTACGTGCGTCAGATTTTCGCGGTCTGGACACTAAATTTCGTTTATCCCCGCTGGGATGTTTCTTTAGCATCCCCGGTAGATTGGTTGCCCACGTTGGTGATGTTCACTACTTCGTTTGGGCTGTGGCGTTACCGAAAGATTTGTGGAGTTGAGCCGCTAAGCGCTTGGTGCGTTGCCTGGATCACTCTTTTTCCAAGCCTTGGATTGGTAGACGTTTTTTATTGGCGATACTCGTACGTGGGGGATCACTATATTTATCAGTCGCTGCCAGTGCTTTTTGCGCTATTCGCATACCTGTTGCACAGGCCGGTTTCACAACTTCTTGGGCTATGGCCTCGACGTGGCTTGGCAGTTGGGCTGGCTGTGATTCTCGGGATCGTTTCGTTCTTTCGCGCTGAAT
Organism: Pirellulaceae bacterium; assembly: GCA_033761895.1. Classification (GTDB taxonomy): domain Bacteria; phylum Planctomycetota; class Planctomycetia; order Pirellulales; family Pirellulaceae; genus Aureliella. The sequence goes on along the minus strand of JANRMD010000377.1, from coordinate 1,962 downwards.
TGTACGAGTCGCCAGAGCGACTATGGCAGGCAACGGTCCGGGTCAATCCAAGTGCCGGTGTAGCTTGGTGGAATTTGGGGGCGTTGGAACAGTCTTCGAGGTTGCTTCTCAAGGCAGTGGAAGTGCAGCCAGAATTGTTCGAGGTCTGGCTTCAACTTGCGCAGCTCGCTTTGACTCAACGCGACGATCCGGCAGCACTCCAGTACTTCCTGCAAGGTGAATTAGCGGCACCTGCAAAATTAAGTGAGCATTTGAGTTGTCTGATTGGCCAGGTTGCCGTGCATACGCGGTTCAAGGACTTTGAAAGCGCGCGGAAGGTGTTGGGGAACATTGATAGACGAATCGGTTTAGGTGAATTGATCGATCCCACTCCCTCATGGCAGCAATTGTCACTGGACGTGGTACGAGTTTGCTTGTCGTCCAGCGAACAAGAGGCTCAACCCAACGAGGCAGAGAGCTTTCAACAACTACTTCAATCTCAGCGTGAGGAAGCGAACTTAACCACGATCGCGCGGATTTCCGAGGACTGTGGAGCGTTGGATTTTGCCATCGCAGCCCACAAATCGCGTTTAAACAGAGACCCTCAGCATGTCGCTTCGCTTGCCGCGATCGGAAGATGTTACATAGAGCTGCAGCGATTCGATGAGGCGGAAGAATACTTGCGCGGCGCCGTAGCGGCAGGCGACTTGACACCGGAAACCAAGATCAGTCTAGGCGTCGCTTTGATGAATCTGGGCCGACCGGCGGAGGGATTGCAGGTTTTCGAGGCTGCCGCCAGAAACAATCGGCTCTACTTTCGGCTGTGGTCCAACCTTGGTTTGGCCTACGTCGTCAACGGCAAGCCGCGTGAGGCCTACGTTGCATGGAAGACAGCACTTGAGTTAAACCCTGATGATGTGGCGCTGCTGCGGGATTTGTCCTGGTTGGCTTCGACCAACGAAGAACTGGCTGCGCAGCCCGCAATGTTGCGAACCGCGATAAGCAACGCTACACGAGCCTGGGAGCTTTCAGGCCGGGCGCGCGCGGACTGCCTGGATGCATTGGCTGCAGCGCAAGCCAGTTCGGGCAAGTTCCGAGATGCGGAGCTGACAATGCGATCTGCGATTCGATTATCCGAAAGCCTTAGCGGAGCCTCGAATCAGCTACAGGCGTATCAGTATCGGCTATCGCTCTATCAAGCGGGCAAGATGTATCGTGAATAGTCATCGTTCGTGCGACATTTGCGTTTCCGACCACGCCGGGCTGATCAAAGTCCACTAGCAAGCTAGGATGGTGGCGATTGGCGAGATATGTCCACTAAGGCCTAGTCCGCGGGTCCGCGGCGATCATGACTGGTGCGATTCGCGGACGCAATGCGCTGCGGAATATTCAGACTACTGTAACGCTATTGAACGCCATTCGAGTGAAACCCAAAATGCAAACTGCGAATTTGAGTCAAGAAGATATCGCTTCAACGGAACAACTTACACCAAGCAGCGCTCTGACTCTATTGTCGGTAATCATACCTGCCCGAGATGAAGAGGGATGTATTGCTTCGACTGTTGAGCATCTGCATTTGGAGCTAAGGCTAAAGGACGTTCCGCATGAGATTGTAGTTGTCGATGACGGAAGTAGCGACGAAACTTGGAGGATCCTATCGAGTCTACGGGAGCGAATGCCCGTTTTGGTTCCTATCCAAAACGATGGCGAACATGGGTTCGGCCGTGCCATCGCATGTGGTATTGATAACTGTCATGGCGATGCCGTGGTCATCATGATGGCTGATGAATCGGACGATTGCCGCGACGTTGTGCGATACTGGCAACTTCTCAATGAGGGTTGGGACTGCGTGTTTGGAAGCAGGTTTATCAAGGGAGGCGGAGTCATAGACTATCCTTGGTTGAAGCTGCGCATTAATCGATTGGCAAACCATTTTATACGGGTCCTGTTCGGCATCAAGCTAAACGATACGACCAATGCGTT
>JANRMD010000376.1:0-9044 GCA_033761895.1 Pirellulaceae bacterium | reverse complement strand
TGGTCGCATTCATGCGAGAAACTTTCCATCATTTCCGCATTGTCTGGGCTGCCAACCGCCGCCCAGTTGACGCTGGCGAAACTCAGGTTTGTACTCGCTGAACGCATCGGGCTCAAGCAAGGAGCATGGGTTAAACCAATGCACGGTCCTGCGGCAGTCCAGCAATGGTGGAAGCTGGCCATCGAATTCTGGGTTATCTGGACAACGATGATGCCATAGCGCTGAATGTTGCGGCACTTCATTAAAGCACAAAAGTTCTTTGACTCCACCATTGCAATCGGTGGCAATAACCAAGACTGTTCCAGAGAGTTTCTTGTTACTGGGAACGCGAAGAACTAAATCATGGTGAAATTCACCTTGAGTCCAATGCTCCAAGATCTCATAGCGACCAAGTGAATCTGTGATCGCTTTCAGTAAAGCACTAAGGCCAAGATGAGTTGCGAGGTGATCAATCATTGGGTATCGCCCTGCAAGAAAGCGCCAAATAGCGGATACGCGACCGCACAGGTATTGTACCTTGGTTCGCGTGCTCCATAAAGATTTCTGAGAGTAACGGCTGGACCGGGCTAGTGCTTCATCCAACTTTAATTTTGGGATTAGAGGTGATAGGGTGGCACGCCCTGAGTCTTCGAAGGGCGTGGCGCTAGTGTAAACCGCCACGCCTTTCGCAAAGCCTCAGAGCGTGCCACCCCCAAATTAAAGATGGACGAAGCACTATTGTCGCACGATTGTCCCAATCGTAGCTGCCACAATTGAGACAATTGTGCGACTCTCACCCCAAAATCTAACGTGGACAGAGCACTATGAATACGCCTTGTGTCGCGAGTTAAGCAAGGCAGGTTTCTTGGATTGGAGCGTAAAAGTAGGTTCTTCAATCCAAGGCAATTGCAATGCCTCATCGCGACCGGCGCAGAAAACTGGATAGCGGGCGCCGTATTTTTCAAGATGCGTATTTATAGCTACATTCGGCGTATTGTTTTCTGCAGAGAGGTGCCCTAAACAGACCCACTGGAGTTGTGCGGCGCATTTGTCTAGCACTTCGGCGGCATCGGCATTGGAGATGTGACCACGATTGCCGGAGATACGATCTTTGAGTCGTTGTGGATAAGTACCGCGACGGAGCATGTCCTCATCGTAATTGCTTTCGATGAGAACCGCATCCAAACCATCGAGGGCTTTCTGAAGTCCACTAAACACATGCCCAAGATCGGTAAACAGTCCGAACCGTTTGCCCGATTCCAGATCCTCGATTACGAAGCATACGCCTTCGATGGCATCATGTGGAGTTCGAATGGTTTCGATGCGCAGCGCCCCGATTTGAAATGGCTTGCCGGGCACAAAGTGTTTTGGGTTTTCTATACAACCCGTCGAGGGCTTGGCTCGGGTTGCGTTCCAGGTACGTGCACTGGCGTAGACCGGCAAGCCAAACTTGCGATGGAAAGTGCCTATGCCACTAATGTGATCGCAGTGCTCGTGCGAGATCACTACTCCCGCGCAGTCGCGGATATCGTACCCAAATTGCGCTAACCGCAACTCTGCGGTGCGCCCGCTAATACCCGCGTCAAAGAGCAAACGCGTATCGCCACTGCGAACAAATACGCAGTTCCCCGCACTTCCTGATTGCAAGCTGATGACTTCCATGACCGCAGTGTAACGTTTCGCGTTCGCAATTGGAAGCAATGTATTGGGCGAACGAAAACGAATCTACATGGCGAAACGCATCATGGCTGAGGTGCAAAAGCGTCGCGGACGTTGTTGCCTTCGTAAAATCGCAAGGAACCGGTCACGGTAACTGTCTTTCCTGGTGCACAATCAGGAAAGATTGGATCGGAATGGATGCAGGGCACCGGTGGGTTCGTCCAGACACGCTGGTTGGGCGTCCAGTGGGTAACGATCCAGCGATTGGTAAGTCGCTCTTTTTCGTCGACACCACGCACGCCGACGTACGGACCCTCAACGATCGATTCGAGTGGCTGCTGCAAGTTGAAGCCAACCGCACCCTTGAGCATCGTGCACACTTGAACTCGCAAACCAGTCAAAGGCGCCTGGGTGCCGTTGGTCAGTTCAATCTGCATATCGACACCGTCGACACGGCGGGTTATCTGCGAAGCGAGCTGAATTCCATTGGGAAGTTGTCGCCGAACCGCAAATCCATCCGCAGTTTCCGTCCACTCCAATCTCGGCAAAGGTTGTTCAAGCTGGTCCCAGATCGTTGGTATATGGGTATGAGCGAGATAAGTGAGTCCAAGGTTTGAGAAAACGGCTTCGGGCACATCGATAACTACGTAACCACCATCTTTCCACGCAGGAAAAACGCTGATCTTTGTTTCGCGTTGAGGCTGAAGGGCTCCATCGAGGAAACCGCGTCGCGGATGTCGACCGCCGGGATAGGGCAACACTCGAACGGACTTCGATTCGCTTGCGGCTTTGAGGGCGCGCTTGCTTACTTCTTCGGTGGCTTGCTTGAGTTCCAATCCCGTCGCTTGGCGAACTTCTTCGGCGTTGAACCGATGATCGATGATCATGTTGTCGAGCCAACGTTCTATCTCAGCGGTTGAACCCGAGGACCGTGCCTCGAGCAACATACCGCTGGCCACTGGCAGAGCTTCATAAAACTGCAAAGCCTTTTGGTACTCCTGCATGGCCTCAGGAGATACGACTCCGTTGCTGCGGGTTATCTCTTGCCGCACGCGGTCGATCAAGTATTGCTTCTGCTCCGGTTCGATTGCTACAGGCTGATTTCCGACTTCGACATACCAGGGTGCAGTGTGCGCAAAACGGACTTGGCCATCGGGTTGCGATTCCCAAAAGCGGACTGCAAACCAACCTGAACGCTTTGGTACGAACGTATGACTGAGTTGTGAACGGTAGGCGTCTTTTTCTGTTCGCGTATTCTGGGCTCGAAGCAATTGTTCTGGGACGCCGTTTACGATCACTTCGCCATAGAGAATCGGTTGCTCCGAGATGACATCCATCGCAAGGGTGATCGGTGATTCGTCCGAGAGCTCGCGTTGGAAGATACGACCTGGGTCCGAATCATTGGCAGTGGCAAATAACATCGGACCCGTGGTGACAAAGGATCGACCTTGCTGAAGCCCCTTCATCCATGCTTCAAAGCTAAAGCCCTCTGGCAGATGCACATAAACTCTACCAAAGCCGGCCGGAACCGGATGGACACCGTTGGCTGTACCAGCAGAGGGAGCTAAGCGCAAGCCGCAATTGAGCAGCGTGTAATACATGCCGTGGGTATAGTCGAGCCATGCGCGGTGTCCACCCACCTGCGATCCGAACGGAGCATGAATAAAAGGTGGAGCAGCGGTGTTCCAGTCTTTGAAGGCGAACTTGGTGCGCCACACATGATTATTGGATAGCTCACATAAGCAGCTTGCACCTTGGGTTGAATTAAACAGTGTCGGTAAGACCATCGCAAAAGGCCAATCGAGTTTATCCATATCGAAGAGTACTGGAGCATCGGATTTCTGCAGCCCATCGATGACCGGCTTCCAAGGCGGGACGGTCTGTTGCAAACTGTCGCGATGGCCAAGTACGAATAGAGCACCCAACGTGTGTTGTTTACCACCCACGCTAAAGATCTCGTATTCGGTGTTGCGAGGCCAGATGAGGTGTTGCTTGTCGACTTCGATCAAGGAAGTTAATCGCGCATCTTGAATGTTCTTGTCGCCACTAGCTGGCGGCTTATCCGCAAATGTAACCCAACTAGTAAGCGGCAAAGCGACATTGAGATCTTCGGCTAACAGCACGTTGCGAAGTTCAGCGACAGTTCGATGTAGGTGTGTATCGCCAGAGTACCAACCTGCTGCCGTTGGGTCGCTCCAACGCTGTAGTGGAATCTTGAGTTCAAGAGCTTGATCGGCCACTTCGAACACTCTTGTTACCGGACGATAGGTCTTGCCACGCTCAACGATCAATGTGTAGCGACCGCTTGGAACAGTCGTGAAGCATGGATGAGCTGAAACCGTAGTGTGAAATTCAACCGACTCTTTATCGAGCCAATTTTGTTTTTCGTATTTGACCGCTGAGGCGCCCTCCCCGGCGACTTGGAAATAGTGTGGGACGCCTGATTCGGAGGTCAGATACAGACGCGCTGCTAGAGCTTCGCCACTATCCGCATCGGTAACGGACAGGGAAACTCGCTGGTCGGCCGCAGGACAGAGCAAACTGCAAAAGACGACGTAAGCCGTTGCTACAAAAAGACTTACACACTGACGTAGATTCATGGACTTTGCCTGGGCCGGTGGTTCATTGGGCGTGTGGAAAGGTAAATGACGGAAGCGTTTCCAGTCTTTCCGCCGCTACGAGACCTCTCCGCGCGTCACCAAGTGCGTATGCAAGTTCGTATGCAAGTTCGTATTCTCCGGGAAAGAACTTTTTTCGCGGTTATGCCGTAGAATTTGACTTTGCGGAATATTCTGATTCTACTCCACGCTAAGCATGTTGTTTACTACAGGGGCGACGAGCTTCGCGTGATGCCTTAGTAGGACCGTGAACGTTCACTTTGTGAAACAGACGACAACCTCAGTTTGATCTCTTGGGAACTGACGAGGTCCTTAAGTCGTTGTGAACAACTTACTTGCATCCCATCAGTCTATCCGCCATGCAAAAAGGGCTCAGCGATTGCTTTTGATGCATAGAGCGGTGAGATGTTTTAGGAGTTGCATCATGCGACAAGATCACGTGAATTTAAAGACCTTCCAATTTGATAATCTACGGCGTCTCTTTTTGAGCGCTCACATGTCGGCGAAGCAGTCTGAGTGAACTGTTTGTCGGAATTACGCCCACTTGATGCACTACTTTGAATGAATTCCTGGAGCCCTCTCATCATGTCACACAATTCAACAAGCCGACCTTCGACGACACAACGACGACAAAAATTCCTTCAGCACTTTTGGAATTTATTTACGGGCAGTCAGCCTCGTACAAGAATCCGGTCGCAACGATTAGGGCGATTAGAGACACTTGAAGAACGCCGCGTCTTGGCGACGATGTATGCAGTTGATAGTGACAATAACTTAGCAACCTTTGATAGTGCCACGCCTGGAACGATTGCCAGCAACGTTGCGATTACCGGTTTGAGTGCTGGCGAACTAGTTGTTGGGATCGATACACGGCCAGCAACGGGGCAACTCTATGCACTTGGACTTGTAGATGATGGAGCAACTCGCACGGGTCGCATTTATACAGTCAATCCAACCACTGGCATTGCCACTCAAGTTGGCGCTGCTCCGTGGAGTACAACGCTCGCCGACGTGCAGTTCACGGGCTTTAACTTCAACCCGAATGTAGACCGGATTCGAATTACCAATCGGGATGGTGGGAACTTCCGCGTTCACCCAGACACGGGCGCACTGGTGTCGGTCGATACAAACCTGAGCTTGAATGGGATCAACGGAGTCTCCTATACCAACAACGATGGCACGCTGCCGACTACAACGCTATACGGCATGCTTTTCGACACTGATGAGTTCGCCACGATTGGTGGACTCAATGGCAGTCCGTCTCCCAATGGTGGTGTGGTCACGACTTTCGGGGCTACGGGGATCGTTTCGCTCGATTCTTACGCAATTGAGATTACCAACCTCGGAGGCAACACCACCGCTTTTGTAACAGCCAATGGCGATTTACACACTGCGAATCTTTCGACCGGTGCGCTAACTCTGGTTGGCGCTATTGGCGCAGGCACAAGTCAATTCCTGGGGCTCACCGCAGCCCTGAACACCATTGCGGTTGCTGGAACCGGGGCTGATGATACGCTCGTAGTCAACGCAAGCGGACCCAATAGTGGTTCTTACTCCCTCAATGGCGGCCCCGCTGTTCCTTTTGCAAACATCGCCAGCTTCAGCTTTATAGGCGGTACTGGCAATGACACTTTGACGATCAACAATCCAGCGGGAGGCTTGTTTGCTCCTACCCGCGGCATCGACTATCAAGGTGGTGGTCAACCTGGCGATACGCTGAATCTGTTAGGTGGTGGCAGCGCTGCGTTCAATGAGACTTACTTTGTTGGCACGACCACACCGCCAATCGGAGCAGGTGCTGGTAATAATGGCGATGGCCTTTTGCGTTTTACTGGTCCCACCCCGGTCGATATTCGCTTTACCGGATTAGCTCCGATCATTGATACCGTGACGGTTTCAAGTCTCACGATTAATGCCACCGACGCAGCCAACGTCATCAATGTCACCAATGGCTCAGCAGCCCCACGAGTGCGAGTTGCCATTGACGCGTTTGAGTCGATCGAATTCAACAACAAGAGCACGGTGACGATCAATGGCAATGACGGCACCGGTGCCGGCGATGCCGCCGACACAGTCACTGTCAATCACTCGAATACCCCAGCTGGATTGACAGCGATGAATATCAACGTGCGAGAGGGGGACAACACTATCACCGTGCTTGGAGTCGCAGGTGCTTATTCCCTGACATTGGCTGGTGGTCCGAATAACGATCTCTTTGACGCCAGTGCCACGGTTGCCTCTCCAGTTTCGATCACTTTCATTGGTGGTGAAGGTGATGATACTTTGATCGGTGGTGCAGACGACGACGTGTTCGACGGCGGTGAAGGCAATGACACCTTCGTTGGAAATGGTGGCCTCGACTTTGTCGGCGGTGGAGTTCCAATTGCTTCGGGCGACAGGATTTTGGTGCCCGGCACCCCTGGTGCTGATACCATCACGCTTGCAGCAAGTGCGGGAAGTCTCCTGGCTACGGTCAATGGAGTTACCACCACGTACCGCAATTTTGTTGGCGGCCCGATTAGCGATTCAGGTATCGATCAGGTCCTGGTCGATTCCGATGCGGGCAGTGACACGATCACAATCAGCAGTACCGATCCAACTTTCCCAACCAACATCATGACCGGCGCGGGCAATGACTCGATCGCGTTGGGCAACGGCGTATCGCTGAATGGTGGCACCATTGATGGTGGAACTGACGTCGATACGATCGACTACAGCGCCTACACGACCGGGGTGCAAATCAACTTGGGATTGCAGAACAATCTGACCGCAAGCTTGGACGGTGGCCAAGAGAATCCGGCTGCAACTACAGCGGCTAATGGAACAGCGACCGTCAGTTACAACGCGCTCACACGTCAAGCCACTGTGTCGATGTCGGTCAACAACTTGTTCAACCCCATTTCGGACTCGCATATTCACTTGGCACCGATTGGCGTGAACGGCCCCGTGATCGTGCCAATTGGAGCGGGAGTGTTTGTTCCAACGGGAACCCCGGGCCAATTCACCGCGAACTTCGTCTCCAACATCCCAGCCGCCAATGAAGCTGCCTTCCTGGGCGGTTTGACCTACTTCAATATTCACACCAACCCGGGATTCCCCGGTGGCGAGATCCGTGGCCAGATTCAACCAGCCACCAACGTCAGCATCGGCACCGGCACCGCTACTGGTACAGCAAGCATCAGCAATATCGAGAACGCGACGGGTGGTGCGGGCAACGACAGTCTCGTAGGCAATTCGGCTCCAAACGTACTTAACGGCATGGCCGGCAACGATGTGCTCGTTGGCGGTCCTGGAGCCGATACGTTCTTGGGCGGCGCCAACAATGACACCATGGCTTGGAACCCCGGTGATGGCATTGACATCATGGATGGTCAAGCAGACATTGATACAGTCCAACTCAACGGCGGCAATGCTGCTGAGAACTTCTCGATCACAGCCAACGGCACGCGAGTTAGTTTTGCACGCACCTCGCCTGGTCCCTTCAATCTGGATGTTGGTACTACCGAAGTGCTGCGATTGAATGCGAACGGTGGTGATGACACTGTGAGCCTCGGTGACTTGGCTGGCGTGGCGGACGTTACTTCTGTCAGCCTTTTCGGACAGGATGGAAACGATGCATTTAACGTCTCTGCTTTCCCTGGTACCGGCGTTACTGCCAATGTAGTCGGCGGTACTCACACCACTGCTGATGCACTCAACTTGAATGCTGGCGGAGGCCCACTCACCGACAATGGAACCAGCTTCGTTAAAGCTGGCGCGGGGGCGTTGAACTACCGGCAGATTGAAAGCCTGGGACTGTCCAATCCTGGAAACCTGACAGTTCTTGGAACAGCCGGCAACGACAATTTGGTGGTCAATGCGATCAATGCCGATTCTGGAACTTACTCTCTCAACGGCGGTCTAGCAGTTGCGTTTTTTGGCGCTACAGGCTTTAGGTTCGACGCCCTCGGCGGCAGCGACACGTTGACCATTAACAATCCAGCGACGGGCCTCTTCGCTCCGACCGGCGGCATCGATTATCACGGCGGTGGTCAAGCTGGCGACGCCTTGAACTTGTTCGGCGGTGGTGCGGCTGACTTGGTGCAAACTTACTTTGTAGGCACAACCACTCCGCCGATTGGTGTTGGCCCCGGCAACGCTGGCGATGGCTTGGTTCGCTTCACTGGGTCATCCAACGTCGACATTCGCTTCACCGGTTTGGCTCCAATCGTCGATACCGTTTTGGCAGCTAGCTTAACAGTGAATTCGACCGACGCAGCCAACAACATCAGCGTCACCAACGGAGTTGCTCCTCGCTTGATAGTAGCGGTCGATGCATTTGAACCGATCGAGTTCAACAACAAAGCTCAACTGATCGTCAACAGTGGTGACGGCATAGCAGGAGGTGACGCGGCCGATACCGTTCTGCTGAATTTCAGCAACCTACCCGCAGGACTTACGTCGATCACAGTGAATGCAGACGAAGGTGCTGACGCTGTTAATCTACAAGGTTCATCGAATGTGCCAGTTACGCTCAATGGCGGAGATGGACTAGATATCATCAACATCGGCAACAATGGTACGCTAGGTGTGCCAGGTTTGTTGACGCCTGTCGCTGGTCCGGTCACGGTGAATGGTGGTGCCGGTGGTGCCAACCTGACGGTTGATGACACAGGAGCTGCATTCGCAGCCAACTACACGCTTTCTGCAACAACGATTACTCGAACGTTGCCTGCCGGTTTTGGTGGCGTGACTTATGCGAACCTATCGAACCTGCTGCTGGCGACAGGATCAGGACAAAACATTGTC
>JANRMD010000375.1:0-22580 GCA_033761895.1 Pirellulaceae bacterium | reverse complement strand
GACGCGGTGACGAATGGCGACGAGGGCTTGACGGCTTCCGCTACCTCATTGAATCGAGCTGATCGTTACTTGATGTCGATCGACGGGATTTCATTCTTGCCCGCTACAATCTGGACTTGAATGTCCGTAGTATCACGCTTCGAAAACTTCTCGGGTAAATCGTTGGGCTTAGCCACAATCGTATCTTTGGATACAGCGACTTCATTGTGTACCACAGTGACTTTGTAATTGCCTGCGGGCGCGCCGTCGCCTTGCACATAAGTCCAGACTTCAAACTTGCCACCTGCTGTTGATTTGGCTTTAGGGCGAACGGAATCCGGGGCTGATTTATCTTCAGGAAAGAAGGTAAGCTCCGCATCCACGATGGGACGTCCCTTAAAGTTCACGACACCTGTGGCTGGATGAGTGACTTCCCAAGGGTCCTTCCCTTTGCCACATCCCACAAGTCCAGTCAACAGTAAAAGACCACCAATAAGCACTGAACCAGCGATCCTATTTCTTGAGAATTCAGACTTGGCTGACAAAATACATCTCCATAAATTGTTTGCAATTGATACGAGAAAACGGGGCATCAGCAGGTTGCTAGTTTCCCGGGTTGCTAGTGTTCTGGGTTGCTAGTGTCATGGGTTGCTAGTCCTGGGCTGTTAAGGTTCGATAGCTGTAAGGTTCCATGCATGATGCTTGAGTGGTGCAGCGGGCGGGGACGCCCGCGCTCCTATGGAACCAGCTTCTTGAACCGCAGCGATCTAAAGATACGCGTGAGTCTGTCTTCGTTTTCGAACACGGAATGGAACTCACAGCGCGGGCGTCCCCGCCCGCGTGCATCTACGCAAGATTACTCGGCCATTACAGGTCACCGCTGATCGGTTCGCCACCAGCAGGTGTGGCGCGGCTGATGAAAGTCCGCAAGTCCGTGTTGTCGCTAATGAATTGAACGGAACCATCACCCAGCGTAAAGTTAGCTCCACCGGTATGGAACGAATACGGTGAACCTGTACCATGGGTTGCAATCGGCAAGCCCAGGATCGTAGCAGCGATACCGGCCGAGGTATAAGTTAAGCCGCGGATGTTGTGACCGTTAGTGGAATTGAACGAGATCGTTCCACCAAGAACGCCCCTCGGATCGTTAGTGGCGCCGAACAGAATAATATCGCTGGCTGGTCGTGACCAACCACCCGAGTTCAGGCGGTCAGTGTTGGCAGACGATGCATCTGTATCAGTTAATGCGTTTCCACCCGCCAGCCTTCTACCTCGGAAGAAAACAAACGGCCGACCAGACGACTCAGCAATCGCAATCGTATTGGACAATCCGTCGGTCACATTGGAGAATTTGTAACCTCGCGCCGTTTGCAAACCGCTGCCTGGATTAACCGTGGCATTCTTGGGGAACATACCCCGAACGTACGTGTAAGGTGGGTTAACACCAGCGAACACTTCAGCGGGGTCACGATACAGCTCAGGTGCACTGCTCATCCCAAAGAGTTGCGTAAACACTCCTGGTGCGATACCGAAGATCGGTGAGTAGTCGGTAGACGAAGCAATGCCAGGGACGAAAGACGAAACACTTCCGGGAGGTGCCGTATCAAGCGCACCACCTTCTGGATTGGATGGGCAAATGAAAGTGGGAATGCGGGTCTGGGACAAAGGAATGTTGGTTCCTTGGTTCCAGTTAATCCCCTTGTTGTAGCTGTTAAAGACGTTTGTTTGCTCCAGGAACGGAAGCAGGTCGGTCAGCACGGACACGCGGCTCTGCTCGCCCGTCGTGCTTGAGAGATTCGACGGCGGTCGCAAGCTAGTGGGCAACTGTTTGCGTACACCTTCAAAGTTGTGAAAAGCCAAGCCAATTTGTTTCAAGTTGTTCGAGCATTGCATACGTCGCGCGGCTTCACGGGCGGCCTGAACTGCTGGCAATAGCAGACCAACCAAGATGCCTATAATCGCGATCACTACCAATAGCTCAACCAGCGTAAATCCAGAGTGTTTCACTCCAAAGTTTCGTTTCACGTTCGTAAGTCTCCGAGTACTTTAAAAACGCCACGCAAGCAATACTGAGCAAGTCGCTCAGTAAATTGGATGGCGAAGCAATACGACCTAAGTGAATACCTGCAAAAGAAGGATCAGGTAACTTAGGCCACATAAAGCAACCGTCGTGCCAATTCGTTTTGGGCCGAAAGTCTCGGCAATCCGACAGCAAATTGCAGGGAATAGAACGGAGCCAGCAGATAATATGGCCCGACCCATGAAATATGATTGCACCAGCAAATAAGACGGCTGCTAACGCAACCGGTTACCGAAGTCCTCCGTGAAGCGCGGCTGCTACACGCTTCACGTTGCAAATGATGTGGGAGCGTTAAGTCGCGTTAAGTCCCCAGACGGTTCCAAGGCATGCGTGCCAAGATCATCCCCATACCACAGGTATCAGTCACACCTGCAAACACCAATCCAGCACCAACGAATAGACTCAATCCAAAGCCCAGCGGATGCACAAGTATGCCCAGCAAACATCCGCACAGTACCAGGCTACCGGCCGCGATCCGTACCTGACGCTCTAGCGACATCGCTTTCTTACCTCGCACCACTGGCAATCCCGCTTCGACACAAGCTGCAGTGCCTCCAGCCACGTTGACGACATTGGTGATGCCAGCCGCCGCCAGTCGCTCACAAGCTTGTTTGCTGCGGCCACCTGATTGGCAAACAACATACAAAGGCTCGCTGGAGTCTTTGCGCACTTGCTTAATCGACTCTGGATCCAATTGATCGAGCGGGATGTTTTTCGCAAATTCAACGTGCACGGCTCGGAACTCCAGTGGCGTGCGCACGTCGAGCAATTCAATTTTTGCACCAGAACGGGTTTTTACAAGCAGCTCGGGAGCCGCGATGGTAGTTGTCATGGACCTATCCTCAATCGTTTGCGGTGTCACATGGATCGAACTGGATCAGTTACGTTTTTGCAAGCGCTCGAACCGCAGCCACCAATCGGCTCACTTCATGGTGTGTGTTGTAGATCGAAAACGATGGGCGAACGGTCGTTTCCAATCCAAACCGACGCAGAGATGGTTGAGCACAATGGTGGCCCGAGCGCACAGCAATCCCCGCCCGATCGAGCGCTTGGCCAACTTCTTCGGTTGAATGTCCATCCAACACAAACGAGATGACACTCACTTTCTCTCTCGCGTGGCCGATAATGCGCAGTCCCGGGACCCTGGACAGTTGCTCGGTGGCGTCGACTAGCAGAGCGTGCTCGTGCGCGGCGATACTTTGTAGCCCAATCCCCGCCACATAATCAAGTGCAGCTTTCAACCCTACAGCATCGGCGATATTCGGCGTTCCCGCTTCGAATTTCGCGGGCGCATCCGAATAAGTAGTCTTTTCAAAAGTGACATTCTTGATCATGTTGCCACCACCTTGCCACGGTGGAAGAACGTCATGCAATTCCTCGGTCACGTACAGCGCACCCACACCGGTTGGCCCAAAGATTTTGTGACCCGAGAACACGAAGAAATCGCAACCGATCGCTTGTACATTGATCGGCATATGCGAGACCGACTGCGCTCCGTCGATCAACACTCGGGCACCAAATCGCTTGGCCATGTGCGTCATCTCAGCCACTGGCAGAATCGAACCCAAACTGTTCGAGGCATGAGTCAACGCGACGATACGCGTTCGCGGACTGAGCAGACGTAGATACTCGTCCATGATGATTTCGCCGCGATCATTGATCGGTATGACACGAATCACTGCTCCCTTGCGTTTCGCAATCATTTGCCAGGGAACAATGTTGGCATGGTGTTCAACGGTCGATAGCAGAATCTCGTCATCCTTCTTCAAGTAACGAGCGCCATAGGTATTCGATACCAAGTTGATCGCTTCGGTCGTCCCACGCGCGAATACGATGTCCTTGCTGCTGCGTGCCCCCAGAAAGCGAGCGGTCGTGTCGCGGGCCGCTTCGTAGGCATCGGTGGCGCGTGCCGCGAGTGAGTGCGCCGCGCGATGGATGTTGGAGTTGTCGGTTTCGTAAAAGCGACTGATGGCATCAATGACTACTTGTGGTTTCTGAGTCGTCGCTGCATTATCCAGCCAAGCCAGCGGCTGACCGTGAACGTGTTGCCTTAGGATTGGAAAGTCATCGCGAACCCGACTGACATCCAGCGGAGCTGAAAAGTGCGGCTGTGGTCCGCGCGAGCCAGTCTGCCGTGATCGCGAGCTATCCAGGCAATCGTTGCGTTTGGCTGGCGATTGATTGCGAACCTGCGCAACAAATCGCGCCAAGCCATCTTCAGCAGCCCTATCATCAGCCACCCTGTGGCCGTTCACCTTGGGATCATGCGAGAAAGCGGATGCTGGCGTTCGCAGGTTGGAATGCAAATCGCGAAATGCCAGCGGCGCTCTGCTTTCCGATGCAGCCACAGGTGCTACCGTTGACTCACTAAACGAGTGCACACCCGCGGCACCTGACAATGGTGCAGTGGATGAAGGCACACTGGAAAAGGCAGCGTTGGGTAGGCTTGAAGCGTTCGGAAAACCTGCAAACGGCGCGGAGGGTGCCGCAGGCATCGACGGCATTTCGACCGGTGGATGATCCGGCGCCTGAGTCCTTGGAAACGCTGCGGGAATCTCCGGCAGTTTCCCGTAGGCCGGCGCCGAAGGCATCGATTCCTTCGCTTGGGCGATGGTGTTTAGAGCAGACGGATCATGTGGTCCCTGCTGGAACAACTTGGTTGCAATCTGCGCAATGAGCTCGGGTGGGAAGGGTTCCATGGCAACCTATTTGACTTTGGAGGGCTTGTGATCGTAGTCGTGATAGTAACCAACTTCGACGTTCTCCAGGACGCCCAGCGCATCGTCGGTAAGCACAGCGCACGAGAAGTACGCAGTCAACAAGTAAGAAGCCACGCCCAAGCTATCCAGTCCCATCAAGCGAGCCGATAAACTCGGACTGATTTCGCCAGGGATGCCTGCCTGATGCAAGCCCACAACACCTTGGTCCGCTTCGCCAATTCGCATCAAGATGATGCTGGTGGTTCCCAACCATTGATTCGATTGGAAGCGGCCTTTCAATTCCAGTTTGTCACAAGGCACCAGCGGAACACCGCGCCAACTAATCACCGGCGATCCAAACAGATTCATAGTAACCGGGGGCACACCGCGCCAGGTGCATTCGCGTTCGAAAGCAGCGATGGCTTTCGGATGAGCCAAGAAGAAGGCAGGCTTCTTCCACACCAAAGCCAGCAGTTCGTCGAGATCGTCGGGCGTGGGTGCCCCATAGCGTGTGCTGATGCGCATCGAAGGATCGACCGAATGTAGCAAGCCAAATTTCTTGCTATTGAGCAGCTCCCATTCCTGGCGCTCTTTGATCCCTTCAATGGTCAGTCGCATTTGCTCTTCTAATTGGTCGTAAGGTCCATTGTAAAGGTCCGACACACGCGTGTGCACGCGAACGACGGTCTGGACACTCGACAACGAGTATTCGCGCGGCGTCGAAGAATAATCTACAAACGTTTCGGGGATCTCAACGTTCTCAGCAAAGCCCGATACCAGATCGATATTGCGTTCCCCGTAACGGTTGACCGTCGAGCGCAATTCGAGATGCTCGTCGATCGCTTTGCGGAATTCTTCAGCGATATTGGGGAGGCCGCTCAGGATCGAATCGAGTTCCTTGCGTGACAAAGTCAACAAAACGCAGGGAGTGATGGTTCGCACCGTCACATCCGATGGCTTATCAGAAACCAAGTCGGTTTCGCCAAAAAACTCACCCTCGGTCAACAAGGCGATGCGCAGATTGCTGCCGTGAACGCCCTTGCTCAGGACTTCAACTTGACCTTGGGCAATGATGAAAAACTTGCTGCGATCTTCACCTTCGACGATCAATTGGTTGCCGAGTGACACCTCTTCGATTTTAAAGCCGCTGGTCATCCGCGATATGATCGTCTCAGGCAATTTTGAAAACAACGGTACGCTTCGCAGCGACTCCGCTGACAGCGAAGCTGCTCCCGCCGACCAATCGACTTCGATGCGTTCCGCCTTGCTAAGTTCGACCTTCGTTCGATTGACACGAAATGTTCCACCGTCAACTTGAACCCACGGCAGAAGATTCAAAAGATAACGAGGCGTGATCGACATCATCTTGGGCGAGGTCTTGGTCGTGTTGGCCAAGTTCCTAGCGACTGAAGTCGTTACACTTCGTTGAAGTAAGCTATCCGTCATGGCTACAAATCCCTTTTTCCGCTGTTGAATGCAATACAGTTGATGACTGTTGACACCAAATTAGATTCCTAAACCAAACTCGAATCCATGAGTCTCGCGCATTGTATAGTCGTGGTAATAGCCTACCTCGACATTCTCCAATACACCCAGCGCATCATCCGTGAGCACTGCACATGAAAAGTAAAGCGTAAGCAAATAGGACGCTACACCTAAAGCATCCAGCCCCATCAGTCGAGCCGATAAGCTGGGACTCAATTCGCCAGGTATGCCCGCTTGATGCAGCCCCACCACACCTTGATCCGCCTCGCCGACGCGTAGCAGCAGTATGCTGGTGGTGCCTGTCGAGCCGCCCAGCTGATAAGAGCTTTTGACCTCCAACTTGTCGCAAGGAATAAGTGGTACGCCGCGCCACGTTATCACGGGAGTTCCAAAGAGATTCTCAGTTGGTGGTGGAGTACCTCGCCAGGTACACTCGCGCAAGAACGCAGCAATCGCTTTGGGATGCGCCAGGAAGAAAGCAGGTTTCTTCCAAACCAAGGCCAACAAATCGTCTAAGTCATCGGGAGTCGGCGCGCCATAACGCGTGCTGATACGCATCGCTGGCGCTGCTGAATGAACCAAGCCAAACCGCTTGCTGTTGATTAAGTCCCATTCCTGCCGTTCACGAATGCCTTCGATCGTCAATCGCATCTGCTCATGCAGCTGATCGTAAGGCCCGTTGTAAAGATCCGAGACTCGAGTGTGCACGCGGACCACCGTTTGAATCGCTGACAAGCTGTATTCGCGCGGAGTCGGTGAATAATCAACGTAAGTCTCGGGAATCTCAACGTTTTCCGCGAAACCAGATACCAAATCAATGTTCCGCTCGCCGTAACGATTTACAATCCGTCGCAGCTGCAAATGCTGGCTCACAGCGTTCTGAAACTCTTCAACCAAACTCGGCTCTTCTCCCAAGGCTGCCTTGAGATCCTTGCGGGACAATGTCAGTAATACGCAGGGTGTAATCGTTCGCACCGAGATGTCCGACGGCTGATCCGAAACCAATTCCGTCTCACCGAAGAACTCGCCTTCCGTCAGCAGCGCCAAACGCAAGTCACTGCCATGAATCCCCTTGCTCAAGACTTCCACTTGGCCCGCCGCCAAGATAATGAACTTTGAAAGGTCTTCGCCTTCACCGACGAGTTTATTGCCGAGCGATACTTCTTCTACTTTGAACCGATTGCCAAGCCGTCCCAACACAGTATCCGATAGTCCGGAAAAGAGCGGTACACTCCGCAAGGCTTCAGCGGATACCGTCCCATTGAAGTCCGCCATCTCCAAGCCAATGCGCGTCGCACTTGGCAACTCCACCTTGGTGCGGTTGACCCGATACGTGCCGCTATCAACTTGCACCCATGGCAAAAGATCCAAGATCCAGCGCGGGGTGATCGACATCATCTTGGGTGATGTCTTCGTAGTATCCGTTAGATTGCGAGCGACCGGAGTGGTGACACTACGCTGTAGCAGATTATCTGACACGGAGAATCCCTTCTGCCCGCTGGCAGCCAAGGCGAGCCTCCAAGTTGTCTCGTGAGCGCGCTCTAATTCGATGCGGTTGTTGACATTATTCGGCAGATTTCAACTAGCGCGAACGTCATCGTACTGTGATCGGTCGCCTGCTGCCAGTAAATGCAACGAAAGTCTGTTTCGCTAAGCTCTCAAGCTGCCGGTGTAAGGTACCCAATCATCCTGCTTTGTCAAGTCTTGGAAAGTGTTTTGGTAAGACGCGAAATCTAGGCAGGTTGAGTGTCGCACAATTGTCTCAATTGTCGCAGCTACGATTGGGACAATCGTGCGACAATAAAACACCTACGCCGCAGGAGTAACCCGACACGTTAGTTTCCAACGCGTTAGTTTTGATGTTGCGAGTTTCGGGCTTTCGCAACCCGAAGCGTTAGCGAGGGACCGAGTTACGACATCGACTTGACGCTGCAGAAAGGTCCCTCGCTAACGCTTCGGGTTATGAAATGCCAAGCGAAACGTCATCCGAATCGCTTCAAAAAAACAAATTAGCGCAACATCAAAAGGCGTCAGCGAGGGGTAGCCATTAAATACGCTGGCACGGAGATTGCCCGAGCGAGTGTACCTCCCGCAAGTCAATCAACGCATCAGTCAGCAGTCTGCTATTTAGGTACATATATCTGATCGAAGATGGCGCCATCATTAAAGTGATCTGCCTGAGCGCGTTCCCAGCCACCGAAAACCGCTTCGATCGTAAAGAGCTTTAGCTTCGGAAATTTGCTCAGCAACTCTGGCGCAACGAGCTCGGGTTGAACCGGTCGATAGTAGCGCCGCGCTGCGATGCTCTGGCCCTGGGCTGAATAGAGATACTCTAGATAAGCTTCTGCGGCTTGGCGGGTCGAGCGTTGATCCACGTTGCGATCCACAACCGCGACTGGCGGCTCGGCCAATATGCTGATCGACGGGACCACCAATTCCGCTTGATCCTTGCCCATTTCGTCCAAGGCAAGGTGGGCTTCGTTTTCCCAGCAGATCAATGCATCGCCCAAGCCTCGCTGCAGGAATGATGTGGTCGCGCCACGAGCTCCAGAGTCAAGCACGACGACTCGCTTGTAGACTTCGCCTACAAATTTCTTCGCTTCCAACTGCGCCCGCTCAACTTCACCCGCTGCATCGGGTTCCTTCAGTCGATGAAGATCACCCAAGCTACGATGTAACGAGAATCCCCAAGCTGCCAAATAGTTCCACCGCGCTCCTCCACCCGTCTTCGGGTTCGCAGCCACCAATTGCACATCATTCTTTACCAGATCTTGCCAATCATGGATCCCTTTGGGGTTTCCTGGTCGCACCAGAAAGACAATCGTCGACGTGTAGGGTGCGCTCTGGTGCGGTAGACGACTGCGCCAGTCCTTAACTACCAGACCTTTGGCGGCGAGCATGTCGATATCATGTGCCAGCGCCAAAGTAACAACATCGGCTTCCAGCCCTTCCAAGACCGCTCGGGCCTGTTTTCCTGAGCCCCCGTGAGATTGGTCAAAATGCAGTATTTGCCCAGTCTGCTTTTTCCAATGGTCAGCGAATGCAGCATTGAAGTCTTGGTAAAACTCACGTGTCGGATCGTAGGAGACGTTCAGCAACGTAAGCTCATTGGGTGGCGCCTTTAGGTTGGATACACCGTCTGCGGTACCGTTTGCGACCCCGTTGGGCACACCCTGCGATGAACATCCGACAAGGGTGGTGTAGAAGATAAATATTATCAAGGAATGAAAAAACAATTTCATTGAGTGCTTCCAATCAAGCTCGATTTCCAACAAACGAAGTGGCTGGCACCAAAGCAAAACCTATGCCAGAAGTCTACATACTGCTGGTGTTTTCGCCGCATTGAGCTCACCGTTAGGCCCACCTTGGGCTCAGGATTTGGCTTTACCGGCAGTGTGACACCGGCAAGGGAAATCTCCCCAGCATACTGCGGTTGAGCTACAATGAAGTTGTCGCACTTTTGGGTTCCTGGCCCCGCTTATTCACTTTTCAGTCGGAAGATTCTCATGGCACAAGCGATCGTTGACCCAGAGCAACTGCGGCAATTCGCGGCTTTACTGAAACGCTATAGCCAGACTGTTCGCGATTCAACCACCACGCTCAATCAATCCTTATCACGGCTATCGGAATCCTGGCGCGATCAAGAACATCGCAAGTTCTCGGACGAATTCGAAGAGCAGATCAAGCTCGTTTCTAAGCTCCTCGAGATGACGGACAAACATATTCCCTATCTGGTCAAGAAAGCGGAGATCATCGAGCAGTACCTGCAGCGTTAATGGCTCCGATGGTCAGCACACGCTTCGATTTACGATAAGAGGATTGCGAATGTCGTCGTCAGCCAACGTCCGATCGCTTGAGCGCCTGGAAGGGTTCCTGGAACATTGCCAGTCAACCCGCGCCAAGTTGCTTAAGGAACTGGAGAATCTGCAGCTCGAACTGCAGCGGCTCACGTCATGGTTAGAAAATGATGCTGCCCGCTATTGGGCAGGCGAACTTCAACGCGCTCAGCGCGATTGGGTCGAATGTGAACAAGCGTTGCTCCGCTGTCGCTCTGCCGTCCGAGCCAGCGAACAGCGACCTTGTACTGAACAACGCAAACGACTCGAACAGGCCACCGAGCGGCGGACGCTTTGCGAACAGCAAGTGCGGTTTATTCGCGAGGCAACGCTCATGTGGCAACGCGAAAAGACCAAGATCGACGCCAAGATTTTTCGATGCCGCGATTTGGCGGACTCTGACTTGACCGTCGCCATCAACAAGCTGAAAGAACAACTCGGTCGCTTAGAAGAATACTCGACACTGCGCTCAGGGGCAGTCACTCACATTGAAGCCACCCGAGCCGAGAGTGCTGCGGCAGGTGAATCAACAGCGACCGAAGAGCCAGCCGCAGACCCGCAGGAGCCAAGCCCATGAGACGCATTAGTCACGACATGTCAGGCATCTCCCAGCGCCTGAATCACATCAAGGAAGCATTTAGCGAAGAGGTAGGCGAAGTCAGTGAAGTTTGGTTAGATGCCAAAGGCCGCGTGTTCTTGCAACAGCATGTGGCGTCGATTCAGCCCACTATCGGCCAGTTGGTGGGCGCCATTCACGAGACGACGGAGCTGTTTGAGAACATCGCCAAAAAGTTACGAGATCCAAAACAAAGTTAGCACGTTTGTCTGAAAAAGGTCACTCATCATGATTGATTCCACTCCTCGATTACTTCCGCGACAACGGCTGGAACAACTCGTACATGGACTGCGCGAACGGCTCAGCAGTGGTGCGGAGAAAATCTCGGCGGAACTCGATCACATCGCTGTGCAAATGAAACAGGCTGAAACGGACCAGCAACAGCAATTCGCTCAGTTGCAGTCCGAACGCGAGGCTACGGAAAAGTCAACGATTAACGCTTGGGATGAAACCCTGCACGCGCGGTGGGATGATGCCGAACTGCGATCCTTCAAAGCCGTTTTCGAAACCTCAGCCCGCGAAGGTCAACTACGTCAAGACACTCGCAAGCGGTCTGAACAAGTCAACATCGACGCCAAAAAGCGGATGGCCGAGATTGAGCAGCGGTTTCTGCGAGCTAAAGATGTCCCCATCCGACGCTTGCATGAATTCCGAGCCAACAACTTGAACTTCATGGGCGAGTTGATGGAAGTCGAACGAGCCGCTGAAGCCGCCTTGGCTCAGCACAGCCTGCGTGCGCCAAGTGTCCAGCCACCCGAATTGCATTACGAAAAACCACAAACCGCGGATGACTGCTTGCGACTCCTGCGAGCCTCGATTGCGGATGCCAAAGTGCATTACGATCGCCTGACCAATCATCCGCTGATTCGCTTCTTTGAATCAATCTGGTTGTGGTTGATCGCGGCCGCTTTCTTTGTCGCCGTGACAGTTGGACTGGGCGTCAGTGGAGTGGTCGTGTGGTTGTTTGCGGCTCTAGGTGGCGCGGTGGCGACTGTGGCCCTGATGCTGATCAGCCTGCTGGGAATTCGTCCATGGCTCAAACGTATCGCTGCTGCAGAATACCCTCGAGTCAAGCAGCAGGTTGCTCATGGGAAAGCTCTGCATGACCTGGGTGCGGAGATGGCAGCGCATGAAAACGATGCTGAACTGAAGCGTCTGGCGGCTAAACGTGACGCGCGTTATCAACAGACTGAAAAGTGGCGTGTGACGGAGTTGAGTGAACTGACGCGAAGGCTGGACGAAGATCTTGAGAAATTGCGGCTACACGCTGAACAGCAAAAGCAGGCCGCCAGTCATCAGCTAACCACGGAACGAGATTCAACTACCCAGCGATTCACACAGCAGCTTGAGCAACTCACCCAGCAGGCGCTTAGTCGCGAACAAAACCTCAAGCAGGTCGGTACCCAGCTTCACCAAGATTTCTTGGCTCAAATGGACCGTTTGAATCGAGGTGGGGCGCTGCGCTTGCGCACCGCCACTCAAAAGGCCATTAAAACGGTGACGCGCAGCCGCCGCTGGTGCAATGTTCATTTTCCAGACTGGCAGTCCACCGAATGGACAGCCGATTCATGGCCAGAACAATTGGATGAACCGATGTTGCCAATTGGCAATTTGCCACTTACTTCCTTACTACCTGAAAACCTGCAGACGGATAACGAGGCGGACTTGGATGCCCCTGTCTACTTCGCTCCGCTAACCGATGGCTACCTCACGATCACAGGTGATCCGAAGCTGCCGATCATTCAACAGACAGTCAGAAACCTAATCCTGCGGTCGTTAACAACCTTGCCACCAGGTCGAACCCAGGTTTGCGTAATTGACCCTCAGGGCTTGGGACGCGACTACGGTTGGTTAATGCACTTGGGCGATTATGACCCACAACTGGTATCGCACCGCGTGTGGACTCAGCCAGGCCATATTGCCAAACAAGTCCAATTGCTGGCCCAAGCGGCAGAGGACTTTATCCAGCAATCCCTCCGCAATCAGTATCGCCATATCGTCGAATACAATCGCGATGCAGGCGCTCTCGCGGAGCCCTTCCGTCTGCTCGTTTGGACTTCGATGCCAACGGGCTTGGATGACCAGTCCTGGAAAGCGCTACAGAGTTTGCTAGATACCGGTACGCGGTGTGGCATCATTCCCATTTTCTTGATCGATCCAGCCGCCCCCTGGCCATCCGCGGATCACAAGAACATGGTCATGCGCCGCGGGTTGCATTACACCGTCAGTGAAGATGGAAAATCGTTGCAAGCCGTTTCGGAAACGAAAGCCAATCTACCGGTTCGTCCAATGCCGCTACCTGATGAGGCTCATGCCCAAACAGTGATTCATGAAGTCGGTCGCCGCGCACTTTTGGCCAGCCGCATCGAAGTGCCACTCGATCGCATTGTTCCCGCACCCGATCAACGCTGGCAGGCGGATAGCTCCAAGTTCCTTGAGATCCCCATCGGTCAAAGCGGTGTTGGTCGCACACACTCATTGAAACTTGGTGTTGGCACAGCTCAACATGCGATCGTCGCTGGTAAGACCGGTTCCGGTAAGTCCTCAATGTTGCACGCCATCATCTCCAGCGCGGTCTTGAAATACTCGCCTGAGAACTTGCGGTTAGTCTTACTCGACTTTAAGAAAGGGGTTGAGTTCCAAGTCTACTCCGACAACCAGTTGCCTCACGCGGACATTATCGGTATCGAAAGTCATCGTGAGTTTGGTCTCAGCGCACTTGAATATGTAGATGGCTGCATGCAGCGCCGCGGTGAAATGTTCCGCAGTCGCGGTGTGCAGGATATCGCCAGTTGGAATGCGGCTGTTCCCGAACAACATCTGCCGCGCATGTTGATTGTGGTGGACGAGTTTCAAGAGCTATTCGTTGAGGATGATAAACTCTCCAACCAAGTTAGCCTAATTCTAGATCGTATCGTTCGCCAAGGTCGATCGTTCGGTGTACATGCGATATTGAGCAGTCAAACGCTTGCGGGGGCTTATTCATTGCCACGCACTACACTTGGACAGATGGGAGTTCGCATTGCCTTGCAGTGCGATGCTTCGGACGCTCAAATCGTATTTGCTGAAGACAATCCAGCGGCCGCGCGATTGAAGAATCCAGGCCAAGCGATTTATAACGATGCCGGCGGTCGCATCGAAGGCAACCAACCCATGCAAATCGGCTGGTTGAGCAAAACGCAGCAGCAACAGTGGTTGGCTGAGATCGGCAAGGGCTACAGCAACGCGGATCCAACGACTAATATTCTCGGTCGCTCTGTCGTTTATGACGGCAATCGAGCTGCGACTTGGACCGAAGAGAATGCCAACCGAGCCATCAACGAAGCTCGACGTGACATCAATCCAGAAGCCATTTGGTGCGTGGTCGGTGAAAGCGTTGCGATCAGTCCTGCGATTACGTTTCCATTGACCAATCAAGCTGGACGCAATGTTCTGATTGTGGGTGGCGTCGATGCGATTGCAGCCTCGGTGATGAGTGTCATCACAGCTTCTTTTGTGCGACATGCTAAAGACAAACATCGTTCGCAAGTCTACATCGCTCAAGCTGCAAAGCCTACCGACGCGAAGGCTTTGCAGATGCCAGAGCGATTGAAACACTTGCCATGCGACTTGAAAGTCGCTGACGTGCGCGGCGTGGATGCTATGCTCAAGGAACTGCACCAGATCCTTAAGCAACGCATCGAACAGCCTGATGATGCCTCGACACAAGTGCCTGTGTTGGTGAATCTGATTCAGCTCGGTCGTCTGCGTTCACTTCGCCGCGAAGATGAGTTTGGCATGGGCAGCTTCGGTGACGCGGAGCTAACTCCAGACAAACACTTGGAAGAAATCCTCCGCGATGGTCCGAGTCACAATATGCATGTGGTCGTATGGGCTGAAAATTACTCGACCGTCAATCGCTGGTTATCTCGCACCGCGATGCGCGAGATCGAGATTCGTTTACTGATGCAAATGGGAGCCAACGATTCGACCAACTTGATTGAATCCGTCGCCGCCAGTCGTTTGGGTGAGAACGTGATGCTCGTCCACGACGAAGCCACCGGACAAGATCAGGGCTTCAGGCCATTCGACTTTGACACTCTTGGAGAACTGAGCAAGTGGGTCGGCTGAGTGGCTCTCTGTAATATGGAATCGTTAAGTTCACCCCCAAGACTGGATCATTGAGAGGTTGGTAAAGTTAGTTGCCAGCGTTCGATATGACGATCGATACTTGTCCTTGAAAGAATGATATGGCTAGCGGCCTGTTAGTATTGCTTGACGATATCGCCATGATCCTGGATGACGTGGCGACGATGACAAAAGTTGCGGTTAAGAAGTCCGCGGGCATTCTTGGCGATGACTTGGCACTGAACGCTCAACAGGTAACGGGCATTGACTCGAAGCGTGAATTACCAGTGGTTTGGGCGGTGGCGAAGGGGTCGTTCTGGAACAAAGTCATCCTCGTTCCGTTGGCGTTACTGCTAAGTTCAGTGGCCCCTTGGGCCATTGAGCCTCTGATGATCGCCGGCGGTGCGTTCCTGTGTTTTGAAGGTTGTGAAAAACTGGCTCACAAGTTCTTTCATCCGAAGGAGGAGGGACAGCATCGAGAAGAACACAAAGCCCATTTGGTCGACCCGAACATAGATATTGTGGCCGCTGAGAAAGCTAAAGTACGCGGCGCCATTCGTACCGACTTCATTTTGTCGGCCGAGATCGTCGTGATCACGTTGGGTTCCGTTGCAAGTGCCATATTCATGACACGACTCCTCGTCCTTATTTCGATCAGTCTCTTGATGACGGTCGGAGTCTATGGACTAGTTGCTGGCATCGTAAAATTGGATGATGTTGGGTTGAGTTTGATGCGCAGGCCCCCTGAGAAACCATTTTCGGCAATGCTGGCTCGCCTCGGTCGCAGCATTGTTTCTGCCGCACCCTACCTCATGAAATTCCTGTCATTCGCTGGTACGGCCGCCATGTTTTTGGTAGGCGGCGGCATACTGGCGCACGGAGTACCCGCGTTACATCATTGGATCGAAGACATGCAGTCGCATCTAGGTTCGATCAACGGCTTGGGTGGAGTCTTGGCGACGCTCGGGGGAATGGCCGCCCACGCAGCTTTGGGAATCCTGGTCGGCACCGTGCTCGTGGTTGTCGTTGAGTCTCTGAAGTACGGCTACAAGAAGTGGGCGAATAACAACTCTGGAAGAAGCTGAACGAGTCACCATGCGAGCGCGCCGAGCGGTGTTCAGAGCAATTCTAAAGTCAAATTTCGACGGAATGACTTCAGGGAGTAGATAAAAACGCTGACTTCAACGATCGAATATCGTAAAGCATGGTTACTCCCCGTAATGACGGAAATTCTCAGTATGATCAACGCCTCCTTACGATACTCGATCTCATTGGCAGCGATCATCGGAAGCATCGTTTCCGGTTTGTGTCTCGCTCAGGACGACACGCCTGAGCCCGCCAAGCCGCAGGCCAACTTACTTGCGCCAAAGATCACCATCTCGAAGGAAACGACCTGGGTTACCGGACCGCTTCGAGCTGACGGGACCGTCAGATATCTGGAGGCAATCAACCGCATGCTCTGCGAGGACGTGACACCTGAGAACAACGCCTGTGTAATGCTCTATCAAGCCATGGGACCAAGCCCTGAAGGCAGGCGACAGCCCGATGTCTTTTTTCGGCGAATGGGGATCGAGCCACTGCCGGATGCTGGGCCGTACTTTGAGTATCTTGGCAAGTGGGCTCGTGAGCAAGCGGATGCCGCGATTGATATCGTCGCTTTGAGCGACATGCAGTCTAAATCTGGGGAGAGTCCATGGACGGAGGGCGACTACCCATTGATTGCCGAATGGCTCAAACGAAACGAAGGACCATTGCGCACCATCGAACTTGCAACTCAACGCCCCAAGTATTTCTCGCCGCTTGTCGGCACGGACGCAGAACCGGATGGTGCCGCGATTTTAGTCTTGTTGCCAGGTGTCCAAAAGTCTCGCGAGTTCGCTCGTGCGCTGGCTTCACGAGCCATGTGGAAATTGGGAGAGGGGAACCAAACCCATGCGTGGCGTGACTTGATGACAATGCACCGACTCGGTCGATTGGTTGGACAGGGACCAACGCTCGTCGAGTACCTTGTGGGTGCTGCCATTGAATCCATGGCCATCGAGGGTGAACTGCAATTCTTGTCTGAAACACAACCCTCGGCGAGAATGCTGGCGGTGTATCGCACACAACTCGATCGCTTGGCACTTCGCGCGTCCGTGGCCGACAAACTCGACAACTGCGAGCGCGTTATGGTCCTCGATTGTGTAGAGCGCATCGCCAGTGGTAAGATGCGATTTCAGGACATCGCTGACGGAGGAGGCGATACATCGGTGTTAGAAAAGCTGGCCGAGGGAGCAATTTCTCAGGCTGTCGATTGGGACCTGACGCTCAAGTCGGCGAATAAGTGGTATGACCGAATGGCGACCGCGCTCCGTAACCCTGTGTACAGAGACCGCCGCGCCGAAGTGAAACAGATCAACGACGATGTCAAGAAGCTGGCTGAAAGAGCTCGACAGCCGACAGCACTACTGTCGCTGTTCGGCGGCAAAGCGAAGATCAGCCAAGCGCTGTCCGACGTGATGATCTCACACATGCTGCCCTCGCTTCAGGCGGTGTGCCTCGCCGAAGGTCGCGTCATCCAACGCATGCGCAATTTAGAGGTTGCATTCGCTCTGAAAGCCTACCAAACCGATTTCGGTTCGTACCCCGATTCGTTGGAGGTTCTAGCGCCAAAGTACATTGCCGAGATTCCGATAGACCTCTTCTCAGGGCAGGCACTGAAATATGCCAAGATCTCCGATGGCTACCTGCTCTACAGCGTTGGTGAGAACGAGCAGGACGATCATGGTCGTAGCTTCGACGACAACCCGCAAGGTGATGACCTAGTCGTCCGAATGCCGGTGGTCCGAATGCCGGTCGTCCGAATGCCGGTGCGGCCAGCCAACGTCAAGTAGATCTGATGCAAACGACCGCCCTCCTTCTGGGTGCATCAAAACGATGTTTTTTGATAGTCAAGCGAATTCGAAGCAGAACAATCCGCTGGGCAAGCCAGCGGTATTCTCGGTGAGAAGCGCTTCTTTACAATCGTCGAGATTGCCGACGAAGGTCTTCATCCAAATTGGTAACGCCCGTTGCGATTAGGGCCATGATGGCTGTGTCGTTAGCTTGAGTCGCTTCGCTTGTTGAGGTCGATGAAAATCCCTCCGCTGCTTCACCACTGGCCCGGAGCGCGGCGTTGGTATTCAGCAAGTTGATGATCAGCAGCACGTCGATCGGTGAGATTTCGCCGTCCTTGGAAGTATCCATCGCAGAGTTGCTCTCCGCCATCGCTGCTGCAGCTTCGCCGGCTTTGATGCGAACACTCTGCTCGTTCAAATAGTTGATGACCAAAAGCGCATCAATCGGTGACGTTTCGCCGTCGCCGTTCACGTCGTGCGCAGAATTAGCGGGCTCCTCAGTAGGAGAACTGTTAGCTTCAATTTCCTCTCCTGTGGTTAATGTCACTTCGGGCGTTGGCTGAGGATAAGGATACGGCGTAAAATCCCAATGCCGGTATACCTGCACATACAACGTAGCCGTATAGGTTTCGCCGTTCTCAAGCGTTACGGTGTAGGTGAGCGTATCCGTGTACGTGTAATCGTCTAGTTCGTCCGGAGCCGTGTACTGGATTGTCGTGCCGTCGAGAATCGTAACGGTGCCGCCGCGGGTGCTATCAGAGACCGCTGTGATACGACCAACTGAAACATAGTCATTTTCAAGCACAGCGATCGTTGCGGTTTCGCCCTTCGGAACGCTGAGCCAATCTGGATTAACTGCTTGAACCAATAACTCGCGGTCCAGTTCTTGGGTGAGGTCATCGACGGAGTAAGACTGTATCCATGCGTTCGATATCAGCAGCAGTGCATCACCGACAATGGCGGATCGAAGGGCCATCGATTTAGAATCGCCAATATGACCGACTTCAGTTATCGAAGCGGATTCACCTGTCTCGATCTTTAGAACCGTTAGGGCATTTCTATCAGCATCATCGGAGTTGAAATTGGCTCCGAAGGCGGACAGTGCGATCGAAAGGAGCCCCGTATTCGAATCGAAATTCAATGCGAGCGCATCTTGGCCCCAGCCACGGAAATTTGGAAACGTCTTTCCTGCTGAAGTCCAAGTTGCGACAACCTTAAAGTTAGTCAAATCGGAAACGTCATAGAGCGAAATCTGTTGACGCCAATTTTGATCCCCAATATCGACAAACCCCACGCCGATCAAGTGATTTTCGTCGATGCGTTGCAGATAAGTTGAAACGCCAGGTATCTCAAGTTCGCTAATCTCAAGCGGATTGGTTGGGTCCGACAAATCGAATCCGTGAAGCGGATCTACTTGAAGAGCAATCCAAGTTGTGATGAAAGCTTCATCTTCGTCGAAGTAAGCGCTATACAATGCTTGGCCATCAGCAACGTCAGTCAACTGCCCAATGATCTCTAGCTTGCCAGAGTCGGGCTTTAGAATGTACAGGTCTGTTGAAGCCGTTCCACTGGACCACTCGCGGGATTCGCTGAAGACTCGCAAATTGCCTTGGAATTCATCCATCATTCGCGAGTCGCGGATGGTACCTGGTATAACTCCTGAAGCGACAAACGCTACCTCTTGAGAATCGAATTCGATGGCGTAGATCTCGGTCTGTGGCGGGCTAGCTACAAACATACCATCGACAATGTTCGACTCGTGAAGCTCACGCGTTATGTAGACTGAATTGGAATCCACGTAGCTCGTTTGGATTGAAGCGCCAACAAGCACTTCGCTGTCGACTAACTCCAAACCATCGTTGTGAAGCGCGAACGAGAGCACGGAAACTTGCTGGCGATATTTGCCTTCTTCACTTGCAATCAGATCCTTCCAGTCGGCGGTGTTCAAGTTGACTTCCGATCCGTCGACCATCACATCGGGCAGCATCCAACCGACGACCAGCGGCTGGATGCGCGCAGCGAATTCTTCAGCCGTCTCGAAGCGACCAATTGGCGTTTCCGTTAACTCGGTGTAGACCGTGTTCGGAGTTTCAGTAATGAACAGTGGTCGGAGTGCGCTAACGTACGAACTGCCGTAAAGAGTTAGCTGACCAGCGGCAAAACGAGACTGGTGCGATGAGCCGGCAACCTTCAAGCTCGTTTGCAGTTTTGGAGTGCTCGGATCGGTGACGTCGAAGACCTGCACACTAGTCGAGCCGTACGACATGGTCGCTTGCAAATCGCTGGAAACCAAGATCAACTGGTCATCCACCAAGTGCATCTGCGTGTTCCAGCCGCTAACATCAATCGTCGCAACCTTCTTCAAGTTACTCGGATCTCGCGCATCGAAAATGGCAACTCGGCTTCCCGAGCCATCCTGATTGTTGCCGAACGTATAGACAAACCCGCTAGCGGAGACTTCGAATTTGTCCGCCTCGTCGACTGAACTGACTTGATTGTTGGTAGAGTTTGATGCGAGTGTGCCAGACGAATCGGCAGTCACACTAAGACTCGCAGTTTGAAGCGTAGATCGTAAAAAAACATTGTCGACATTCGGCCGATATATATAACCGTAACTGTACAAATTTCGGAGTTGATTGTTGACCGGCTTGCCCAGTACCTCGCTCCACGTTTTGAGAAGCTCGTCAGTTAGAAATTTCTTAGCTTGCTCTTCGGTTTCGAATTTCTTCAGATCAAGCGGCTTGTTTTGACCGGTCCAATCCGAATGCTCGTTGGTTGATAGAATATTTTCAGCCCATTGTTCGCCCGTGAAAGATTGCAGGTACGCGTCGGGAAAACCCACGATTCGCATGGCGTCAAATGCCATCAATTCCCTTGGCTGAAGCGTCTCGAGCATGATTGCCCGTGGAAGTCGCGATTTTCGAGCTAGGCGTGACATCGGAAGCTCCCGTGCCCCAGACTGAGGTTTTGCAGAACAGAGGTTTTGTGTGGCTTACACTGAGTTTGTCGTCGATTAGACTTATAAGAGCTCACCAAGTTCCCCGATTCTACGTCTTTTGCTCAAGACTTAATAGTCAGAAGTACGCCAATGGCCAAAGATCTTTGTGGCGGGTAAGGAGCCTTTTGGGTCTGGATCCAACCACACTGGAAAGTCGATCGGTATGAGGCATGCGATGAGTCACTACGAAAAAGTATCGAGGCATTTCGTCATTGCTTGGGTGACCGCTTGCATCATTTTCATTGCCCCCACGTGCCGTGCAGAAAATGATGAAGACTTCTTTGAGTCACGCGTACGACCTGTGTTGGTTAAGCATTGCCAGGACTGTCATGGAGCGAAGAAACAAGAAGGTGGCTTAAGACTTGATTCGCGCGACGCGTGGATGCGCGGCGGTGATCGCGGTGACGCCATCGTGGCGAGCGAGCCTGAAAAGAGCTTGCTGATTCGGGCGGTGCGATATGATGATCCCGATTTGCAAATGCCACCTGAGAACAAAAAGCTAACCGCCGCTGAAATTGCAGATCTCGAAGCGTGGGTCCAACGCGGTGCGTTTGATCCTCGCCGCGAATCCGCCGCACCGACTTCGGAACGCATGAGTCTCGAACAATCTAGGGCGTTTTGGTCCTTTCAGCCCTTGAAGGCAGTTGCTCCGCCGCAAGACGCCACGGATCAGTGGTCGCGGAATTCAATCGATGCGTTTGTTCTCGCTGAGTTGAAGAAACACGAAATGTCGCCTGTTGCCGACGCAGATCGCCGCACCTTGATTCGCCGAGCGACGTTCGATCTGACTGGACTGCCGCCAACACCCGAAGAGATCGATGACTTTCTGCGCGATGAGTCCGCGAGCGCATTTGAGGCAGTTGTCGATCGACTTCTCAGGTCGCCTGCCTACGGAGAACGTTGGGGACGCCATTGGCTCGACGTGGCTCGCTATGCCGATACGGCGGGCGATGGAGCCGACTACCCGGTGCGCGAAGCCGGGAAGTATCGCAATTGGGTGATCGACGCCTTTAACCACGACCAACCCTTCAACGAATTCGTCCGCGAACAGATCGCTGGCGATATCCTCGCTCGCAACGGATCGGCTGAAAAATATGCTGATCGAATTACCGCAACGGGATTCCTGGCGATTGGAAAACGCTACGGCTACAAGCCGTCACCTGACTATCAGTACCTGGACTTTGGAGATGTAATTGATTCGGTAGGCCGCTCGCTGCTGGGGCTCTCACTGGGCTGCGCAAGATGCCACGATCACAAATACGACCCAGTCTCCGCCGCTGATTACTATGCTCTGTATGGAATCATGGAAAGCACGCAGTGGGCTTTTCCTGGCGGCGAAGAGCAGAAACACCCATCGCACTTTCCGCCACTGGTGCCTCCTGATGAAGTCGCGAAACGCGAGCAAGCAAAGGCCGATGAACTGGCTCGCCTAGACAGTGCGATCGCTGCCCTCAAACGCCAGCGCTCGGAACTTGATCCGGACTCTCTGGTTGGCGGA
Organism: Pirellulaceae bacterium; assembly: GCA_033761895.1. Classification (GTDB taxonomy): domain Bacteria; phylum Planctomycetota; class Planctomycetia; order Pirellulales; family Pirellulaceae; genus Aureliella. Next base: position 406 of record JANRMD010000375.1, on the reverse strand, counting down.
GCGGACCTGGGATTCGAGGCGCAGCAATCTGGCAAGCCACCGGGCAAACCTTGGTTCAGCGCGGGGCCCATCGAGGTAACCGCCGAGGCGCAGAGTCCGTTCGATCACGTACACCCTCACGGGAAATTGGGAATTCGAGTTGGCAGCGGCAAACCAAACGACGGTCTGCGATACGTTTTCGAAAACGGCTTACGGGCAGCGTCTGACAAACAGATGCACTTCACGATCGATTTTCGAGCAGTCGATGCGCATGAGAAGGGCGCGTTTCGGTTCTTCATTGGTCGCGGCGTGGTTGAATCACTGGCTGTTGAATGCAGCGCGACAGCAACGGAATTAGCGATTCGCAATGGTACAAATTGGGAAGTCATTCGACAGCTCACACCTGGCACTTGGTATACGCTGCGAC
>JANRMD010000374.1:0-45169 GCA_033761895.1 Pirellulaceae bacterium | reverse complement strand
ATTCGATGTCCTGGCCAATGTTCATGCGCCCACTGAAGTGAACGGTCACCACTGGCCGCTACGTGCACTGTTCCTTGGTCTTCGTAAAGCGGCAGGAGAGCCAATTGCCGCTCCTTGTGACCACTCCCTTCGGTGCAAACTTCTAGAATCGTCCGAGCGACTTTGCGGTGAGTGTTCAGGTCAATCCGATGAGTTGTTTGTCGCTCTCTGACAATCCCCTTTAGCGGTTCAGCACCATTCTGGTCCAGACCGCGACCGACTGGGTCCGTTACCATTCGCATCTCCTCTTCGCTCAATCGACGTCGCATCAGTACATAGTAGGTTTGATCACGCTCGTCCCATTCAAAGATCACCGCCTCGGGGAATCGCAACATGACAACCGTGATATTCTTCCCATGGAACTTGCCACAGTTGACCAGTAGGGTGCCCGACTGGGTTCCGGTCTGCGGATTGGTTGCGGTTACGAATTCGATCGAAGGTCGGTGTGAATGGCCATCGCAAACAGCCCAACAGAACTCGCCAAAGCCGCGCACTGCGATACCACATTGCGCGGCCATGGTGGCATTGTCGACGGGGCTGATCACGCCGGATAGAAACTGCGAATACTCTGATGGTGAAGAAGTTGGCCCACTTCGGTCACGATGCCACTGCACAAACTTCGAGAGACTTGGTTGCAGGTCGTTCTTCCACAGGCTGCGGATATCGATCCGCTTTGCACAAGCCCGCCACAGCGCGCTGGTCATCGAGTATATGACTTGCGCAGTTTCCAACGATGAACGCAGTTGAGGCTCGGTAAGCGCTTGAGCGAGTTCGTCGAAGGAGTTCGCTTGCTTGAGAGCTAGAGGAACCTCAGGTAGGTTCCAAATATTGCCGTGACAAAAGAGCACTCCCGACGAACTATCCAAGCGAATCATCGACGAAGAAACGATCGAGCCCGGTATGACCTCCTCGAGCCGTTCGCCTTCGTCATGGTTACCGCGCTCGATATAAACCGGGACTGAGGTGGCGGACGTTTCGATGGGTACACCGAGAATGGTGTCATCGATTTCAATGCGAGCTCCCATCTTGATGGCAAAACTCTGCAGCTCTTTCCTCACTTCCGTATAGCGTTTTGAGTTGGTTGGTAAATTCTTGTCGAGTTCAACCCTTAGATTGATAACTGGACGCGCTGAATCGGTGATCCGAGTGGTCAGCAATCGCATGGCTGATAAAAAAGATTCGCGATGCCGCGCCGAAACTTCCGGAGATACATCGCGTTGAATGAGATCGCCAACGATCTCGATACACTCAATTTCGAGTCGTTCGAAATGCGGCTTCAACTCCATAGCAGCGATCGCGCGTTCGGTTCCGCTGCCGTCACCAAGATGCACATCGGACATCGCCAGATGTGCCGTTGCGAGTCGGCTGGGGAGTTGTGGCCCCCATTCGAAATCACTGAGCTTCACCCGCTTGGGCGCAACCCGACTGGCAGAGTCGCTAACAATCGCTGCATAGATAGAGCTGAGCTGATCACAAATGGATGAGTCGAGATTGACGTCTGTAATCTTGTGGGTTGGCAACCCGAGGGATCGAAGATCGGTCCTACCCAACTCGCCTTCAAAATTCAATACACGGTCGCAGTCGGCATAGAATCTCGACAAATAGCCACGCACAAGTTGACCTGTTAGATCCTTGATTCCCCCGTCAACCATGGATCTTGAATCCGATGGTCGTCGCCAAATTTCGAGCAGTGGCACGCCCGCAATCGCTGAGACAAGTTGTGCCAACTCATGCACCGCATTGGCGGCCGCCAAACTGCCCTGCAATCGATGATGTGAATAGCGACTAGCAACGTTCGCAAACCAGAGCAGGAGTTGGCCCCAACGCCGGTTCGCGCGAAAGTCGCTCGCGTTCGGGATTGAATACCAATGATGCACGACGCTTCGCATTTCACTAATCAAGCGTTCTATTCCTGCCCCGAGGTCGGGTGCCTCGTGAAGGATTGGTATCAAGCGTTCGAACAGACCACCATGTGTGAAAAAATCATTAAGACTCAACGAATGATTTTCATGCAGTGCTGAAGCGATTTCGGCAATTCGTGTTTCGACAAACGGCTGATAGCGCGTCGAATGGGTAGCAACAAGCGGAATCGGCTTGCCGCGAAGTCGGCGTTTCAGCGCTTCACGATGAAGGTGAAACCCGATAACTCCTGGGGTATGGGCATGAATTAGTACCGCTTCACCTGCGCGCTGCAAGGATCGAATCGACTGCTGGAGTTGGAAAGTACGGTAAGCATCAGGTAGCGGCAGATGCACATCGGCCTCAACTTGACTTACATGCCGACCGATGAAGTCCGCACCGCGCGGGATTGGAATCGAGGGGCAAGGTAAAGTATGATGCGCGAATGCGAACTCCTTGGTCGACTGAATCATGGCTTCCGTGCCGTAGCGTGCTGGCGTAAAGCACAACACCCTCGATGGTGACTCGGCGACTGCATGCTTAAGCGAGACGAGATAGTTTTGGAGAATGTTGGACACAGTGTGGTTGGGGAATGCAAAATCCGAGCCACAGACGATGACGATTGGCTGAGTCCCATTTCCAACGTCGCTGTCTGTTGAGATTTCTTGGCTGCGTGCTTTCATGTCTCGCGTAATTGTGTTGAGCTTTTTGCGAAGGTGTTTCGCCTAATTTCAAGGGAAAAGTATGGCGATAAGCAAACTTTCATTGCCAGTTGTTGACTTAGCGACCACTGTCGTTGACGAACAAAATCAAACACAATCGCTTAAGCCGGGAATGAGGAAAACTGAGGGCCAGCGAAAAAGCACATTGAGCAGCCCACGTGCCAACATGACGTTGCGCATGATTCGCCGTGCTCCACGATTCGTTGCCACAATAATAAAGCAGCGGTCGAAAAGCGATACCGGCCCCCATAGCCTAACGCACACCACCACCTTCAAATGCAACTATCACTGCAAGGAAATCTGTGACTCACCGCTTGTGTATCAGGCTATGCAAAAGAAGCCTAATGGGCATGATCTTTCGACAGACGAGATCAGCAACATCTACCGTCAATTGCCAGCCATGGACTACGTGAGATTCACCGGTGGCGAGCCAACTCTTCGCCAAGATTTCATCGAACTTTCACATCTCGCTGAAGAACACCTGCGGCCGATCGTCATTCATATGACGACCAATGCCTCATTGCCGGAACGGGTTGTGCAGTTTGCGGTGGAGAGGCCGCGTCACGTTCCACTTGATTTGATGATCTCGATCGACGGAGTTGCAGAAAAGCACTGCGCATCGAGGCACCACCACCGGGCCTTCGATCGCTGTATGGAAACTGTTAAAGAGCTGGCACCGCGTCAGCGTGAACTCAAACTGAACATTCGCATCAACCAAACCATCGCCGACTCAGAAGGCATCGAGCATTATCGCAAGCTGCACAATTTGCTCAAAGAGTTCAAGGTTCGGCATCAAATCGTAATGGCCTATAACGCCAGCGCAACCTACGCTGTTGAACGTGACAAATCGTACGCACCCACACGTGAGGAGCTCTTTACGCCTGTTGGTGAATTTCAGAAAGACGAGTTGGATCGGTTCTTCAGAGAAGTTCGCGCGGACGCGAAGGCTGAATTGAGCGGACCGGAACGTTGGATTCAGCAGTATTATCTCGACGGAATTCGCGCACGCATGATTAAGAACGAACCTTCACCCAACCCGCCCTGCGTCGCGTTGAGTTCCCACTTGAGAATCTTTCCCAATGGAGATGTTCCAACTTGCCAGTTCAACAGTCATATCGTAGGCAATTTGCGGTTACAAAGTTTTGAACAGGTATGGCAAAGCGCCGAGCGTCTTACTCAGCATGAGTGGGTGAAGCGCTGCGCGGGCTGTTGGGCTGGCTGTGAAGTCCAACCGAGCGCTGCTTACACCGGCGATCTGCTGTTACACCAACTCCGTCCAAGGGGCTAAGACTGGGCTGATAAATGTGCGAAAGTTTCGAGGTAGCGGAAGCCGTCAAGGCGCCGTCAGGCTTTCGAGGGCTGCTTTTCGTCTTGTTGTAGTCGCGAGAACGAAATGCTTGACGCATTCCGCTACCAAACTTAACGGAGTTGTGACGTCATGAATTGCGTCCACTTGTTCGCGCATTGAGGCTTTAACACATAATTCATCGTTACTTGACCATAACTTGCAAATCAGTTGCTAATATGGCGAAACGTCGTTCGAAGAGGCTCGTTCATTTCGCCGGAGGTTGCCACAGACCTCCCCTCCGAACTGCAACTTCGAGAAATTGGGCACACCGCGTTCACGCGGTGTGCCCTTATCTACTTGAAGATTCGATTAAACCCATCTGTTCGGGATTGAATACGCTAGCAACTCGATTTGGGGCGGTTACGCTAAGGTTGCTTGTGTGTCTTCCGAACGAACAATTGCGCTGACTGTCGGATGAGGATTTAATTGTGGCACGCGATACTGGCTCAACTCCAGACCAACCCAACCGAAAGCGAAATCGACCGAGTGTGTCTGCCCGAGATTTTCTTGACTCGGTGACGACTTGCAAAGGGAAGGGATTTTATCGAATCGAAGTGCTTTACCGGCATGTCTTGGTGGCCGAGTATTTCGTGGCAAAGGGATTTCCCAAAAAGAACCACTGGAGCGTTCTTACCAGCGAACACGATTTTCGCAGTGACAATCATTTCAAATCGCTGACTGCGGCCAAGGAGTTTTGTGTAGAACTATCGACTTAATGTATGAGAAGCGATGATCACAATGTGACGATACATTCGCGACATCAGCAGTCGGCGCACAACGAGGAATCAAACTAACGATGAGTTTTCAAATCCAAAACGTGTTTGAAGCAATACTTAGACTCGGACACGACGAAGATTTTCGACCACAAATTCGAGAGAGTTGGCAACCGACGGATGCTGTCGCAGGAACTTCTCAGAAAGTAGAAATTCTCCGACATCGACTCGAACTTGGGGTTCCACTCTTTCATCCGAACGACAATCAGGAATGCGTTTGCTTATCAAACGTGTACCAAACGAAAACGCCTGTCTGCGTCGTCAAGGTTCGTCACCACCGCGGTGCCCTGCTAAGCGAGTAAAGGTAGCCTTTGATTTTGCGTTCTAAAAAAGACTTTTTTCGCTGATCGTATCCAGTTCATTCGGTGGAATCACAACTTCTGCGACTAAGTGATTGGCGATCAGCGAGAAGTGTCTCACAGAGATCGTTCACGGAGCGTTCGTTTGTCGCGGCGCCGCCTGGCGTTAGCTCGCCGCTGCTTGGATTTGTGAAATTTCCTGCGCAACAAAACTCCAATCTCGACTTGTTCCCAATTGAATCATCGCCTAATTTTAACCCTTTCTTAACGCTGCGGTCGGCAATGTTTCAGGCGAAAATCGGGTGGCGATCATGTTGGATAGAAAGCGAACCAGTTTCCCGACTGAGAAAAGAACAACAATCCTCAAGGACCCGAAGTGTCGATTGTTAACTCCTGGTGAGTTCTGCAACTTGCTTATCTCGCGGTCCAATTTGGAACGGAGTGACGAAACAAATCTTTCGTTGGCGGGACTGCGCGACCGTGAAACCGGCCAGCGCTACTTTGTCGAACTCGATAAGCTACGAGTCTTTCGTTAAGAAATCTAGCTAGCTCATTCAGATTCTGTTCGTTCCGCGTTTGACCATTTCAATTCGACAGTTCCGTTAGCCTGAGCGTCCGACCAATACACTATTGCACCTGAAAACGCAAAGCCGCGATGGGAGTAGAAATAATCAACGCCGCAAGTCATCAAGCCGCTTGCGGCGTTTTTCGCAATGGTGAGCACTAGCGAATAGAGCCTCTGTCTTCCAACGCGGCAGCCGTGTGACCGCTCACCGCGCCAACGATCTGGAATAGACCAGTTCCGTCGGGTAGTACTTGGCCAACCGCGCCGGCGGTTTCAATTCCGTAGCGAGCGTAAAGGTCATGGCGCACCTTTTGAATCTGTTCGGAGCTACCGTGAATGGAGACATAGTTAAGCACTTCATCGGTTGCTAGGGTCTCGTGCCACATTGCAACTAGCGGTAGATCTTGTACGGCTGCATAAGTACCAGGGCGTTTCCGGCGAGAGATGTCTTTCGCATAGGCGGCTTCAGCCAATCCAACTGTGGGCATGTCGGAGTAGATGTAAAGGGAGTTGGTGTAGGGATTGTATTCGTCCTTGCCAAACAACCGACCTGGAACAAAGGTGTACTTTAGCCACTTGAGCGAGCCGACTGTGTAACGCCAGCCCGGTGCGATCTTTTTATTGTTCACGAGTCGCTGAAACTCTTTGCCGGGAGCGTATTGGTTGACACGCACTAGTGTGTCATTCAAGTTCTTGTGTTCGAGGTAATTTGTTATCTCACAAACGGTTGCATCGGAGACTTCGTGGTTGTTAGCTCGACGATCCCAAAATAGTATCTTGCTAGGGATGCCGATTACCCAACCGACACCGTCGATCAGCGGCCGCTGGGAGCCGTGTTCAACGCGAACGCGGGATGTGGCTGGGAATTCATCGCATGCTTGGTCGCATGGTCTGGATTCGATTCGTGGTACTTGTGCGACCGCCATGGCACTGACTGAGCAAACGACCAAGCTTGCAAAAGTCAGATCGCGAACGCTGTAAATCGGCATAGTTTTACCTTCCTTGGAAGCGCCCATAAGCTAACCCGAATTTGACTGGCCAACCTCAATGCTGGTCAGCATACTTATCGGTTGCGGCCTGGAAGAAACGGTGGCGAATCGCCTGAAATTTATCGAAAAACGATAAATCGGTATTGACTAACGATAAATTATCCCTATAAATGGGGCATGGAAGCAAACAACGCAGATTTTGATGGCGGGCGATCTTTGCGGCGGTGGAACCGGGCTTTGGCGGTTTTGGCGTGGCTTGGAATCGCCTGGGCCATGTATGTGATTGGGGACGAGTTTGTGGGTCCTGATTTTTCGATTGGTTTCAAGACAGAGTCTGGGATCAAATTGCTAGATGCCGGCGACTTCACGATCATCCAGCGGGCGATTGTAGTTCTGATTTCGATACCGCAGATTCTGTGTTGGATCTACTGTTTGTGGCAAATCGTAAAGCTATCGAAGCAGTTTTCCCGAGGCGAGATACTGTCCATTGGGATGGTGCAGTGCTTAGAGGGCTTTGGGTTCGGTTTGGCGGCCCAAGGAGTTGCGGAGTTCGTGCATGCTCCAATACTGGCCGCGTATTTGCTCGGCATAGGCAAGATCGATTCCGTCGATGGCATTTGGCAACTTCTGATTGGTGGCGGAGTGTTGACGTCGATGATGGCGGCCGTGTTACTGGTCGTGATTACTCGCATTTTGCGAATTGGTATTCGATTTCGCGAAGAGGCAGAGTTGACTATTTGATTCGCTTGGAGGGTGCCATTGCGATCGTTGTAAATTTAGATGTCATGTTGGCCAAACGAAAGATGAAGCTGAACGATCTATCCGTTGCAGTCGGTGTTAGCGTCCCGAATCTCTCTGTGCTGAAGACGGGCAAAGCGAAGGCGGTGCGTTTCAGTACGCTTGAAGCAATTTGCCGAGTTTTGGATTGTCAACCAGGTGACATTTTGGAGTTTCGTGCAGAGCAGGAAGAATCGAACTCAGTTTGTTGATCTCACGGTCCCTTTTCAGGGGGCCACGGGCACCGAGTGACTTGGGAGCAGAATCATCGGTTTTGTGGGATTCGTCGGATGAATGGAATTACCAGGCTCCCTTTCTTTTTGATTTATTAACATGCCCAGCCGTTGAAGATCTGGGTGCGAATGTAGAATGTCGTTCCCACGGTGTGTTGTAGACTGAACGGTGTTTGAACTTCGTAAACTGCAAATCCGACTATGAATCACTTGCATTCGCGTCAGTCTATTGCCAGTAGGGAGCAGACTTGCAGTTCAACCACGGTGTTTACTGGTTGAAAGCTCTGCGCGAGGCGACGTATGCGTGTATCGCAGCCCAGTGAAAATCGTCGACGAATCGGCGCCATAGTTCTAGCCATCATTGCTATCGCTGCGCTGGTGCGACTGCGTTTGACCTGCGAAGTCCACTCAGTGCTCGCCATTGACGTTGGGCTCAATGCCCTGCTGGTGGTCAGCACCGCTTGGGCCGTTTCGCGAGCCGCCAGGCATTCGCATGTGAACGCAGATGAATCGGTTACTGTCCGGCGCGATCCACGAACGCTGATGTTTATCGGCGCAGCACTAGCTGTTCTATTTCCGCTTATCGCCAACACGATCGAACAAAGCATCGGTGAGGGTACTGGCAGCGAGATTGCCTACTTGGGCATGCTGGCGTGGGGCGCATTGGTGGCAGCAATTTTCGCGAAGCTGAATCGAACGCTAAGCATCTCGGTGGTTTGCAGTGGATTTCTGACTCTGTTTACCACCGTGAGCTCAGATCATCGTTCTGCAGTTTACTTCGCGTTTTGCTGGGGTGTCATGTGCCTGTGGTGGTTGATTACAAACCACTGGGAGAAAGTCGAAGCGTGTCAAATTGATTCACTCAAGTCGAACAAAGCGAGAACTCCGTTCGCCATAGGCGCAGGGAGCTTGATCTTTGCGGTCGCTGCATGGAGCGCGAGCGGAGGTTCGGTGATCTCTGATCGAATGAAAGTGGAGTTGATGAACACAAGTGGCGGGACAAGCCGGTACCATGCTGGGGCTCGCTCAGGTGTTGGTGACGGGGACGCGGTTGTGGCAGCTCGTGACCACGCAGCTTCATTTGGTGCGGTCGAAACGGATGTCTTTCTCGACTCGCCTGCGCCCAGTCTATTCGACATCTTCAATGATACGTTTGGCGAACCGTCGCGGAAGAAGAAATCTGAGCGCGCAATTGCATTGGCGCCACGGGAAGATCAATCAACGAGTTCGCGAACTTCGAAGTCCAATTCCACGACGCAGTCTTTCACAACCCAGCGTAGCGATCCTAAACCACGCAAGCCACTAATGGACCTAAAGTCTGACGCGGCCATGTTCTGGATCGGTCGTACCGGTGAGCGATTAGCGACGCATCGCTACACACGCTTCGATGGGGTTGATTGGCACCACGAGGATTCGTCCATCGAAACGAAAATCGTTGAATACAAGATCGGCGAACGCGTTTGGTTCAAAGCGCGTAGCGATACCAGAACTATCGGAAGTCCATACATTGAATCGAATGCAGAAGCGCTCAAGTTCACTAAGTTTCGCTCAAATCGCATCCCTGCGCCTGCGGGTGTGGAGATGTGGCACATAGACATGGTGGACCAATCGAGCTTTTTTGGCTTCTCGTCAGACGGGTGCCTTGAAATGCCTGGACGCGATTTCGTTCCAGACTATACAACCGTTCGTTTTGTGAATCGCTCAATTGACTTGGAAAAGCTTGAGGCGTTAACACGTAAGAGCCCTGAAGTTCCTTTGGGCGAGCGTCCAAGCGCAAGTGACTTGTCGAGCGATGCTGCGGCGGTTTTGGCAAAGCAGATGGCCAACGAGTGGGTTCCAAACGCTGCTCACGACTGGGCAACGATTCAATTGGTGGTTGATCGACTGAGACGCGAGTTTACGTTCGATTGCGAAGGGGCATCGCAGGAATCCACCAAGGCACCACTAGAAGATTTCTTGATAAACCGTCGCGGCAACGACTATTTATTCGCCACAGCGGCTTCCGTCATGTTGCGAGAATTCGGCTTTCGGACTCGGTTCGTCACTGGCTTTTATGTCGATCCCAAAAAATATGATCGCATTGCTGGGCAGACTCCAATTACTCCGCAAGACGCGCACGCATGGTTGGAAGTCGATGTTGGGATGGACACGTGGATTCCGCTTGAACCGACGCCGGGGTTTCTTCCGCCGACTTATCGAGTTTCGCTTGCGTATCGCTTGAGGCAAAATGCGGCGGCGATCGTTGGTGGAATCCTCGGCAGCGTTGTTTTGGTTGCGATTGTATGGTTGAGTCGAGCCTATCTGTTTGAAGGCGTTTGCTGGATGCTGCGTTACTTGCTTCCTCTGTTGAATGATCGCAGGCGTGTTCGTTGGCTTGTGGGCGTGCTAGATCGGCGACTGCAATTGGCTGGTATGGCACGCCCCCGATCAATAACTCCGCGTGAGTGGCTGATGCGGAATCTCGTTTTGCAAGACGCTAAGTGGTCGAAGGCGTTGGTTTGCTTTTTTAATGAAGCGGATCGACTGAACTTTGGTAACGGAGAGGCAATGTCCACTCAAGGTCGACAGGCGTGTGTGGAGCTTTGGCGAGAGACGAGTACGTTTGTGTTTCGTCGTACGAAGGCAGCGCAGTGGAACCGTGGTTTGGAATGTTCAAGTCGCATTTAAAGAACGAAGTGCAGCAACACAATAAGGGATGATCGTGGACGTTATCTTGTTTGGTGGATTGGTGCGTGCGTTACAGGCCTTTGCTTCCGCGACTCCAACGATTCTGATAGGGCTGTTTGTAGCTTCTATCTTGCGCTATTACCTTGGCAAAGCTGGAACTCAGCGCTTGTTTGGTGGCGAGAGTTTGCGTTCCTTGCCGCAAAGTTGGTTGCTGGGCATGCTGCTGCCTGTGTGCTCGATCGGAGTGCTGCCGATACTGCGTGAAATGAAGCGTGCTGGTGTGCGAGCGGGTTCAATTACAGCTTTCGCAGTTGCAGCGCCCTTGTTCAATCCCCTGTCATTGTTATACGGTCTAACGCTTTCTCGCCCAGGGGTCATAATCGGCTTTGCTCTGGCTTCGTTGTTCGTGGTAACCGCACTTGGGATTTTCTGGGATCGCTATGGAAAACACTCCGCACTCCCCGAGCCCGAGCCCGAGCCTGAGATAAAGCCTATCGGATTGGGGCGATTGTTCGCATGCGCAATCTTCATGTCGCGAGAAACGCTCGGTGCGACTGGATTGCTTTCGATTTTAGCGGTCTCTGGGACGTTGATTGTTGGAATGCTCTTGACGCACGGAGCGCTGCAAACATCTGTTGAACAAAGAGACCCTTGGGCGCCCGCAGTGATGACTGCAGTGGCGATTCCAGTGTATGCGACTCCGATGCTTGCGATGAGTCAACTTGGAATGATGTTTGCGCATGGCAACTCGACGGGAGCTGCGTTTAGCTTGTTGCTGCTCGGTACAGGCGTCAATGTTGCAACTTTGCTGTGGATTGCATGGAACTACGGATTCAGAGCGAGTTGCATTTGGTTTTTCACCCTGACACTTATCGTTTTGGGGTGTGCCTACGCCGTGGATCGACCGTTGATTCCGCCCGGCATCGAACCTGCAGGCCATACCCACGCATTCGATATCTACACGAACCCGTTTCATAGCGGAGCTTCAGTATCGGTTCAACAGTTCAAAGACACCGTTTTCAAGAGTGTTGGACTTGGCGAGTCGGCGAGCGGGATTATGTTGGCGTTGTTGGCTGTGGGTGCAGCAGCCTTACACTTGGTTCCGCAAAGTCGAATCGACAAGATTCTGAGTGCATCGACGATAGAGAAGCCTCGCATGGGTCGAAGTGACGTTATTGTATCGCCCAGCGTGGTAGGGTTGACCTGCATCGCAGGTTTAGTTGTGCTCAGCGTAGTTGGTTGCTATGCATACTATCCATCCCCGAAGGAAACTTTGGAGGAGTTGCGAGTTGCCAGGGCCGAAACGCTAGGCAGCGCGAATGAACGGGAGAAGAAGCATGCGATGGAATGGATAGGCGTTTGGGACGAATGGTCGCGCAAGCTGGAAGTCGGGTATGCCATTCGCCGCTTTGAGCTGCGACCCTATCAGCAGGCTCAAGCACAACTGCTGCGCAAGAAGCTCGAGTTGCTCGAACACGAACTTGAGCACGAGCCGCTTGAAATGGAAGAGCTTCGCAAGGTCGTTGCAGAACTAGGTCGAACGAGCCAGCGGTTGGCCGCTGCGTTTCGTGACTAGTAAACAATCGCTTGAGTCATGAAAGCACGCAAGAACAATAGACCGTCAATCAGATGTTTATGCAACGCGCTAGATCTTGGTGCCATCTTCAGCGCCATCGATTGAGCCGTTTTCCAATGGTTCATAGCCGAACTGCCGAACCAAGGAGCCGACGAACTTCGAGAGGGCTTGTGCGCCCTTGCCGAACCATCTCAGTCGCCTGTTGAAGCAGGGTCGACATACCACATTCGATCGCGACTCTGTAAATCTCGCGGCTATCCCCTTTATTCAGAATAACGTGCGCAAGATTTGCATTGCGGAGGTCCAAGAATTCGCTGATGATGGCACGGTTTTGGTAGCCTGTGTCGTTGCACCGAGCGCAACCTGTGGGTACGCGGACGCAATCTAGGTTTTGCAGATCACAAAAATCGATCGGATCTTTAGATTCGCGGGAGCAGGTACATAGCAGTCGCAGTAGCCGTTGGCTCATCACGGCTATCAATCCGCTACGAACGAGGAAGGGTTCGATTCCCATTTCAATCAGTCGACTGATTGCGGTTGCGGTACTATCAGCATGAAAGGTAGTCAGCAGCAACTGTCCAGTGAGCGAGGCTTGAATGGCAATCTCGGCCGTTTCGCGGTCGCGAATCTCGCCGACCATAATCACTTCTGGATCCTGTCGCATCAAAGATCGCAGACCTGTCTTTAGGTCAAAACCGCCTGAGACGTTGACTTGGCTTTGTGCCACGCCATCGATGGGGACTTCGATAGGATCTTCGATCGAAACTAAGCTTCGTGCACCGTTGGTAGAATTTACCAAGTGACGAAGGCATGCATACAGCGTAGTCGACTTTCCACTGCCAGCGGGCCCTGTGACCAGCATCGCGCCACTAGTTTCTCGCAGCACGTCACGAATCAGCTCAGTAACTTTGGGCGTATGGCCCAGTTCGTCGAGAGAGTTGTATTCTTTACCATGACCGAAGAACCGAAGCACTGCTCGTTCACCGTGCAGCGTTGGATAGGTGCTGACACGAATCTCGGTCCCGTCTTTGGGTGATGCCACGCGTCCTTCCTGAGGCAAATCGGCTTGGTAGGTAAGCAGTTGCGCGAGTACCTTAAGTCGAGAGATGATGGATGAATTGGCCCCCAGCGGGAAAGCCCCCAGGAACTGCAGGACACCATTGCTTCGGAAGCGGACCTCGAGCCCCGTTCGAGTTGGCTGGAGGTGAATATCACTTGTGCCGACCCGATGCGCAAACTCCAGCAGCGATTCAACAAACTGCGACGCATAAACTTCGGTCGTTGGCGGTAGTTTGCTCAGTCGACCGACGATTGATTCGCGTTCGTGATCCAGGTCCAGGTACTTACGATGACCACTTCCGTTGCGATCCGTAGAGGTAGAATTCGTGGCTGCGGTGGCGCTCATGGTTATCTCTCTTTGCGGGTCAATGACAATTCGATTTGATCGGAAGGAATCCAGGATTTGAACGAGTCTGTTGCGGATCACGATCTTATGGCTTTGCTCCCCTGGTCATCACGGATTCTGCAGCGCCTCGATTCCACCGAGGTAGCGAGAGAAGACGCGGAAGATCACGGTAATGAGAACTGCTGCAATCAAAGCCCAGATGATTGCGGATGCGAGATAGGTGAGTGTTGACATGGCGGTCTTCACTTTCAGCCGCATGTATCGATAGTGCTTGTCGAGTGTTTCCGCCAGTCGCCCTGACTCCTCTCCCAGTTGCACCGCTTCGATGGTCTCAGAACCGAATACACCGGATTCACGCAAAACCACGTGCAGCTCGCGACCTTGGCGAATCGCTGCCTTGGCAGCTTCCGCTTTGGAAGTAAAGCGTTTGGAAGTCGAGCCATTAAAGGCTAGCCCTACTGCTGTCCAAGCATCCATTCCCGACTCGGTAGCAAGTGCCAGCGATTGGACAAAATTGGCTTCATCAAAGACAGCGAGTACTTTTCCAAGATATGGAACATGCATCAGCCATTCATTGATGAAACTGAGATGTCCATTTCGCCCAAGAAAGTACAACGTCGCGCACAGGCCAAAACCTAAAGCCACACAAATCGAATATGTTCGCAGACCTGATGCCCCCACGAGTCCAATGCCCAACAAGTCCGTTTGCTCACCCGCATCTGGAGCGAACACTGAAGGGAGATAGATCATGCATCCGACGACTACGATGGCCAGCGCAAGCTGAATCATTGGCCACAGGATCGAGCTAAAGAATTCAGCTCGCAGGTCCGCAAGGTCCTTGTAATAGGTCGCCAAGCGATCAAGGACGCGCTCCAGTCGACCCGTTCGCTCGCCGACTTCAATCAAGTGAACAAAGTTCTCTGGAAAATAGTTGCCTTGTGCGCGAATGGCGTCGGCCAAAGATCCACCCCGTTCAACGTGGGCTGCAATCGATCTCATATGGTTTGCATACCCGAATTTTTGGGTAGCCGCTTCGCGCTGAAAAATTCGATAAGGATCTTGACCAACGTCAAAAGCAACGCCGACTCTTTCACACAAAATGCTCAATGTTCGATTTGGAATGCGCGTCGAGTACATAAGTTCTTGCCCGAAAACAAACTTGAAACGATTCAGGATGCTTGAGGCAGTTTATCGCCTTTTCGCCAAAGATGAGTTGCGGTTCTGTTAGTACTTGATGAATTTGCCGTTAAGGCACTTCAGAACCTCGTGCGCTACGGTAGAACATAGGTTTGGAGACACGGGGTAGGCACCGCTAAGCTTCGATTCAGTTCGATCAATTTGGTCACTCGCAATTCTGGGGAGAGAGTTCGCCATGAGAACCTTGGTATTTGTGATTGTGTTGTTTGCTGCCAGCGATCTTTACGGTCAAACAGTTCTTGATGTACTTCGACAACCGACCGCCAACGCGGATCTAGAGTTGCTGAATCAAGCGAATCAGGCCTCGCAAAACTCAGCCAATGCCGCCGCCAAGCGGGCGAGCTTGCTTCAGAAGCGCGCAGACCTACTGCGTTCACAGGTCGATCAGCTGGAAAAGGAACTCGCAGAACTGCGTGCCGAACATACGGCTCTTAAAAAGTCCGTTATCGATTGCCGCGAGCAATTTTTAGGCATTATCGACCTGCTAGAAAAGCAAGATTTCTCTGGAATCGCTGCTCCACTTGGAAAGCTCAAGGTGACCTATACCACATCGCTGCTTCCAAAATTGATCGAAAAGGAACCCGCCGAGAAGGTCGATGCCGAGAAGTCTATCGCTACTCCCCAAGCCACCAATGTAGAATCAAAATCACTTTCCCCCACAGAAACGAATTCGGGGGCTCAAAAACAGAACTCGGCCGTGTCAAACGCAGCGAGTGGAGAGCAACCCACTCCGACAACTGGCAAGAATTCACCTGACGAGTGATGCACCATTCATCAAATCTTCTTTAACTCTTCACTGCTACCACACACAAATCACTGCATGCTCAGATAGAACAGATTTCCGATTGGTGATATGAGCAGTGATCGAAGGGGATCAGAATGGTGGTTGATGATAAACTGAGCGATTCCAAGCCGAGTGAACCTAGTTCGAGAAAGGCCGAAGCGAGAGTTAGTACCTCCAAGTCGGGCTTCACCGACAAAGAATTCGTTTTGGTATTCAAGCAGGAGGATGGGACGTACAGTTCGCCCACCAGAATACCTAAGGAAGTAGCCCTTTCAATTGCCAAAGATTTGGCTTCTAAGGGGGAACTTGCCGCTCGCTACGGCATCAACGAGGCTGTTGCGAAGTTCATTATGGCAAAAGCGATTCGCAAGGGGTTGGTCTCGCGAGCGACGAAGTCAGTGGAAGAGCTTGATCTTTCCGATATAGCCACGGACTCCATTGAGCGCCCAGAGTTTGAACGCTCGGAATTTGAGCGCCCGGAGTTTGATCGCCCGGACACCGATTCATCGGTAACGGCAGTTCGTTCGGGCCAAGTTCAATCAGCGGATCAGCCAAAGGCAGTTGAGCGGCAGCCCAAGTACTTTCCAGTCATCGATCCCTATTTGCCGCCCGAGCTACCTCGCGATACGATCGAGACAATCGCATTTGTGCTAAGTGGAGTTGACCCAGAACAAAGACGCGACCCACGGGTCGTGCAGGGAACTCTAAACCTTCGACAATTGATCCAGATGTCAATTGCGAGAATTTCGCCAGGCTTGTTGATGCAGGAAGACCATTGGTACGTCTTGACTCACCTACATACGCTGAAACGAGACGCATTCAAATTGGCTTGGGAGGAAGCTCAGACTCAAGCGACAGGCCAAGCCAATACAAACGTGGTCAAAGTCATGACAAAGCTCGACAAGTTTCGAATTGACTCGACCGCAAAGTGCTTGGATGACCCAACGAACAAGAGTTTCTTCCTTGAAGTCCAAGAAAAATCCGTCGAGCTTCTATCACGCAACTTTCGCCGAATTCGGCGGAAGATTGAGTCGGTTTATGAGCAATCTGCGCCACCTCCTCCTAAAAAGAATTGGCTCGACAGCTTATTCAAACGCAAGTCAGCGGACAAAACGGTCACGTCGCCAGTGCAAGCGGAGGTTCAGAGTTTGGTCATCGAGTATCTCAACCAATCGATAAAGATCGGCCGCATACTCCGAAGCGATGTGCTCAAACAACATCGCTAGATTTTCTAATCCAGGGTTTGTATTTTTGACGAGCGAATCCAGGGATTGGGTTCGCATCGTTGGTCTTCAATTTAATCTACAGAGAGCAAGTCTTGATGAACTTTCTTGGGATGCGGGAATCGCGAACTTCCATCGAAAGCGTCTCATTAGAAAGCCTGCAACCTACCGTCGGTCAACTTGCAAACAAGATTGCAGAGGTTATCCGAGGAAAGGCTACGCTGATTCGCGATTTTCTGATCGGTGTGGTTGCCGGCGGATCTATTCTCCTAGAAGACTTTCCCGGAGTAGGCAAGACAACACTTGCCAAGACATTTGCCCAGTTGATTGACTTGAAGTTTGATCGATTGCAATGTACTGCTGATTTGCTTCCAGCCGATGTGCTTGGATTTTCTGTTTACAACAGCCAAGAGGGCCAGTTTAAGTTTCGATCTGGTCCAATTTTTTGCAATGTTCTCTTGATCGATGAAATCAATCGAGCTTCACCGCGCACTCAATCGGCTCTTTTGGAAGCGATGGCAGAGCGTCAAGTTACCATTGACGGATGCAGTCGGCGGCTACCATCCCCGTTTTTGGTGATCGCGACTCAGAATCCCCAGGGATTCCAAGGCACTTATCCACTGCCTGAAGCCCAACTGGATCGATTTTTGTTCAACCTCGCAATCGACTACCCCGACCACGCGAGCGAAGTTGAATTGCTCTACGATCCAGAAGCCCAGTCACGACAACCACAATCCCCGATCCTGTCTGCAGAAGAGCTGACAGCGCTGCAGTGTTCGGTGCTCGACGTGGGAGTGCATCGCGACATTGCGGACTATATTGTGCGAATTGTGAGGGCGACGCGAGAGTGTGACGAAATCCAGTTGGGCTGCAGCCCACGAGGCTCGCAGATGCTATTCCGCGCCGCGCAGGCTGCCGCGTTTGTTGCCGGGCGAAGTCATGTATTACCTGACGATGTGCAGCATGTCGCGCCACTTACACTTGCCCATCGCATCGTCGGCAAACGTGGTGCTAGTCCCCAGCATCTTGCGAAGCGTGGACTGATTGCGAAGATACTGACGGGCGTGCGTGTTCCCACTTGATTTATCCATTTAAAGGTTAGAGCTTGCCAAAAGTACGGCTCACGATGAACTGGTTGCGCAAGAAACTACCGGCTAACCCAACTACCGTTACGGGCCGTATGGTCGGCGTTGCAACGGCAACAGCTCTGCTGGCGGTGGTTGACAGTTCGCTGATTCCCTTGCTTAGTCAACTCATTTGGGTCGTCATCATCGCCTTTCTTTGCGGCCTACTGTTTCGCCCCAAGTTGGTGTGTCGCTTGAAGGATTTGCGGCTACTAGTGAATGGCGAGGTGTCCACCCTGGAACTGGTTGTCGAGAATACAGGTGGCTATCCTGTGTATGATGTCCAGTTGTCATTTCCTTATGCTGACTATGGTCTGCTCATTGAGAAGCATACGAAAGCCATCGGCGAGTTGGCGTCGCGAGGAAAATGCGTCGTTTCCTTTCAGGTTCAGGCGATAGCGCGCGGCGAGCATTCGCTGCCCACATTGCTTATTGCTACTTCGTTTCCGTTCGGCATGTTCAAGTTCATCCGCAAGCAGCGCATCGAAGGTTGTTTGACGGTTGCGCCCAGCTTTGGCTATGACGCCTTTGATGAATCGCTGACTCACACCGGTGATACCAGCCTTGGTGCTCTCAATTCTCGGCGACAACGATCGCTCGAATACCTTGGCAGTCTTGTGTATCGAGAGGGGCTGCCATTCAGAAGATGGGATTTTGCGGCGTGGGCTCGACTAGGTGTACCTTCGATACGTGAGTTCAATGAAACCCTGGAACCCACCGCTCTGATTGTTGTGGATGCGTTCAAGCGTCGCGGCTCAGTTGATAAAGACTTGGAAATGCTTCTTTCGAAGGCAGCATCAGCAGTTGCTTCGTTGGATCGACAAGGGGTTAGGATAATTATAGTAGTTGTGGGTACAGACATCGAAGTCGTTGACGGAAGCAATAGCTCCGCCCAACTCGACTTGCTGTTGCGGTGCATGGCGAAGATTGCAGGCACGGCGGAGCAGCCCGCTTGGCCTGATGTATGGCACAGCCTCCATGAGATGCAAGACCCAGAATGGGATCTCTTTTGTTTCTTGCGCAGCGATCACGCAGGCGATTCCCTGCTAAGCACCAACGAACTTGGAACGCTCGATTCAGCCATCCACTGGACACCTGATCGACGAATTGCCTCGCTATCTGAGTCCAAAGATCGAAGGAGCGGAGTATGAGCGATGTCGCTAGTTTCTCCGTCAACTCAAAAAAAGCGATTCCTACTGCAGGTCTACAAAGTGCTTACTGGATCTGTCGACTGTTTGTGATTGCTCAGGTAGTGCTATGTGTTATCGTCGAAGCAGGCGAGCGAGGTAGAGTTGTTGGCGGGCTGGTTGTCGTTGTTTCTATCGTCCTTGGTGGGCGATTCCGGCTTTCAAAATCTCTGCATACGCTGTTAGTTGTTTGCAGTGGTGGCTTCTTCGCATGCATTGCGCTATCGATGTTCTTTGGAGAACGCAATGCTGGGATACTGGATCTATTTGAGTTGCTTGCAGAGTACTTGATTATCGTCCAGTCTTTGGAGTTGCTTCGCAGGCGAGCCCAGAGTCTGTCGAGCTATTGCGAAGGCAACTATCTACCGGGACTGGGAACGATCGCGATCATCATGTTGCTTGTGACGCGAGAAACACAACTTTCCCTGGCGGCAATGGGATATCTATTCACCAGCGTGACGATCCTCTTAACGTTGGTGATGCGCCCCGATTTTTTGAACATGGTTGTTGGTGACCATTTGCAACGTCGGAAAGCAATGGCTTTGGCCACAATTGTTGCGTTGGGCACAACCGCCGGATCATTGTTCCAAAGCGAGGTGACTAGGCAACTACCCGTGCTTCAGGCGGCGCTGCGCTGGGTCCAACCACCACGGGATGAACTTGAACGGGTAGCGGTGCGGTCACAAGCGAAGCTAGTCGACCGAGTTGACTTGACAAGTGTCTCAAGCGCACAACGTAACGCGCCGGACGAGCTAGTCTTCAGAGTGCAAGCCACGCAACAACCTGGGTACATGCGGACGTTGTCGTTCGAAAAATTCGACGGTACCGAATGGACAAACGCATGGAGCACGGGTCGCAATTTCGGCGGCTTTCGGAGAGTAACGCCACTTGACACAATACCATTCGCTTTAGCAGTGCTAAACGATTTGAAGAACGGTAGCCTCTACGAATTTCCCGAACGCCGGGACGAAAACTACCTAGAAATGAAGATTAGCGTACCTGCTGGACACGGTCGCCAAGTCCCATTGCCCTTGGCTTCAGCATACATTTGGGCCAATTCTGAAAGTAAGACCAAGGAACTCGTGCTTGATGCGCATGGCAACGTGTGGCCGAGTTCCATGGAAAACGGCGAGTATCGCGTTTTCGCGGGCTCGAATGTAAGTCGGCCGTTAGGCACCGACTATGCGATGCGACTGCTACAGTTGCCGAATACCGAAGCGGAATTTGTTCGTGCTTACGCAGCTGAAATTTGTGGTGGGGAGCTGTCAACGACCGACAAAGTGCAAGCGTTGCAAAACTACTTTACCAGCGAATTTGAGTATTCGTTTGAGGGTGACGCAATCGGCGAGAGGCTTGGACGCTCTCCCCTCAGGGCTTTCCTGGAAAATCGCCAAGCGGGACATTGCGAGTACTTCGCAACGGCCAGCGTATTGCTGCTGAGGTCACAAGGTGTTCCATGTCGACTGAGTACGGGCTATCTGGTCTTCGAAATGAACGACGATCGCGAATACTATTTTGCTAGGAACCGCGATGCACATGCTTGGGCCGAAGCCTACGATGAAGCCTCGGGAGTGTGGATCTTGGTTGAGTCGACACCTGGCATTCAGGCCTACGTTGAGCGTTATCGGTCTGATCTGCTCGAAAAGGACAACGATGGCCCAGAGGGCGCTCAGGCCATTAATTTGGGACAATCACTTGCTAGCAGTCTTTGGGCGTACTGCAGTACTTTGCAAACATGGTGGAGTCAGCTTCTGGCTACACGTTTCTCATGGTTGATACCACTCTTGCTTGGTGGAGTCTTGTGGTTGATTCGAACTTATCGCGTGCGGAAAACTTCTAGAGACTCCGCTGTGCTCTCGGCTGCCATTCGCAAAGCTGACAAGCGTGCTCAACGTCTGGGATATCAGCGTGCAGCGCATGAAACTTGTCTCCAGTTTGCCCAGCGTTTGTCCGAAGCCCCATCACCTGCTCTAGAGCCATTGGCGGAGTGGTATGTTGCCTATAGTCAGAGTCGCTATCTAGCAACGCCTCCCCCCAAAAAAACTCCCGAACAACTCACTGACTAGATCTTGAGCTGCGAATTGATACGTTCAATGTACTGCGAAAGTAGTTCCATCGCGTGTAAAAACGTGGTCGTCAGGAAAACTGCTATCAACAGACCGACAACGAGTATCATGGCGATCAGGACAAGTCGCCGTAACGCGCGTCGATCAAAACTCGAGAGTCTTGGGCTTTCGCTGGTAGGCACCGCCGATTTTGTCACTGGTCGAGGGTCAATAAGTGAATTTGAGCTTTCCGCACTAACCTCCATTGAAATCTCCTGTGGTTGCGGTTCCTTGAGCTGCCGTTTGTATCGCCTGTACTGAATCAGGAACTCTCGATTTTCAAGAAATGGCGCTATGCGGCTTGCGATCGTCCGCACATCATAGGCCAACTTGTCGCGATTGCGGTCTGTGTGTCGTAAGTTCGAGTAGAGTTTAGCAAGTTGAGCAACGATCTCCACCGAAAGCTGTCTAGCTTGCTTCGCTTCAAGAGTCACTTGGGTAATACGCACCTTTACTACACCACTACTTACCTTAGATTCAACGATGTAATTGGGTGACTTTTGTCTTACCCACCGCAACGCGGAAGTTAATTGTGAAGGTCGCAAGCCTAGCTCTTTGGCCATTTCCTCAAAGACCAGCCAACCTCGATCAGAAAATCGGTAGGTTACGGCCTGCGACAGTTTTTCCGCATCCGAAATTGACGGCGTCTGCGTGGCCGCATCTCGCAAGTCGGGTGAATCTGAAGGCATATGCGGAAGGTCCAATCTTTATCAATCGCTTGGCAGATTCCGATGTTGAATTTGGCAATGCTCTTCTCGGCGCCAGTCGGCTGCTGAAAAGTACCAAGACCCTTTGCGAGGGGATGTCGCATGTCCCTCCTCGATTACTATAAATCCACACGATTGTGGAAAAAGTCTGTTTCAGCGGTCTGCTGGAGTGCATGCATGATAACGTACACGCTGAGAAAGTCTGTGAAGAATTGATGAAACGTTTTTGAAGAGTGAGTGACATTCTCTTCACGGATAAGACCCGACACCCAAATCGGACAAGTTGATGATGAAGTATGGGTTAATAACGTCACTACTCCCGCCCACAGGCTTTACTTGGGTGAAGGCTACCCCAAGAATTGCAAGCTAAGCCGTGAAACACTGAGTTGTGAACCACATCGTGCGCTCGATAAATAGAAGGGGACCAAGTATGATCATTATCGATGCAAGAAAAATCGGACTAGAGGACATCGCAAGCATGCATGTTCGCCGGTGGCTGGAATTGGCATTTCAAGGTCAACTCGGCTACTGCGCACTCGAGAATATCTTAACGATTACCCAAGATCATCCTGGCCACGAAGCCGACGCGACCCTGGCTGAGCAGTGGGACCTATGGGAGAGTTGCTTGGAGTTGGCTGGCTCTTTTGTAGTCTCCAAGCCCCGTTAACCTTTGAAGCTGATTAGCAACCAAGCATTCCAAGCGATCCAAGCTGCGAAAACTACACCGACAGTAACGAGCACGATTGGCCGCATCGAATCCGTGTCCAAACGCTCCACCCAAGAATTGGGTGCTGGGGCTGTTGTGGCCTTACTGGAAGCAAGTCGCGCCTGCGCCTCGCGTTGTTGCGGCGTGTATTTTTCTTCAGGGGCATCAATAGCCTCAGGAGCTTGCTCAATCACTTCTTCGGCGTTTTGAATTTGCTCTTTGGCCCTGCGTTTAGCTCGCCGCTGATCGAGTCTTGCAAAAGTTTCTTTCTGCTCAATCCAACTATAGACGCTCTTTACGTCCCAATCTTTGCGAGATGCGTAGGAGGGCACTGGATCAGTCAAACCTAAGGAATCACCACTCTGAGGAGCAGAGAATACAACGTTGCCGTCAGAATCATCGCTATCGTCGTCATCCTCCAGATCAGCGGCTTTCGAGGATAACTGGAATTCGGTTCCAGGGGCGAAGTGGTTTGGGGAATCCGCATCGTCCTCTTCGTCGTCTTCTTCAAGCATCCGCAGCACGTCACTCACATTCCGCGAGGAATTAGCAGTTACTCCATCATGCTCAGCATCTTCCTCGTTTAAGTCTGAGCCCTCATCGGATACCGGTGAGAAATCATGTGCGTTCGAGTCGTCACTATCTGGTGCTTCATCGTCCATTCCTACGATTTGAGCAGTTGGCGAGACGACGATGGTAACGCGGAATTTTGTTTTTCCAACTCGGATTCGATCTCCATCCTGGAGAACCGTAGTTGTTTTAGGATCAATCCGCACGCGGTTGATGTAGGTGCCAGTCTTACTGCCCAAGTCCTGTATTAGCACCTCTCGCTTGCGATGGATGATTGCGCAATGCTTGCGACTGACGTATCGGTTCTTGGGGCGAATCTGGCATATGCGAGATCGACCCACCAAATAGATGCCGCGCGATAGGCTCGTTTCCCGACCTTTTTGACTACCAGAGTCGAGGATCAGTCGAACATCCATTCGCGTGGCGCTTCCAACTCGCAGAGGTATATCCTGCGAGCGATAAAGGTGCATTTGGGAAAGATGGCCAAGCCAGCGCAACGAAAGACATTTGCGTACTGCTTGGCTTACGCTCGGTTGACAAGTTTAGCAGGAGAAATGCGAATTTTCGACCCGCAGCTCAGTTCCGTTTATGAATTTTTGGCGTAGGTGATTTGATCGTACCATGCTGCAATAGATACATTGATTCCGGGCGTTAAGAACATCTTCCACGTAACCCATTCGATGCACTCAAGCCTTCCGAAAGGATCTGCAATTGACTCAATTGTTTGCTACCGCACAAGAGGTATGTGGAGTTCCGTGGCTCTCTATCACTTGCGTGATTGCATTGATGAATGTGCTCGTGGCTATTCGATTAGTTTTCTTTTCAAGAAGCGTAGTAGGTCTAGTAGCGTTCGTGCCGGTCGCGTTTCTACCCTTTGTATTGGGGGTGCTTGCTGCGACAACGGGCCTACTGCACTCAATAGAAATCTCAGTTGGTGATGCCGCCTCGAAAGATAATCCGACTCTACTGCTAAGTTGGGCCCTGCTTCCGCTAGTGCTGGGTGGGGCAATGTCGACACCAGCCTTTACAATTGCCTCGCTCGGCAGGCTATGGTTGGCTACGCGAGGCCCTCGGCAGCCAACTCCAACCGATCCTTCTAAAGCCGATTTCAGGGCACAAAAAGCTGCCGCAGATGATGCTGCTTATCAAGCCTATGCAGATTTCGTTAACTCAACCGGCCATCGAAAAGGCCGGTAATTCGTCTCGTCGTTGCGTGTCAACAACCATGGGCCTGTGTGACAATTTGAAGTTTGCATTAAACCCAGCGTAATTGTGTTTTTGTGTCTGGTACCCGAAGATTCTACATCTATCCTTTGACTCTGCTTGGCGGAATATCGCGGCTTAAATAACTCTCATCACAAATTCTCATCGTTGGTGCAGCTCATGTCGGAAGAACCTCATACTCCTCGCTTTAGCCGAGCACCAGATGGCGGCAGAGAGTACCCAGTGAATTGTTTTGTGGATGTCAAAACTACCAAGATTTGTTCAGGCTTCTATCGACTTGAAGTGCTGCGATATTGCCGAATTGTCGCCGAGTACTTTGTTGTCAAAGGGTATCCAAAGAAGAGTTCCTGGGGTGTCTTGACGAATGAAAACCACCTGCAAACACACCAGCAATTCAAACGGCTTGGAGACGCCAAGGCTTTCTGCACACGGCGAACTTCGTAGTGCGGTAGAAAGGTCGAACCCTGCTCGAGTCAATGAACTCCCCAAGGGAGAGCTTTCTTGAACGCCAATCAACTGATTCAGCTGAAGCCAGCCCAGATAGAGGCGATTGCCAAGCATCTCGAGCAAGTTGCTTTGGAACTCCGTCAGACGCTAGTAGAAGGACATTCGATGTGGGTCAGCGATGTACAACATATCGAATGCATCTTCACCTCATCCGATTGTTTGCTTCGAGAACTGAGGGGGGCAACCGGTAGTTTCATGAAAGACGGCGATGCTGAATTAAATCGAACAGGCAGGCCACGCCGCACACGCCGACGTAAGCCCTAGCCGCTCGAGTTAGGAACGGCCTTTTGCATTCTCTGCCTCCGCAATCAAGTACTGTAAATCAGTATCACGTGGAGCTTGGGCCATTAACTCCGTAAATCGTGCAGCATTGTCAAAACAGGACATGCAGCGAAAGCCGTTCGCGCTATTCGCAATGAAAAATGGATAGAGATCAAACAGTTGCCGTAGTACGGATGGGTCGTCCAATTCCTCCAACGCTGTCGGGACAGTAGGTCGATTCAAGTTCAACAAGGGTTCTCGATGACGGGAGCACCACAAGAATGCACGTTTCAGTACATCACCATTCGGTACAGTTCTCAATGCGATCGCAAAGTCCCGCCACTCGGGTATCGTTGATAGGTCAACCATTGACGAATCGCCTGCTACTTCTGCGTACCGCTTTGCAACCGACTCAAAAGCTCTCTCTCCATGTCGTAATGTGAAGAGCTTTCGAATGGCTTCTGGGGTCGCTCGCATAAGTCGTATTCCGATCATTGAGTACGGCATTCGGCTTAGTGGATCATCTGCACCATAGCGCCGACCATAGGACAAGTGTTTACAGGTAAGAGTTTTACATAGAATCAGGCTAACGAAGCCATAGATTGCGTTAAGAGTTAATTAGGATTTAGTGAAGAATCGGAGCTCGGCAGTTAAACCTTCCTAGCGATTCACACTTGCCGCACGCCTTTCAATGAAGGCTTGCAACTTTCGTCTTGGATCATCGAGGAAACCTCACTCAGGTCATGGGTCGACAGCACAAACTTGCAGTGCGATATTCAAGGGCCTCGCACTCCCATGTGAAGTTTTTGAGAACCCTGCGCACTTCGAAGAAGGACTTAGAATGAAACGGACTCTAGGCAGTTGGGTGAGTTTCGCGGCTGCATTCATGCTTAGCACAACTATCGCTGTAGCAGATCCGCCTGCCAGGGTGCTTTTGCCTCCTGGACTCGCCGAAAGTCAGCTAAGGCACGTCAACAGCGTTGGTGAGGCGGTGGGCCGTTGCGAGATATTTGATGCTTCGCAAAATTCGATCGCTGACTTTGTCTGCTTGTTTTCTAATGAACTCGTTACGCCTCTCCCAAAGCTTGAGCACTATCGCAAGATGGAGTGCTCGGCCATAAGCGATTCGGGTAAAATCGTGGGATATGCCTACTCTCCGGTGCGTAAGGAATGTCCTCCTTTGCAGGCGTTCCTGTTTGATCGGCAAAGCACTGTGGCTTTGCCGCTGCCGAGTCTATCGTCGAACAGTGCAAGTTTGGCTACTGCAATCTCAAGCGATGGAAAGACTATTGCGGGAGTCTGTGATGGTCAGGCGTGCGTCTGGGAATACAACGGTTCATCATGGATAGTCGCTGCACTCCCTCAGAATGCTCCAGGTTTATCGACACAGAAGGTATGCTTAAGTGATAGTGGTATGATTGCGGTTGCATTCCAGCGAGGGGCCAAATCCGCGGAGCTGGTCCTTTGGCGTCGCGATGAACTAGCCGCTTGGCAGCGTTCTCATTGTCTTGAAACTGAAGTTAGCCCGTGCGACGTCAATAACGCAGCGACTATTGTTGGCAGTAAAGACATTGTCTTAGACGGTCGCTTGGTCACCCGGGGGTTTGTCCTCCGTGCAGCGCAAGACAGTACCCCACAGGATATTGAATTGATTGCACCGTTCGAAGGGGATAACTTCTCAACGGCTCGATCAATCAACAATCAGGGAGTTGTTGTGGGCTGGAGCGATGGTGTTGGCGATAAATCCAAGTGGCCAAGAAGCTTCGTATGGAAGGGTAGTAAAGCGCAATCGCTTGCGGTAGGCCCCGCTACCTCACCGAGCCAAGCGTTTGGCATCAACGACCATGACGACGTTGTGGGCTTGCTTGAACGTGAGAAAGATCCACACGCGGTTGGTTTCGTTTTGAGAATTACTGAAATGCCCTAAACGCCCTCAGTTCGGGACTAGTTGGCATGACCGACTAGTCCCGAGCTTAAGCGAATAGCCGCGCAGCGAAGTAAACTTACTTCAGTCCCACCATTGCCAACACTTCCAATGCAGTTTCAGCATCGAGCGGTAAGTACCCATCTTTAGCTACTTGAGTTTGGCCTTGCTTGCTGAGGATATAGCGTACGAATTCGGCACGCAAAGGGTCGAGCGGTTTGCGTTTGTCGTAGTTAATCGCGAGGTACAGTGGACGCGCCAAGGGGTACTTGCCGTTGTAAGCATTCTCGGGCTCGGCAGCCACCAGTTCCCCTCCGCGCTCTACCGCCAACTTAAGTGGCTTGACATTGGGGGTGCGATAGCCGATTCCACTGTAGCCAATGCCAGCGAGGTTTGCTCCCACAGACTGAACAACGGCAGAGGAACCAGCGTTTTCGGTAACCCAATCGCCAAAGTCACCATCTTTCAAGACCTTCTCCTTGAAGAAACCGTACGTTCCCGACGCAGCGTTACGACCATAGCATTCGTACTTTTTGTCTTTCAGTTCGCCGGTTGCCCCTAACTGCCCCCAAGTCTTTGCTTGTGCTCTTGCACCACCTTTACGGGTGCTTGAGAAGATTGCATCAATCTCGGGGAAGGAGAGTCCCTCAAGCGGATTGTTGCGGTTCACGTAAACAGCAACCATGTCGATACTTGTTGGCAACAACACGGGGTCGTATCCAAACTTCTCATTAAACGCCTGTATCTCGGACTTTTTCGCATCGCGACTCATCGGACCGAATGTAGCTGATCCATTGACCAGCGCAGGAATCGCGTTTGAAGAACCTTTTGCATCAATCGCAGAGGACACGCCAGGATAGAACCTTTTGAACTCTTCCGTCCACAACTGCGCAAGGTTATTCATTGTGTCTGAGCCTACGGTATCGATCTTGCCTGCTACGCCGCTTTTGGGTTTGTAGTCGGGAAGCATGGGGTCAACAGCGATTTGTGCGCTAGCTGTCGCAGCGTACTGAGCCAAGAAAAGCACTAGCCACAGATATAACTTCATTTTGACATCAACTTTCTACCGATTCACGAGTATCGGCGTTCGAAAAAGGGATCCGCGGGGTTAGAGACAACACGCCATCAGGATTACAAATGATCCGACTGGAGCTACTCGTAATGGGTTAAGTTCCAGTTAAAGTTCCGTAGCTGCGCTATACCTAGAACACAGAAGTTGAAGGAGCTCGAGAGAACCTGACCCAGCTTTTCAACATTTCATGTAACTAAAAAATAGGCATATGGTGCGATTAGCAATCAGCTGATCCCAATTCCAAGAATGACTGCGCCAACTCAACTGAACTCGTTCGGTGGGCAGCAAACATCAAATAGTAAAGCTGCCCCTGATTGTTGTTGCGAACCAAATAGGGCTTCGAAACAGCGCCAAAAACCGACATGAGCCGTTGTCGATACCATGAAGCCAAACGTCGACCAGGATCCATGCTTCGAATTGGACTAGTCAACATAGTTGGCGGCGAAAAATTGGGTGGTCTTTCGGTCGCTCGCGAGGCTTCGCTTGGTGCATTGGCTGAGTAGACGAGATCGAACCACTCGGTCGAACCAAAAAAACGGTCTAGACAGCCGCGACGCGTTGAGTTGAGACTTGTCGAGTCATGCGGGATCCGCTTTTGGAGAGCTACACCGGCGGGAAAGTTCAACATGATCTCAATGGCTTTAGTTTGAGCCATCAAGGCGAGCGTCTCCCAGTTGATAAGCATTCTAAACGGATCGAGGAATAGAAGCGCGCGTTGCGACTTCCACTCGGTTCGCAGCGACAAACGCCGAAGGTATGTTGAACAAGACTCTCGGACAACGCGAATCTTTAGCCCCTTGAACTCCTTGGATATCTCTTCTAGGACATGGTTCCTTCTCAATGATTGCTCGATGAAGGTGTACGATCCGAAAGGCCGGTCAATTCGCACTGCAGTATTGGGTGAATGGCGAGTGAACTCGATGTGTTCTAGTTGATTCTGACCATGTTCGGCGATTGCGATCAAGCTGTCAGATTCATTGAGGACTGTGTCATTGTCTGCACTGACTCTTGTACCTGGACCTGCGAATGCATCAATGTAGTGATAGCGTCTGCACCAAACTTTTCGTTCGAGGTTCTCCGTGTACACATTCAAGAATCGATCAAGCTTTATCAACGCTTCCAGTGATCTCGGGTTATGTTCGCTCTCGTACATTTCGAACTCACATCCATTGTCATGCCGGGTGCGCGGCGAGCATAAGACTACTCACGTTGCTTACGAGTGACTACTGTACCCGATGCTACATTCCGCAGCTCAGAATTCACGAAGTCTTAACTTTTTAGGGAGAGCCAAGGAAACGATTTTCTGCCCAGTCTTGGCAAAAGCTGGATCGAGTACTAGTTAACGCAAAGTTAACGAGCCCGCTATTGCATGAAACCCGGTACAAGTTCAACCTAGACGAACGTTGATGAATGCAATCAAAGCAAACCTCATACACACTAATTGAGGGTGCTCCTGGGTCGACGAAACTCGGGCTAAGCCTCCGCGCGACAGCGGGGATCAAGCGTTCATTTCCTTTTTTTGCTGACAAGACTTGGCTTGGGGAACGCGATCAGGTTCACTATTGGGTACTCCCAATCCGATACCTACCCATCTGAGATGGAGTCGGGCTCGGTTCTAAAATCGCTTTCGAGAGAGAATTTCCACTGCGCCAAACATGTCCAGCAACATCACAAGTCCACACATAAAGGTTCGTGAAAAAAACACCATTCCTTTAGTATGCGCGCTCACTACAACAACCAACACTTCGGACACTATCACCAAGTGTCGCGCAGCTGCGTACTACCGTCAACCCAACAACCACAGGCTATACTTCGAACCCGTTTCCCAATTGGCAAATCCAGTTTTGCAAATTACAAGAATCACGAAACGCCTAAGTAAAGCTACAGCAGCACTTTGTTGACCCAATTTACTTAACGTAAAATATGGACGGACATGACGACGCAGCACCGCCAAAAGTCGCACTAGTGCTTTCAAATCATTACCTACTATTTGACTTGCCGCTTTGTAATAAGCCCTCGGGCGAACTGCATTGTATTCAGTGAGCTTGTTTCACCGTCCCTGTTCTGCAGTATGTGTAAAGAAGGCAACTTACTGCAAATGGTAGGAGCAGGCGAATGCAACATCAGGAACTAAGAATCGAATTGGGCCTTGGTTGTTCGAGCTCGCTGACAGGCGGCGACTTGAACGGACAAGCGGAGTCAGTAGTTGTTGAGGAATTTGATTCAAACGCAGGAGATGTAAATCCAACGCAAAATTGGTCTATGGAACTATTGCAGCAAGTGGCAGAACATGGCAGTAGACTCAAAACCAAATGTCCAACTCGACCTCGAGCGATTGATGCAAATGAACAATGCAAGCCGCTCGGAAGGAAAATCTTGCGAGTCTTGCGACATGTACCAGAAGAAGTCTTTCTCGAAATGGAACCAGATGGTTGGGTGTACGCAGAACATCTGGGCGACTTGATCAATCAATGGTGTTCTTGCAGCACGCGTTGGAAGACTTCCACACTTTTATCGTTAATGCAAGAACTTGGAATCTCAGATAGGGTTCAATTTGATCGGCAGTGGGTGAGGGCAGCCTATGGGCACAGTACTCAGTGCTATCAGCCGACCACGTATGCTGATCCGGCTGAATCGCTCTTTCATGGAACGAGCGCCAGCGACTGGCAGATGATCGAGTGCTTTGGATTGCTGCCGATGGGGCGACGTTTTGTACAACTGACAACCGATTTCGACTACGCAACTGCGGTTGCCACTACGTCGAATGCTCCTGTCGTGTTGCAAGTCCTTCGCGCACAGGCGCTGGCGGATGGAGTTCGATTTGTAAAAACCGAGTCCCATGTCTGGCTGGCAGAAAAGATTCCAGCATCGCGATTGCAAGTGTGGTTGCCAGATTCCTCGGACAGCGATTCTGTTGGAGAGCCATTTCGTGAGACTGTTCATATAACACTGGAGAAAAAGAATGCTAGGTCAAGATGATGAACTCGAACCGATAATGAAAACGCTGCTAGACAGAGCGGAACGATATCAAGCTGAACTGGCCGAGCTAAATAGCAAAGCCAATCTTGTGGGAGCGAGACTTGCGCAAATTCAAGCTGCCGTTTCGGCGCTGCAGGGTAGTCCAGTCGCAAAATCGAATGCATCAAAAGCTCGGACTACAAAAAGGGCGGTGCCAACGAGGGCTCAATTAGAACTGATTTTGGAGCAGGTGACTAAAGAAAAGGGAACGGTGAAGCGACATGCTCTTGAGGAACTTGTTAAAGCGAAACTTTTGGCGAATGGTTTATCGCGTGCTGGCGTCAGTAAACAGTTGGACGACATTCTAAAGCCACGAGCAAATGAGGCTCAGCCATTGTGACTATCAGTGAAGCTTGAACGCCCGTTCGTTACAAGCCAAGCACTCAGAGCCCCTTAGCGAATCGAGCCTCAAAAGGCAGGTTTAGATGCTTAGTGTAAGCAGCTTCAACGAAAAAACGCTGAGCCGCCTTCGTCGGCTGTCACCATGCGGGGCCAAGGGCCTGACGGCCTCCGCGGGCGAGCCCCGATGGATGACAGCCGACGAAGGCAGGTTGAAAAGTACTACTGACCTACGAGCGCTAAAGCAAACTCGTTCAAGTACGATTTGGTAGGCTGATCTAACCAATTGCAACGAACGATCTGGTCTATGCGTAGACGAATTTTCGCAGGAGGATCGGCCGTTAGCAGTTTGCCCTGATTCTGATAGCAGCTTGCAATCGCCAACATGTAGATCGCGGCGAGCACAACTTGCGGCTCATCGCCAGGATCTCTAGCTAACCGCTTGGCGACATTGCGTATTCGCTGAAGGACGTTTTCTGGAAGCGTACTCCGTTGAGCTAAGTCGGAGAATTTTCCATCGATGCGTTCTAGTGTTTCACCGGCTTCTTGAAGCCACTCGAAAATGGGTTTCACCAGAATCTGCTGCCAGCGGAAGGCGATGTCTTCATCTGTCGAATACAAACTGTGCTCTGGGCCAACCAGAAATGCAGACTTCTTTGTATCGAGATCGATGAATGAAGACTGCGGTATTTCGCTCGACGGCTGTGTCCACTTACTCTCGATGATGTCATCAAACATCTCTTTTGCCAGTCCGCCAGGCCGCGATAACAGCTCAATGATCGAGGCGAGTTCAGTTTCTACTCCGTGATCCGACTCGGCGATGGAATTGACTGGGAGGTAGTCTCGAATGCAAAGTCGTAGGTGGCTCTGGAATTTTCGGATAACTGTACGGACTGCATTGCCCGCTGTTCTCGCGTCAGCGTAGCCAAGCTCCGACGCCAGTAATGCATAGCCAGGAGGCTTCTGTCCCGTCAGATTCGGAAGGACAATTTGCCTACAAAACAATTCCCACATGGCTTGCTGATCGTTGGTACTGCACTCTTCAAGGACGCGATCAACGACGGTACGAAGCAACGCATTGGCCCAGACGTTGTCAAAGACTTGATAGTCAGCTTCACTGACGGGCTCGAATCCCTGCATCTCGTCGATACTGACAATCGTTTGCTTGCGTCTGGCGTAATCCAGAAAGTAGTTCGATAGTGATCGCAGTAGGTACTTTCGAAACGAATTAGATTCGGGTTGCGACTGGTGGCGCTGCGTTAGAAGGTAAGCTGCGACGAGATTCGCAGATGGATCGGGCTGAATCAACTTTGCAAGCCAAAATCCTTGGACCAGATCACTCGCCTCATGAGTGCTCAGCTTGTTCTTCTGCGATAGATAGTCAACTAGCGGTTGAGTGTACTGGCAAGCGAAGCGATCGAGCTGCTGGCGGCGAATTTCTGCATCGTATTGTGCAACTCCAAATAGCATGGAAAGGATCGTTGAACCAGCATCGTCAAAACTCATCTTCGCTCCAGGAGAATCTTTCTAGCTGTACCGAACTGCGCACGAAAAAAACATCCGTTGCTCAAGGTACGGAAAAACCGCATTTTCAAGTGCGAATCGGCACACATCACCGGTCTTGTGCAACTAACGAACATGTCAAAAAATATGTGAATGGCTCCTCAGCTTGTTGTCACGACTGGAATCATGCCCGCAAATCCTTGCGGCTAGCCACGTTAAGTAGTATTGTATTCACGTACGTTTATTTTCGACTATTTGAAACCCTAATTCCACGTGTTTTCGGCCTGTCCGAAGTATCAAGGCGAGAATTTTGGCCGAGGAAAAGACCGTAGATCAGTCGACTCCGCTGAAACCCGCAAGTGGTCAGCTTCGCTTGAATGTCGTTTCTGGCCCGCACAACGGTTTGGAATTGGTGATCTCTAATGTGTGTGAGTTGCTCGCAGGTAGGGGTGACGACGCCAACTTGCGGCTCGATAAGGAGCCGCTTGTTTCACGTCGCCATTTTCGCCTGGACATTAATCCGCCCTGGGTGAGATTGGTCGATCTTGGAAGCACCAACGGAACACTTTTGAACGGTCTGGCCGTTTCCGAAGCTACCCTTTCGTCAGGTGACAGAATTGCCATCGGCGACACTTGTATCAATGTTGAGATTCAGAACCGTACGCCAATGTCGCCCATTCCCGACGAACTCCAGACACCCGGTTTGTTTTCGGCATCGTCCGAGCAAGTTGGAACCGGCGACTCTAGCCCATCTGCTACCCCCGACTATCCAAAGACAGTTGGCGCCTATGAAATTGTTCGTGTACTCGGTCGCGGTGGAATGGCGATCGTGTTTGAAGCATTTCACAAAGAATCCGGGACAAAGGTTGCCGTAAAGTTGATTCGAGAAGAGGTTGGTGCGCTAAGTAAGATGCGACAGATGTTCGCGCGTGAGGCCACAATTCTCTCACAGCTCAAACACCCCCATATCGTCCGCTCGCATCACCTTGGTTTTCACGAAGAGCGGCTTTTCTTGGTTATGGACTATTTGCCAACACTTGATCTGTGCGAGTTGATCGATTCGTTTGCAGCAGAGAAGAAGATACGCTCGGCGTGCTGGGTTATGCAGCGAATGCTTGAAACATTGCATTTCGCGCACAGTCAGGGGATCGTACATCGAGATGTAAAACCTTCGAACATCCTAGCATTTCGCGAGGGTCGTCGACTCAACGTTAAACTGTCTGACTTTGGACTGGCAAAGTTCTTCCAGGATGCTGGCCTAGGAGGACTTACTGAAGAGCAATCGATTCGAGGGACGTTGGGATTCATGGCACCCGAACAAGTTGCTGATGCTAAGAATGTTGGACCAGCGGCTGATATCTACGCTGCCGGAGCTTGTCTCACACGCTTTATCACGGGACGTCTTCCGACTTCACAGTTTCACAATTTGCTGATTGACCGCTGGAATGGAATCAACTGGGTGCCTGACGATCTCAAGAAGATCATTGACCAATCGATGCAGTACAAGGCGGTCGATCGTTTTTCTACTGCGTTGTCTTTCGCTAATGCTATCGCACCATTTGCTCAAAAACCTTGACGCCTGAGACTAACATCTAACGATGCCCGCAAAACAGATCGTCCAGTGCCCAAATTGCCAAGCAAAGCTCGGGGTAGATGCCTCTTGGGTGGGCCGTCGTGCGCGATGCAAGAAATGTCAAAATGAGTTTAAAATTTCTTCGGCCAGCATGTTTCAGCCGGCAGTGGATACCTCAGTCGAAATAGAGCATGCAGAGACGATTGTCGGACCTAACATTGCTCCACGCGTCCGCGAATCATTGGACATTAAGCCCGTTGCAGAGAGATTTGCCCGGTTTGAATTGATCGAACTGATCGGCGAAGGTGCTTTTGGCAAAGTCTACAAGTCTCGCGACCCGATCTTAGGTAGATTGGTCGCGTTGAAAATCCCGGCATTTTCCGCCGCCGATGCCAAGAAGACAGCTCGCTTTCTCGATGAAGCGAAATCTGCAGCGGCACTACGTCACAAAAATGTCGTGCCTGTCTACGAAGCGGGCCAATTTGAGGGTCGACCTTACATCGTGTCGGAGTTCATTGAAGGCCAGACGCTTTCTAAACGAATCGCGGCCGGTGCGGTGGAGTACAAAACGGTGGCAACGTGGATTCGTGACTTAGCACGCGCCCTTGCCTATGCCCATCAATGCGGCATCATTCACCGCGATGTCAAGTCTGAAAACATCATGCTTGACGCAAACGATGTCCCCTTTCTTATGGACTTCGGTTTAGCGAAGCGGCTGAACGAAGATTCAACTCGAACCCTTGATGGGACGATACTGGGGACACCAGCATATATGCCGCCTGAGCAGGCTCGCGGTGAACAGAAGAGTATTGGTCCTCATAGTGATCAATACAGCCTAGCTGTTGTACTCTACGAATTGCTATGTCGCTCACGCCCTTTCTCGGGTCCAACTCATGCTGTCATCGCTCAAGTGATATCCGCCGAGCCGCCGTTACCAAGTGCAATCGTCAAGGGCGTCCCTAAAAAGCTCGAAGCAATTTGCCTTAAGGCGATGAGTAAGGAGATTGCGAATCGCTACAACTCGACGACTGATTTCGCCGAAGACCTTGATTGCTTTGTGAATGGACTGGATCCATCAGTCTGCCGAGAAATAAAACGCTTCAAGCTCAAGCCATTGACTCGCAAGTTGCTCACGCTAATGGCTGTTGCCTGCATAGCGTTGGTTTGCTTCGCTGCTGTGTTAAAAACATGGCCGTATCAGGCGACTGGTTCCAAGAAATACTCGGCTTCGCAGGAGCTCGCGAATCAGCCGAGGGGTGGCTCAATTGGATCTCGTGATGAGCAACCTAACGAACAGCTGCCTCCACTAGCCGATGTTACACCCCAAGTGACCCGAGTCGATTACGCAGCAGAAAGGAAAGCTGCGGAATGGTTGCTGTCGATTAAAGCGGACGCACTGATTCGAGCAGAGAATGAAACCCCAATGGGTACGTTACTCCAATTGCAAAAGCTCCCAACTAAGTCATTTACAATTGCACCGTCGGTGAATCTATGGAATCGTGATATCAGCGACTTGGACCTTCAAAATATCGCAGGCTGCCGCCGGCTTGAATTCCTAAATGTGTCCTATAACCCAAAGGTTACCGCGCGCGGCATTGAGCATCTTCGCGATTGTAAAACACTTCAATCTCTACATGCGTTCTCTACTGCTGTCGATGATAGTCTTTATCCAGTGTTGCTAAATTGGCCGGATCTGAGGGAATTACGAATCGCATACAACCCAGCCCTGACTTCCAAAGGTTTTTCGGTCCTTGGTCAGCTAAAAAAACTCAATCTCCTTGACGCAGGGTTTTGCAATCTAGGGAAGGATGGATCTATAGATGTTAATTCGCTTGGCCACGTTGCTCATATCGGATTGAACAACAACTTTACGTCTGATTTCGAAATAATCGGTCTCGAAAACCTCAATAGCACCGTGACGCTAAACCTCGGGGGAAACAAGCTCTCGGACGGTATTCTAACAAGGTTGAAAGGACTGGAGGACCTCGAGAAATTGTATATCTATCAAACACAAATCACCGACAAGGGGCTCATGAGCTTGGTAGATGTTCGCAACTTGCAACTTGTGGACGCAAGTAACACACTTATTACAAATGAAGGTGCGGAGGAGTTCAAAAGAATGCGTCCAGAAGTGACCGTGAGTCTCGGTCAACCGACTGCTGACATTGAAAAACCAAATCCGCCAAACGAAGTGTCGCAACCAAGAAAAGAGCCAAAGCTCGATCAAGCAGCCTTCGACGCATTGGGCATTAGGCTGTACGGGGACAGCACAGGAATGCGCTGTGAGTTGAATTCAGCTACGATTACAAAAAAGATGGGTGAGCTCCTAGTTCGAATCCCCGGCTTAAGGGCAATTCACATGAACAATTGCACATTCGAAGACGGTGTACCGCCCTTGCCAGTTATCTCAAGTCTTGTTCACTTACGAGTACACAATTGCCCCAAAATCCCGGACGACTATTTCGACTTATTACCCGAGATAGAGTCCATCAACGACATCAACTGCTATCAGACAGATATTACGAACACTCACTTTCGCAAATTTATGGAGCTTAAAGAGCTTAGACAGTTAAGGATTGTTGGAGCGAAGCATCTTTCAAAGGCAGGAATCTCAGGAATCAGTAAGCATCAAGGGCTAAAGGAGTTGGAACTTAACCAGGGACCAGAAATAACCGACGAATTGCTAAATGAAATAGCTCAGATTGAACCACTCGAGAAACTCTACTTATTGTCCCTATCTCAAAGTTGCTCAAGCAAAGGCCTTTTGAAGCTACTTCGGCTCAAGAATCTCTCCACGCTGTGGGTTGGTGGCCAACCCGCTGACCGTGAATTTTTGCAGGGCCTTGCTACATTAAATTATCTTAAAGAGCTTTACGTTTTTCATCCAAGCCTTAGTGCAGACGACCTCAAACAGCTTGCTTCTTCAAAGTCAATCGAAACTCTCATCCTAAACAACATGACTCAATTGACGCTTCAAGACTTTCAATTCATTCAATCGATTCCAACTCTGAAAAACCTGTCGATTGCGGCGGTTAGCCTGTCGAAAGCGGAAATCCAAAGCCTAAAGGATGCGAATCCAGCGGTGACGATCGGTGGCTACGGGCCTGAGGGGCGTTAGTTGAAATTTGCACGCGTTCGGTTTTTGGCGGCCAAACGCTTAAGTGGCTCGAATTGCACGCCTTTTGCTTGCGTTTCTCCGGCGTCGCTTGCGATTGAACCAGCTGTCAAAAACACCGGAATTTGATTTTGTTTCAGATTTCATGTTATAGGTCACACTTCTAAAGCGATCGTCACAACATCTTTCGATGGCATCGTTTGAAAAAGCCATTCGACCATTGTACTCAGCGAGTGGAAAGAACGCTCGCATCGCTCTGTGAACTTTGAAAGAGGGAAGACCAATTACCTCCAGCACTCGTGAACCTTGCTCATAACGGCAGGTGCGCGAGGACTGGCGGTGCATCCTCAGGTTTTCAATTTCGAGGTTTTTTCACTAACTCACGGAGCATTTTCAAAGATGGCAAATCTCAAACGCGCCTATCGGCAGCTTTTTGCACGACCAGAGGACGAACGCTTTTCGTCGCTGGAGGACTTGTACACGCATTGTTCGAATCTGAAGGACCATTCGACGGTTCATTGGCAACATCCGACTGATGTTTTTCCAATGAATATCCACGGCAACCTCGGATTAAAACTTTCGGGCAGTAGCGCCTACGAGTTCAATGACTGGAGTTTCGGACAAGCTTGCCAACTTGCGGAGGTCAAAAAGGAAACGGTAAATCGATTGCGAATTGAAACCGCAACTCAAGTTCTCTCCGAAACCATGCCCAACGGTTCGAAGCCGTACCAACTGCTTACTCGGAGCGGTAGCATTCGTTCAATCCATGGTGTGTCCTACACTCGATTGTTCGACGCTGATCTCCTCGATGTTGTGATCGACGAAGCATCAGATTTCGAGCCACCGCCGAAAGGGATCAATGGTGGCACAGGATTGTACGCCGGCGAGCAGGACATGTTTGCATTCCTGATCGACGACGAATCTTGGGTCGACATCGGCGGCGAACAGTTCGCACCAGGCTTTTTTGTGTGGAACAGCGAAGTAGGTCGTCGCACTGTTGGCATCGAAACGTTTTGGTTCCAGCGGATCTGCGCGAACCACATCGTTTGGGACGCGACGGAAGTCGTTTCGTACAGTCGCAAGCACACCGCCAATGTGCTGGACGCAGTGGACGAAATCCGATCGCTTCTCAGACGCTTGGTTCAGATCAGAGACCAACGCAAAGACGCCTTTGCAAAAACAATCGGCAATGCAATGACGACTTCGCTCGGTTCTACCAAAGAAGAGATCACCAAAGCCTTGGTCAATCATGGGATCGGTATGGGCTACGTAAAAGAGGCCGTCGAAATGATGGCGTCTCAATCGAGCTCGTTCACGATCTTCCAAGCAGTCGACAGTTTGACCCGAATCTCGGGCCGGATCTCCAATGCAGGTGATCGCGCCGAACAAGACGTCAAGATCGGCCGCTTGCTGACCTTGGCTGTTTAGTACGTACGTTTTCTCGTTTCTTCACATTTGCATAAGGAGCAATTTTCATTGGATCCGCAAGCATCTTGGCTGGCGATGATTCAGGCACTAGTCGACGACGACCGTCAGGCAGCGTCAGACCATGCCAACTCTCTTTACGACTGGCTTGAACGCGGTGGGTTCGCCCCCAAAGTCCTACCAGAGCTAGGTCAAGCGAATGATCCCGTATCAGTCGCTCACCAACTTGATCGAAAGATCGCTTTTTTCGTCTGTGCAATCGTTCGCACAGATTCCTAACTTCTGATTTTGGAGATTTGAACAACATGGTATCACAGACAACTAGACGGCCAGTGCATGAAATCCGACTTGGTCGCATCAAAGCGGCGATTTGGGAGAACGAGACCCGCGAGGGAACTCGGCACAACATCTCGCTGACTCGCATCTACAAAGATGGCAACAACTGGAAAGATTCAACCAGCTTTGGCCGCGACGATCTTCCGTTGCTGGCGAAAGTCGCTGACCTGGCTCATACCTGGGTCTACGAAAACACGGCGTCACCTTCCTTCAACGTGGCTAACACGGAAGAGGAATAATGGCGAACGAGGCGACGGTATTTTTCGTTGTTTGCCCAGAATGCGGAGACAAAGTCCCGCTGCCACCACAGTCGGTCGGTGAAAACCGTAGCGACTTGTGGAATGTAGTTGCGTGCTTGGAATGTAACTACCCGATCGATTACGACTGCGATCAGATCGATTCGATGCCATGGATTCAATGGTACGAGTTGCTTCAATCGAAGGTCTTGTCCAGGGCTGAGTAGCTTGTGGACTCTGGGATAGGTTCGATGCACCGCCGAGCCTATTCAATTGCAAGTGACTCACTCGTGGCTGCAAGCTAAATGTTTGCCAACGCGTGACTTGCCATTATTCAGCGGATGTAATATTTACCAAAGAGTGAAAACTAGAACCAAAATCAACGTCAATCGATCAGTGGCTCACAACCTGATCATCGCGGCCTCATTGTTGGCAGCAATTGGCCTCCACTTTTGTAATCCTCAGATACTTCTGCTTTACATCGCACTATTGAGTAGCAGCTCGCTGGCTCTCCTGCTGCGTAGATCCGCAGATCGCTCACGCTTAGAGAGCGAGCACGCGATTGATCTCCCGTTCGCAATCGCTCACGACAAGGAAGTTTACGATGAATACGTAGCTATCGCCAAAGCACTCAAACACATCAGCCAAATTCCAGACCAAGTGTTTCGCGAAGCCGCTTTGCAACAAATCGCCGTTGCTAAGTCGGAGCTCGAGAGAGTCGCCGAAGGTACGCTTACGTTCGAGGGGACGGAAAGTTGGCGACTCGTCTATGAGTCGCTGCTGCGCAGTAATCACGTTTTTCTATATCGCTCAGCCGCATGGGTGAAGAGTTCGCAATATTGGCAAGATGAACCAGGGAAGCAGAGTGCGCAGCTCAACCTGCATCTCGTTGACCGCCAGCATCTAAATATTGAACGCATTTTTATTCTCAGTGACTCAGTTTGGCCGCCCGATCAGCGATTTCCCAGCGAACCGATTCTTGGCTGGATCGATGAACATCATCGTCATGGCATGTGGATCAAGCTGGTTCGCGAATCAGCGATCGCAAATGAGACTGACTTGCTGAGTGATTTTGGTATCTATGGCAGCCACGCGGTAGGCGAACAGATACAGGACGATAAGTGTCGCACCATTCGCTTCATTTTGCGATTCAATTTCGAAGCGGTCGTCGATGCGGAGAAACGCTGGCAACGGTTGGGTATTTACTCGCAAGCCTATCGTGACTTGCTGGAAACGAATTGATAATCATCGTAGAATTGGCAACTCGTGCTTAAAAGGAGCCACGCTTGCCACGACCTCTTTATCTCGACTCTGCGAGACTCGGACAGTTTTCAATTAATGCTAGACGAACGCTCAATGAATTTCTTGACTTCGTCGGTTCAACTCCAACTCATCCAAGTCTGATCACTTGGCTTCGGACTGGGGAGATTTTTAGTTCGGAATCCGGCCCCCTATCTCAGTGGCGAGGAATCGGAGCCATCGAACAAATGATCGCAAAAATGTTCGGTGCTCCCGAACATTCTCGAACGTTTATAGCCAGTCGCTCAACCTCACTGATTCGTGTCGGATTGCAGCATCTCTTTAATAGCTGTCGGCGTTGCATGACGATTGATACCTGCTGGCCAAGATACTTGCAAGAACTGCATCAAGCATCGGCGTCCAAAGAGGACTCTGTTTTCGTAAAGAGTTTCAGGCGGCCGGTTTATGATCGCGGCATGAGTGTCGAGGAACTCTGCGAGAACCTGTGCATGGTTTACTGCTCAGAAGGCTGTGATGGGCTTTTTCTTCCAGCCGTGGATTACTTGGGAACTCGAATTCCTGTTGCCGAAATCGTTCGATCCATTCGAGAGTTCGGTGGTGAGGTTCGCTTTGTGTTAGTCGATGCAGCCCAGGGACTGGGGCACGTGACGCTAGATGACGATTGCAATGTTGCTGACTTTGTGGTGGCAGGTACCCACAAATGGCTCGGTAGCTATTCAACGCTTGGCGTCGCCATTGCTCCCAATGCGACAAGTATTGCATCGATCGAAACTGGCGTAAGAAATTCACTTTCTGGTCAAGCTAGCGACGATGGGCTGCTGAACTTCATTGAACAGCTACGCAGTTCAGCGAGTATTCAATCCGAAACGATCAACTTGTGCCCGCTGTTTACTGCTTTCGGAGCGATCAAAGGTTCGCAACAACCAACGGCAAAGTCCGTCTTTCAGCAACTCGAAAATGCTCACCGCGTCATTCGTATTGCCGAAGACCTTGGCTGGAATGCTGAGTTGCCCGACAGTGATTTTCGTAGTGGGATTTTGTTACTTCAGCTGCCCACGAGTGACCAGCTCATACCCGCAAGTCAACTGCAGCAAATCTTTATCGACCACTCAGTTTTCTTGACGACCTATGAACGTGGCTTGATTCGTCTATCCATGCCCGTCGTGCCACTTAGCAGCGCCGCGTTACAGCAGCTTGAGCAAGCTCTCACCGCCGCACGCTTCGCAGCTAGCAGTCTACATGCACTGACTGTTTGTTAGCTGAATTCAGCTCTGCATGACATGTTGACTTGCATGCCAGTCATCACGCTGGCAGTGATTTCTCTTTGTGCTTGATAAAGGACATTATCATGCGCTATAAGCAATGTACGCCCGCGGCGATTGGTGCACTAAACCACATAAAGGCAATCAACAATGGAGAAACATTCTGAGTTAGGATTTATGAATCATGCGGTCCGTTTTCCGTCGCTCGAAGAAGCGGACGGTATCTGGCCATGGAACCCAGTGCAGTTAGATGACTGGGCCGTAGAGATCGGACGCGATCAGCAGGCTCTGCACGCCGCTCGATTCATACTGGCACGCTGGAATTCTGCCTTCGCTTGGGAATGTGGCAGGTTCGACCCCAAGGTCGCGATCAAATGCTGGGACAGTTATCATCGCCGAGTATTTTTGGATCTCATCACATCCAATCTCGCTTACTCAGCCTAGCGAATTGCCTTGGCGACGCCGATCCAACTACCCGCTATCCGTGAGCAAGTACCGATGCTCGTCCAGGCCGCTGGTGCCTCTGCCAAATTTGCATGGGAAGAGTTCTTCTATGGTCGAATTCGCAATTTGCACACTCGCCGCGCTTACTATCGTTCAGTTATTCGCTTTTTAGATTGGTGTGAAACTCACGACGTCAGCTTGCAGCAAATCACACCGGCTCACATCGGCCTTCATCTAGACCAAGTAGCGCAGTCGATTGCATCCAAGAAGCAGATACTCGCCGGTCTGAGGCATTTTTTTGACGGACTAGTAACTCGCCATGCCATCGCACTCAATCCAGCCTCATCAGTGCGGGCCGAACGTTACTCAGTGCTCGAAGGTAAGACGCCTGAGATTACAGTCATGCAAGCCAGGCACTTGCTTCTATCTATCAGCACCACTGACATCATCGGCCTACGCGACAAGTCAATCATTGCCGTACTGGTCTACACCGCAGCCCGTGTAGGCGCAGTCTCCAAGCTTCACGTGAAAGACTTCTACGATAGCGGAGACCAATACTGCTTGCACTTCGACGACAAAGGTGGCAAGTCACGCGAGATTCCAGTTCGCCA
Source organism: Pirellulaceae bacterium (assembly GCA_033761895.1). Taxonomy (GTDB): domain Bacteria; phylum Planctomycetota; class Planctomycetia; order Pirellulales; family Pirellulaceae; genus Aureliella. The sequence goes on along the minus strand of JANRMD010000374.1, from coordinate 2,164 downwards.
CGATCTACAAACTTTATTGACTAAGTACCTTCACGCCGCAGAAGTTCAAATTGGCAGAGATCCATTGCGCAATTTGTTCACCACCGCAAGGAGTAAGACCAAGCAATTGACTTTACGTCCCATGACCGCTGGCGACATCGGTCGAATGGTGAAACGCCGCATGGCCGCAGCAGACCTGCCGTCGCGCTTGTCACCCCATTCTTTTCGTGTTGCTACAATTACGAACTTACTTGAGCAAGGCGTGCCTCTTGAAGACGTTCAATACCTAGCCGGCCACGCGGACCCTAGAACCACTCGTCTCTACGACCGCCGAAGCAAACAGGTAACGCGGAACATCGTCGAACGCATTTCAATTTAGTGCCTTCGATCGGTCCAGCAATTGCAACAACTCTGCGAAGCTTGGTAAACTTGTTTGGTAATCTTAGAGACCAAACAACTCTTGAATTGCAAACGCGACGGTCGAAAGGGATAGATGCCGCACCGGACCACAAAGTGGCAGTCAGCAATATTAGTAAAATGCTCAAGTGGTTCATTTTGAATGCGGAAAATTCATCCCGCATTGATTTCTACTGCTTGCCGCAATCTGAGATTACTTTTTCGATCAGCCTTACAGTGTGAAGAAACACCTTCGATGACTTACTCTCGGGCTTACAAATCTCGACATGATCCAATTCAACTGGTTCTGGTGCAATTCCAGGAATCCCCGGGTCGGCGCTAGTTGCGTCAACAACCATCGCTCCTATTTTGAATTTGGTGGTTGGCTTTGTTTCATAAAGAACGCCTACTCGGATCTTCAAACGAGTGAAATTGTTCCGAAACCAAACATTTGATGCTCGAAGCCGCGGATGATGAGCCTCCAAATCCGAAATTGAAGGTGTGGTTCGAGCAAATGCGGAAACGTATTTCAAGTAAGTGGATAAATCAGAACCAGAGTGCGGCGTCGCAATAAACATCACGCCTCGGACAGCGTTTGCAACGACCATCCAATCTGCAACTTGATCTCCCGTCCCTCTCTGTAGAAGTTCCTTTACAACCAGACCTCCCAAACTGTGCGTCACAAAGATGATGGGATGATTCCCAAGACCTGCGAGAGATAAACGGCCCAGAACATCGGCTGCCCGATCTGGAAGCGATAATGCACTCCCAGTCCATGCAGTTTGTGCGGCCTCGTATTCAATGGTCCATACGCCCACGTTCGGAATCTTCTCGTGAATCCATTTTGGCCAAAACTTGTCTGGTTGATTCTCAGGATGCCAAGTCTCTTTTGCATTACCACCAAGTCCGTGGACAAAGATCACATCGGCAACGCGGTCTTTGTTGTTACACCCCGCTATCTTAAAGATCCCATCCACGTCGTAACTAGTTAGAATCTCTTTCGAAATCTCGTCACCACATTCAAAAAGAGTAGCACGAGGAAAGTAAACTGTTTCTTTCTTCAGGCTAGCGAGTTCGAACTGACGATCACAAAGGTCGCAACGAAGGGGATCATGATCGTCTTCAATCGGAATGTCACATTTTTTGCAAATTGGCAATTCGGCAAGTGATACAACTTCACGTTCAACGTACTCATTCAACAAGTTCTGAAGTATATTGGGAGCAATGTCCAGTAACTCTGCAGTAGGCTCCAAGCGGACGTAGCCGTCTTGATTGCTGTAAAGATGCTCATCCAAGGCAATGATCGTCTCTCGCAGTTCTTGATTTTCACTTAATATGCTGTCGGACTCTTGAAAGTACATACTGAACCTCGCTTTCGGTGCATTCGCCAAAGATGCCGACACGTTGGTCTGCAGCGTAGAGTTTAACGTGAACGACTCGATCGAGTCCGTTGTTTGTGGGCTGGAAATAGAAATTGCCGGCTCGGGACGTTGTACGCTCGCCTAGCGCTTTTCTCGATTTCATCAAATCTTCGTCCGCGTAGGCGTCTGTGTCTCTGCCTTTGCTCGTATATGCGGCAATCGCACCTGTTCTGGTCGCCAATTCAATCTTGCGGTTTAGTGCCTCTTTTGATGACTCAAGCTTCTTGATCGCCTTCGTAATTCGTCGCCTCGTGAAATGTTCCAATTCGATGAACGATGAAAGCTGTTCCTCGAAGAAATGGCGTATCTCATCGTAATTCTCGCCACGCGGTAGCGATTGAATCATAAGGCCAGCCTCACCACTAACG
>JANRMD010000373.1:0-2825 GCA_033761895.1 Pirellulaceae bacterium | reverse complement strand
CCATGCCCGGACAGGTAAGCCACGTTGCCAACAACCACCATCGGTTTGTAAAGCCCAACTGGTTTAGGAGCGGGCGGTAGTTCGATTCCAAGCTTGATGAGGCGTTCTTCGGCGGACATGGACGGTTTCCTGTTGGGATTTAGACAAAACAAGTTGCTTCGCAGGAGTATTGCAAGCAGCAGTAGTGTTTTCGATTGTATCGTCGCTTGCAAGCGGGTGGGCAGGTTACAATTGGTTCGTAAGAAAGCCACGCTGCAGAATGACTAAGGAACACACGTTGACTGAATCGCTGGAAAAGGGTGCGACAAAATCCATGAGTGACGACGAACGCGAAGAGGCGTTAGCTGTTCTCGTTGGCAAATTGGTGGATCGCATGCAGAGGAAGGAGTCCGTGGACTTTGAATCGGTCTGCCGCGAGCACCCGGAGCTGGCAAGTGATCTGCGGGAGGTGTGGGGTGCACTGATTGTCACGGACGCAGTCGCCGCTTCAGCTCGAACGCAGTCGATCACTGGGTCCGCCTCAACCGAAAGGAATCAGAGCTTTCGGGTCCCGTCACTGCCCTATCAGTTAGGGGACTACGAGTTGCTTGAGGAGGTCGGACGTGGCGGGATGGGGGTCGTTTATCGCGCGAAGCAAACCAGTCTGAACCGCGAAGTTGCGATCAAGATGATCGAGGAGAACCGTCCGGCAAGCAGCGAGAACCGTCAGCGTTTCTTAGCTGAAGCAGAAGCTAGTGCACGGCTCGAACATCCTGGGATCGTGACGGTTTATGAAGTCAACGAGTACGAAGGCCACCCGTACTTCAGCATGCAGTTGGTTAACGGCACGACACTCGGCGAACGGTTGCAGCAGGGACCGATCTCGCAGCGAGAAGCGGCGCGGATTATGGCTGAAGTCTGTCGTGCGATCGCATTTGCGCACGAGCACGGCGTATTGCATCGCGACTTGAAGCCTTCGAATATTCTGCTCGATCGTCAGCAGCGACCCTTGGTAAGCGATTTCGGATTGGCCAAATTCACTGGCTCGGGTGACGACTTGACGCGCAGTGGTGCGGTGATCGGAACCCCGAGTTATATGTCGCCTGAGCAAGCGTCGGGACGTTCGTCGTTGGTAGGCCCCGCTTCGGATGTCTACAGTCTCGGATCGGTGCTGTACCATCTGCTGACCGGTCGACCACCGTTTTTGGCCGAGTCGCCAATGGAACTAGTGCTAAAGATCCTGGAAGACGAGCCGCCACCACCGCGTCTGCTTGAGCCGCGAATCGACCGAGACCTGGAGATGATTGTTACCAGGAGTATTCAAAAGCCGCCGGACCTACGCTATGCAACGGCTTCGGAAATGGCTGAAGACCTAGAGAGCTTCCTGCGCGACGAACCCGTGAGGGCTCGCGGTGGCAAGTTAAGCCAAGTTGCGGCTCGATGGTTTCGTGAAACGCATCACGCAATTGTGCTTGAAAACTGGGGCTTGCTGTGGATGTGGCATAGTCTTGTGTTGCTGCTAGTGTGTTTGGCGACGCAATTTATGGAGTGGGGAGGCGTAATCAACCGCTTCTCCTACGCAGCCATCTGGGTCATAGGACTCGGAACCTGGGCTGTGGTCTTTTGGGTCATGCGCAGGCGGATGGGGCCAGTGACCTTTGTTGAACGACAGATTGCTCACGTGTGGGGCGCCAGCTTGATCGCGATCTCGCTGCTTACACCCTTGGAGTGGTATCTCGATCTTCCTCCTTTGAAACTATCGCCGGTGCTAGGAATCGTCAGCGGGATCATTTTCTTCGTCAAAGCAGGCATCTTGGCAGGCACGTTCTACATTCAAGCGGCATGCCTGTTCATCACGAGCATGTTGATGGCGATTGTCCCAGAGTGGGCACACCTGATTTTCGGCTTTGTGTCAGCCGCTTGTTTTTTTGTGCCTGGCCTGAAGTACTATCGTCAGAAAGTGGCCACGCAAAAGCGACAGGAACGTAATGGCACAGGGGCTGGCGGCAAGTAGGAACGTCATTTCCAACGCCGATGGTCTGTTAATGCAGACAGATGCCCTTCTCTCTTCTTGTTCGCATCCCTAAAAAACTTCGTCTGTCCCCCGTTGGCCCCTTTTTCGCTCGTCAACTGCTCGTAGGGGAACTTGCATTGCGGATACTTGTAAACCGCTTTCATGTAGGAGTGGGTAGGTATCGCGTCGACGTAGAAATAGACTTCCTTGACATCTTCGCCATAATTTCCTTCTGGCCCGCTAAGACCGAACAGCCTCTCTTTCAAGACTGTTTTTGACAACGAACAGCGACCAACGATTACCACGTTCCCAGATCCCGACGGCGCAGGAGCACTTGCCAGCTCAGTGGTGACTGTTGGCTACGACCTCTTGAATCGAGTGACCAGTCGCACGAACCCGCTGGGTGGCGTGACTTCGTTTACGTTCGATAGTTTCGGACGTGTGCTCACGCAAACCGATCCCGATCCGGATGGCAGTGGACCGCAAGTCGCAGGCGTGACTGCTTACGAATACAGCGCCGCTGGTCTATCCAAAATCACCGATGCCTTAACACGCGTCACCACCTTCGCGCGCGATGGCCAGGGACGTGTCACGAGCGTGACGGATGCGCAGTCCAACGTGATTAGTTATGCTTATGATTACTATGGTAACCTGCTAAGCCTAACTGATCCTGACCCAGACGGCTCGGGGCCGCTTACGCGACCAGTAACCGTGTTTGATTACGACGTCGCCAATCGACTCACTTCCAAAACCGATCCGCGCAGCGGCACGACGAGCTACACCTATGACCTGGCCAACAATTTGACGTCGTTGACTGATCCGGTGAACAACA
>JANRMD010000372.1:0-23452 GCA_033761895.1 Pirellulaceae bacterium | reverse complement strand
CCCGGCAATTCGCTACTCAAGTCAATTGAGAACAAATCTAGCGGGGCGTCCGAAGCCGGATCGAAGGGGCTATTTGGATCAGTTTTCGATACGTCACGGCGTTCCATACTCGCAACCTACCCCCGAGGAATTCGTTAAATTGCGATCAGCAGATGAGATAAAGTCATCGTCTTCGCCGCGACTCTCGCCGACCGGTCGAACAACGTATGGGCGCTGATACTTCTATAAGTCTACATAGAAACAGCGAATGATGTCCCTAATCGAACTCAGCGATTTTTTCAGAACCCAAAAGATAGGCGGGAATTCGCCACCCCAGGCACTAAATACCGCAAACTGAGCGGGCGGTTGGCCAATTATCAATGTTGCGAGTGCTAAGTTCAATGCTGCAGTGCAACCGCGTGCGGGAGAAGACGCCCAATGTCACTGACGTCCCTCTCTCGACGCACCTCTCTCGACGTTCCAGTCCGCTTGTCCGGTTTTTTGGAGCGCGGACGTCCTCGTCCGCCGAACCCGCCGCTTACGCAAACCCACCCCGTTTCAATATTTGGCCTTAAAGGCAAGCAACATCTTTTCGCAATCCTCGACGGCTGATGCCGCAAACCGAGAAGCACTCAAACACCACAGGTGAAAGTGGGTGAAATCCGGTCGTCGCCCGTACCAGCCCTTTCATTGCCTTGCAAAACACGTCATCCCACTGCCATCTGAGTTACAATTCTGGTGTAATCATCGGCGTCCCCAAAGCCGTATTGCGACATCTCATTCATTTGGCAGAACCTGAAAGCAAGACTTTGAACAGACTGTTCCTCGTAGCCCTCGCAACGACAACTCTCGTAGTCCTGTCGCCAATCGCAGCCGCCTGGACCGATTTAGTCGGGCTTGCCAACAAGCACCCGCTCTCGCAGGCCCAAGCAGGCGAATTGCTGATCGATGAATTGCGATGTAACGCATGCCACTCCGATCCAGGCAGAAACTTAGGGGACCTGCCGTCAGCGGAGCGGAACGCCCCCGAGTTGTCGGAAGTGGGCAGCCGGATTAGTCCCGACTACCTGCGCCGATTTTTGCTAAATCCATCCACGGCTCATCCCAGTTCGGCGATGCCCAACGTGCTGGCTGCAATCCAGGCCGAAGATCGTGAGCATGTGGCCGAAGCCCTGACTCATTTTCTCATCGCCCAATCGCCTCGGCAGTTTCAACCCAATCCTCAAGAGCCGTCTCACCCACAGACGGTCGAATCTGGCAGAAGCGACCCACCGAAGCAGTCGGAACTAGCCCTTGGTAAGCAGCTTTACCACACCGTCGGCTGTGTGGCTTGTCATGCGCCGCGTGAAGAAAAGACACGCGAGCTCACTGCTGTTGAACAAGCTCTACTTGAAGAAAAGGAAGATAGCTCAGAACCAACAGAGCAAGCGGAACCCAAGACCGGCGCTGTCGACCTCAGTCATGTGCCGAGCAAATACAGCCATGCATCACTCAGCGAGTTTCTGTTCCAACCGCTCAAGGTACGCAGCGCAGGGCATATGCCGGATATGAAGTTGACCCCGGATGAATCGCAATCGCTCGCTGGCTATCTTCTTCACGAGCAAACTGGTCTCGCGGCCCCGCTACAGCCCACTGAGAAACTCGTCGAACTCGGCAACAAGTACTTTGTGGAATTGAATTGTGCGGCTTGCCATCGTTTAGGTGATGCGCCCATCAAGCCGCAAGTCGTATCCCTGCCAAAGGCGGACTTCAGTCGTGGCTGCATCGCAAAACTGAATGCTCGACCGAAGACCACTCATCCGCTCTATTCGCTAACGGATGCCGAAGTTGCTTCGATTCGGGCTGCGGTGGAAGAACCCGAACGCACCGAGTCGGATGAGACTCGCATTGCAAAGACTTTGACCGCCTTCAATTGCATCGCTTGCCACATACGTGACGACTTCGGTGGCGTTGCCGAGGACCGCAACGCTTACTTCGAAACCACTGAAAAAAATCTTGGCGAAGATGGCCGCATTCCACCGCCACTGACTCTGTTGGGCGCGAAACTGCGACCGGAATGGCTGAAGAAAGTCCTATTTGATGGCGAAAGTGTGCGGCCCTACATGACAACCCGCATGCCTCAATTCGGTGAGCCAAACTTGAGGCACTTGCCTGGGTTGGTGCAGCGTGTGGACAAACTCGAAAGCGAAGTGCTCGATATCCCCAGTCCGGAAAGCGATACGAAAGAAAAATCGAAAGAGGCCCGCGAGCGTGAGAAGTTGCTGCGGGCGGCCGGTCGCGAGTTGCTCGGCCAGCAAGGCGTTTACTGCGTGGCTTGCCACAACTTTAATGGTAAACCAGCACCTGTGAACAAGGGTATCGACCTGATGACGACCTTCGAGCGTCTGCAACCCGGTTGGTTCAACAACTTCGTTCGCAATCCAGGAAAGTATCGACCGCGCATCGTCATGCCTTACTCTTGGCCGGATGGAGTCGCAGTGCATGAAAAGATCCTGGATGGCGACACACACATGCAGATCGAAGCCATTTGGTACTACTTGTCTTTGGGCACCTCTGCGGCCGATCCACCTGGGATCCGTCGAGTGGATACGGTGCTGTCTGTTGGCGATACCGCCCGCACTTATCGAGGCCGCAGCAGCGTAGCAGGCTTTCGAGGCATCGCGGTCGGATTTCCAGAACGGATCAGTTATGCCTTCAACGCGGAGACTGGTACGCTAACCGCAATTTGGCAAGGGGATTTCATTCGCGTTGATCGCGGCGGACAAGGCTCAGGAGGATTCAATCCTTCCGCTCCAGCCATTCAGTTGCCACAAGACGTCTCGTTCGCTGAATTGAGTGATAAACATGCACCATGGCCACTTCGTCCCGTGATGACCAAAGAAGCGCCAGTGAATCCAGACCCGCTCTACCCCAAAAATTTGGGCTACCAGTTCAAGGGTTATTACTTCGACGAATCGCAGGTGCCAACGTTTATGTACCGCTTTGGCGAAGTTGAAATTGAGGATCGGTCTGTGGCCGCAATGGCGGGTGACAAACTGCAACTGGTGCGTTCCATCAAATTCAACGCGCCGGCAAAACAAGAGCTGTGGTTCCGTGCGTTAACTGGTGAGACGGACCAAATGCAAGTCGAGTCGAAGCAGGTCGTGACCACAGATAAACTGCGGCTGATCATTCCGGAAGTTACGACAGAGTTGCGACCCGCGGCGTTGCGACCAGCGGCGAGTGCATCGAGCCCAACGCAGGCGAATTCATCCGAACTCTTGTTGCAACTTGATATTCCCCAAGGCCAATCTTCCTTGTCACTGACCTATGAACCACTTAAGAAACCCTAGCATGCGTTTGATTTGCATCCTGCTTGCCGTTTTGAATCTGCACGCTGCTTTTGCCGAAGAGGTTGGCCAGCGCTGGGGTACGGCTGAGCGCGAACGCGAGTTCTACCCGATCGTCAACATTCCTTTGCCTAAAGACACCGTCGTTGAAGCGGGCGCGTTCACGGTTTTGCCTGATCATCGCGTGGCTGTCGGTACGCGCTATGGTGAAATCTACTTGATCGATGGCATCGATGCTAAGAAACCCAATCCGACCTTTGAGCTTTATGCCACAGGCCTCGATGAGATCTTTGGGCTCTCCTACAAGGACAATGCATTTTATGTCACGCAAAGCTGTGAACTAACCCGTGTCAGCGACTCGAAAGGCCAAGGTATGGCCGATCGCTTCGAGACGCTTTCCGACGCTTGGGGCTATGCGAACTATCACGAGTACGCCTTCGGTTCACCCATGGATGCCGACGGCAACATGTTTGTTTCGCTGGGTTTATCTCAATCGTACGAATCACACGCCTTGTTCCGGGGCTTTGTGTTGAAAGTGTCCCCCGAGGGCAAAACCACTGCTGTTGCCAGCGGCCTGCGAAGCCCAGCAGGTATCGGCCCCGACGAACATGGCGCGCTGTTTTACATCGAAAGCCAAGGGCCGTGGAATTGTTCATGCAGTCTGAAAGCGGTTTCCCAAGGTAGTTTTCAGGGCCATCCCGCAAGCTTCAATTGGTACAAGTACGCTCCTGAAATGGGCGCCGTCCCCGAATTACCCAAGTCGGGCTCGCGGATCATTACCGAACGCGAGCGAGTTCCACAACTAGTCCCCTACGCAGTGATCTTTCCTTACATTCGCATGGGGCGCTCCATCACCGGATTTACCGTCAATCGAACCGAGGGCAAGTTCGGACCCTTCGACGATCAACTTTTCTTGGGCGACTATACCCTTTCGATTCTGATGCGAGCGACGACTGAGCAGGTCAACGGCGTCTGGCAGGGAGCCTGTTATCCGTTTCGCGAAGGACTGTCGACTGGCATTTTGAATGTAGCCTTCACACCCGAAGGTAACTTAATTGCCGGTGGTACCAATCGAGGCTGGCCAGTTCGAGGCATCAAGCCTTTCGCACTCGAGAGGTTGGAGTGGAGCGGCAAGATGCCATTCGAGATTCAACGCATCACCATTAAGCCCGACGGCTTTAAAGTAGCCTTCACCAAGCCCGTCGACAAAGATCGCGGCAGTGATCCCAAGTCCTATGTGCTATCGACGTTTACACATCCGTACCACGGCGGCTACGGCGGTCCCGAGATCGAACAGACTAAACCCGCTGTGAAATCGGTTACCCTGAGCGACGATGGGCTAACCGCGACCCTGGTCGTCGAATCGCTCAAGCGTGGTCATGTACATGAGTTTGATCTCGGGCAACTGCGCGCGACGGACGGTGATGAGTTGTTGCATCGCAATGCCTACTACACCGTCAATGAAATTCCTCGCCCCTAGTTGCAGTCATAGACTCGCAGGGTACAGACTTGCTGGGCACAGACCCGCAGGGCACAGACTCGCTGAACACAGACTCGCTGAACACAGACCCGCTGAACACAGACCCGCTGAACACAAGAGCGGTGCAGGAACTTATGACCAACGAAAAGCGGACTGGTTCAGTGTTTTTGCGATTCCTACAACGCCTGTTGCAACTGGGATTGATCGCCGCTTGGCTTGGCATCGCCCTCCGTTGGCTTGGCAGTTGGCACTGGGCACTCGATCTTTGTTCGCACTTCTATCTTCAATTCACCGCCATCGCGCTTGCGGGTACCGTTGCGTGTATAGGTGCGTGCGATAAAAAGATCCTGGTGATCGGTGTAGTGGCCTGGTTGATGCTCGTGCCCTCCGCGCTTGGGCTGTATTTCGGTTCGGCATCGCCCACTATCGCCAGCACGCAAAATCTGAGAGTGGTTTCCTGCAACGTCCTGACCAGCAATTCCAACAAGAACGCAGTGCTTGAGTTCTTACACCAGTCGGAGGCGGACATCGCCTTGCTGATGGAAGTCGATGCAGAATGGTCGCAAGCGATTCGAGGCTTGGCTGAGATTTATCCACATCAGCTTCATGAAGCTCGTGAAGACAACTTCGGGCTTGTGCTGCTCGCGAAAACCGCTTGGCAATCGGCCGAGATCATTCGACTGGACAACGCCGGCATCCCGTCCGTTGAAGCTATGTTTGAGATCGGTGGGAAACAACTGCGGTTTATTGGTACTCACCCGCTACCACCGATGGGGCGTGATTATTCGTCGCAGCGGAACTTGCATTTTGTCAACTTAGCCAAGCGCGTTCGAGAGTCTGAAAATTCAACACCAACTGTCGTGGTGGGAGATCTCAATTGCACCTCATGGTCCCATTATTTCCGCAAGCTCCTGTATGACTCGAAACTCCGCGATAGTCGTCAGGGCTTTGGCATACAACGGACTTGGCCGACCTCCATGAAACTGTCGATCCTCGGCAGCATGCGAATTCCGATCGATCATGCACTCGTCAGTAGTGAGGTGTCGGTCACCAATCGTCGCGTTGGACCCAACATTGGTTCAGATCACTATCCGATCATTGTTGATGTTGGATTTTGAATCGATAGCCAAGGAATATCAACTGACAGGATGCACAAATGGTTGAGTTGCAGCAGCGGAGCGGTGGAGTGGTGCTCTCGGTGAAGGCCCAGCCTGGTGCGCGCCGCAACGGAATCGTGGGCACGCATGCGGGGGCACTGAAGGTAGCCGTCAGTGCAGCACCAGAAAACGGAAAAGCCACCGCAGCCATTGTCGAGTTACTTGCCGACAAACTGCGTATTGCCCGCGCCGATATTCAGTTACTGAGCGGCGCTACGAACCGAAACAAACAGTTTCTAATCTCGGGCGTGGAGCTGGTCGAGCTGGAGCAACGTATCCTCTCAGCCCTCGAATCCTAACGCCTTCTGCGTGTACTCGTACTCGTACGAGTACTGCTCGTCACCGAGCGATTGCTGGCTATGCAGCCACCGTTCGTGGCAATTCGAATGCGACTTGCTCAACGCAATCATGATCGATGTATTGCGCTTGCTGCACCGCACCAGCCACGAGGGACAGGTCAGCGATTTGGATAATGCGTCGCGCAATCCCTTGGCTGAGTTCTTGAATGCGTGAGACGGCGGTGTCTGTGAAGATCGGCTCTTGACGACCTAAACGCTGGGTCGTCCAACCGAGGAACTCGGCAGTTTGCGAATAGTCCCAACCCGGCAGTTCGATTTGCAACTCGCAGCGGTCGAACAGAGATCGGCTCACGGCCGAAGTCATCTGTGTTTCAACTGCGAAGACGACGGTCAGCGGAAAGGGAACGCTCAAGAGGCGAATCAAGTCGGCTTCGCCGGCCGCAGAGGCGCTTTCGGTATCGTCGACTAGCAACGCTGTTTGCACACCTTCGCTCGACGCGGCGCGGAAGTAATCACGCAGCGACTGCCAAGCGGCGCGTTGATCGTTGCCATTGCGGACACCGCACAGCCGCGTGGCTAGTTCGCTGAGCAACTCACCTTCGCGGAGACCGAAAATGGAGGTTCGGATGACTTGCAGGCACGGAACCTCGCGACTGATCGGAGGATTGCTGGCACAGTATTGCAGCAGGGTTGACTTACCAACTCCACTAGCTCCCAGCAGCGAAGCGACTTGGCGTCGATTGCTGATGAGAAATTCGATTCGGGCAAGAGCTTCTTCCACGGTCGCGCCGCGAAACAACGGCTGCGAAGGATCGTTGGTGAAAGGGCTTGCGTTTAGCTTCCAATATCGCCAGTATGTCACTTTACTGCCCCATGTTTGGAAGAGCGGCGGAGTTGCGGAAATGCTTCTTCGTCTTGAATCGGGCGTTACAACCCGAAACTTGAATACAATCGTCAAAGTTGTATCAGCCCGAAGACGCACTGACGTAAGCGGGCGGGGACGCCCAATGTCACTCACTTTGCAGCATCTGGTTCCCAGGTTCTGCCTGGGAACGAGAGCCAAAACGGAGCGCGGGCGTCCCCGCCCGCTACCCTGTTTTTCCAGCCTGGCATAGATCTTACAATTCGCGACACTAGCCTCCGGTTACATCGTGAACCAGATTAAGCTCCGGTCCCACCAGCCACAATGACGACAGAACGTCGTGGCCCAACAAGAGATGCTGTCTAATGGCTTGGCCACGATTTTACGTAGAGAACTTGCCTGCCTTGGGTACGATTGTCTTGGATGAAGACGAGTCGCGGCATGCGAGCGGGGTGTTGCGGATGTCCGTCAAAGACGACTGTCTAGCCTTTGACGGCTGTGGTGGCGAAGCTCGCTGTACGGTGTCGAAGGTAAGCAAACGTGCTGTCGAGTTGCAGATTGTGGAGCGACTGGACACGGATCGAGAGTTGGCCAAGAAAACGTATTTTGCGGTGGCGCTGCCCAAGGGAGATCGACAGAAGACGCTGATCGATTTCATGGTGCCCCTGGGGGTGTATTCGTTTCAGCCGTTGCTGACCAAACGTGGCGTCGCTCAACCCGTGGATGCAGCGCTTGCAAGGTTGCGGCGCAGTGTGTTGGAAGCGAGCAAGCAGTGTGGCCGCAATCATTTGATGCAAGTCCTCGAGCCGCTCGATTTAGCGCAAGTGGTCAAGCCTGCTTCTGCCGAGCCCAACAGCCGCAGCGAAAACTCTGCCCAAGGCGACTTGGCGGCAACCGAATTAAGGATTTTCGCGCATCCTTACGGCGCCACGCAGCGACTGCATGCGCTCCAATCGGTTGCCAGTTTGGCCAGCTCGGTCAGGGTTTTGATTGGACCCGAAGGTGGCTTTACTGAGGAGGAGGCGCAAGCGCTTCGCACCGCCGGCTGGACTGCAACCAGTTTGGGGCCACGGATCATGCGCGTCGAAGTGGCCGCGACCCACGTCGCTAGCTGGCTAGCCGAGGTCACCTAGTCGGCCAGCGGCTTTTCCGACCAGCAGCTGCGGCGTTTAGTCACCGCACTTTACGATGTGCGGAGCTCAAAAGGCCCAGGTTTGCGCTGTTTGGGAGTGGCTACCCGTCCCAAAAGGAAGTCCGATTTGACGTTGCAAGAAGTTGACTCGTAGCTAGAATTGCCCATCAAGTTGATCATTGCTAGAGAACTTCGATCCTTTCGCTGAGCTCCAAAACCAAAAGGATCTCTTCCGAATTCGGCCGGAAGCCTAGTTTTTCCAATGATTTGAGGGCGTAGCTCAGTCGGTAGAGCAACGGACTTTTAATCCGTTGGTCGTGGGTTCGAGTCCCACCGCCCTCACTGTTAATAAACATTGGCGAATCGTTGGTAAAACGATACTGGGAGCTGTTTCCCGAGCGCACTTTTTCCTAACCGAAAATCCGGTAAATCCGGTATAGGGGAATGCGCTATGGTTCGCAGAGTTCCGTCTTATCGCCATCACAAGCCCAGCGGCAAAGCAGTCGTGACCAATGCCGGTCGCGATTACTATCTAGGGAATTTCACACGCGCGAATCTAAAGCGGCGCATGACAAGCTGATCCGCGAGGCGGGCGCCTGGTCTAAGAAAAGCGAAGCGACTTCGAAAATCGCTGGAAAAGCCTGTAAATCAGACGCAAAATAGAAACTCAATTGGCGCTTTTGAGTTTCGAAAGCAGAGAAAGTCTTATTTCTTATCACTTGTCAGTATATATGAGCAGGTGCCGTCTAACAGCAAAACTCCATCTAGCAGCGAAATCGGTCGACATAACAGCTGGATCTCGCGATTTCTGATCGGGAGGATAACGAAATGCAACCACTCTACATACGCAATGCCGAATCGAGCGTAGATCGCTTCGTCGAGTTAGAGGATGGGGTGATGTTAGAGTCTGCTCAAGCCGTTGATTGTCTTGACTGTGAAGCGTGTCTAAGTGCAGGAATTCACTCATTCCGGTTCATCCAGGAAGCAGACTCCATGCTGCGCCTGGCGATTTTACAAGGCAGTTTTGAGTTTGATGCTGATGAGTTGGACAGGAACATAAAACGACTACTTACCAGATGGATTGCACGAGTAGAGAGAGCATTCGCGTGGATCGAGCGTTGCCAAAAGAATGGATACACGCTCGACAACTTAGCCGAGTTCAAAATCTGCGTCGCAGAAGTTTTCGCAATCCTCAACTTTGACCCTGATCGAGAAATGAGCGAAGAATTCAAGCGTCTTCGTGACAAGGCAGTCGTGGAGCACCGCAATGGCGAAACCGTCGATTGCTTTTCGGAAGACGAATAAGGCGACCAAGGAGTTTGTTCAGCTTCTTGGTAAGCTTTCTAAGAACACTCGCCGACTTGTCAGGGCGTGTGACTTGCACAACACTAATTGAAGTTTCGTAGAATTCCGCCAGAACAATTTGCGCTGGTATTTGGTTGTTGACGCCAAGAGGTTTCACAGGGGAGAGCAAAAGCATCTGCCCGCCGCGGTGCGTTATCGTTAGCTCGCCTGTGATCGAAGGGTAGCCATAGGCTTGTTGATGCCTGTTGAAAGTGACATTCACCGAGTCCGGTTGAACCTTACCGCTGCCCAGCCCACTTCACCAATCGACGAAGGTTGCTGCAGGCAACGACATGTTCATTGGAGTTGCACTGAGTAGACATTAGATCTTCACGTCTACTTCTTAAGACGGAAAACAAAAAACGGCTGACCGAAGCCAGCCCCGTAGAGTCGCGTGGCGGTCGCTTACGCTGGTCGCAACACTTCGTATGCTCGCCTAAGCGGCTTTTGAGGGTCAGCAGATTCAAACAACAGCGACTTGTTGCGATTGTCTTTATGGACTTGCCCATTTACTATTGAAAATGAACGTTTTAGCATAGCATCCTGGAAACTAGCTCTCGATAAGCCCACTAGAATCTTTGCAATGCTTCGACCGTTTGATATTCAAGAACAGTTAAGTCACGCTTTCATGCACATGATCGCTTCGTGTGCTGCCTGCACGTACACGCCGTCACCGCGACCGCTCGACAATGAGGGAGTTGACGCGACTATTAGGTTTCAGCTTGACTTACCAGAGGAAAACGAAACGCAAATCGACAGCCTACCAATTGAAGTTCAGTTGAAGTCAACTAGACAGCAGTTGACAAGGACTGAAAAGGGGATTTCCTTCCAGCTCGACGCCGCATGCTATAATCGGTTTAGAAAAGTGAACGTCATGGCTCAGCGCCTGCTTATATTGCTTCATTTACCACCAGACCAAAATGATTGGGTGACGGTAGAGCCTGAAAAGATGACTTCAAGGAATTGCGTGTATTGGGTGAGCTTGCGCGGTGCTCCAAAGATAGATGAGGGCAACAGCTCAATTACAGTGCACTTTCCAGAGAAGAACATTCTCACGCCAAGTGTTTTGAATGTGATAGTGGAGCAGCTTTCAAAGGGGAAGATGATTTCCCATGCTTAATAGATACTCACCCATTTTGCCACAATCCGTAATTGCTTTTGCAAGAAAGCGAGGGTACGTGGAGCTTCCCAACGCCGGGGTAATCGGTGTCTTCTGCGTGCTTAGGAAACCTGGCAATACTGCCCGCGTACTCATTCCACTGGATCGTTCACTGGATGACTACGCCGCACGTTGCCATGACGCAGTTGAACGGTTGGCAGCAATTGAGAACGTAAGCGAGTTACAGATAATCGATGCAGTCATGAATGATGCAGTCATGAATAGCGACGGAAGCTCCAATTCACTGCAGGGTGAGAGTGATCGCACTTGGGTCGCGCAACAGAAGGTATCCGCAGCTACTGTGGGGGATAAGCTTCTTTTGTTTGCGAAGGTAGTTCTCCCTTTTTTGCCGGTCGTAGTTTTGTATGCGGCAGCCAAGCTACAGACCGAGGCGAATGAGTCCGTTTTCCAAATCTTCGCGTTCGTTTTCGTGTTAGCCTTTGTGGTCAATCAACTCTACGTAGGTATAGTTGAACAAAAAATGACTACGCGACTAGAGAACTTAATGAGAGAGTATGAGACGCGGCACCAATTCGAGCTGAGCAAAAACTTCGAGTTCTTTGAGAGAGAGATTCGAGAGGTGAAAAAATCAAACAGCGGGACTCAATGATACCGCTTCTGCCTCCAGCTAGAGTCCGCTCGCCATTCGTTGCCACTTCGCACGGAGGCCGCCCAATTGCTGCAAAGCTTCGATCTCGTTCGCGGGCGCTATCTAACGGCCGCGCGCTCGTGGTCCGAATAATGGGGTACACTTCACTTAGCGTTCATGACGGAAGAGGGGGTTGTTAGTGCAGTCGTAGCGACCTTTATATCTTGAGTCTGGTAAGCAATGGCTCGGTGATCGACTATAATGGAGGCTACTGCCCTTAGTCCCCGCCCTCACACATTGTTCGAGCCGTTCGATGTTGCTCACTCGCCTCACGCTCGGAATTTTAGTTTGCATCCTGCTTGCTTCGCCGATTGCCGCGCAAGAGCAGCAGATTTCGTTCAAACGCGATATTCGCCCGATTCTGTCCGACAACTGTTTCTATTGTCACGGGCCCGACCATAACCATCGCCAAGCGGGCTTGAGACTGGATACGCACGAAGGTGCCTCGGCTGCAATCGATCTGGAACGGCCGGAAGAGAGTCCGCTGTTGCAGCGCGTTCTTACGCATGATCTTGAAGAACGCATGCCGCCGCCCAAGTCGAACAAGCAGTTGACTGAGCAGCAAATCGAGAAGATCCGCCAGTGGATCAAACAGGGCGCGCCGTGGGAAGAACATTGGTCGTTCACGCCGCTGGTTGCGCCCCAACCACCGCAGCTCGCGCACTCAACTTCGCTTCACAATCCGATCGATGCGTTTGTGCAAAGTCAGCTTGCACAGAATGGATGGGCGGCGGCACCGGAGGCGGATCGTCGCACCTTGATTCGTCGCGTGACGCTCGATTTAACTGGCCTGCCGCCGACGCAAAGCGAGGTCGACGCATTCTTGAACGATACTGAGCCGGGCGCGTACGAACGTGTCGTCGCGAGGCTGCTGCAATCGTCGGCTTATGGTGAGCGCATGGCCTGGGAATGGCTCGACGCTGCTCGGTATGCGGACAGCAACGGTTATCAAGGTGACAACGAGCGGACGATGTGGCCTTGGCGCGACTGGGTGGTGCAAGCGTTCAATCAGAATCTCCCCTTCGATCAATTCACCGTGTGGCAACTTGCCGGCGACATGCTGCCCGATGCAACGCTGGAGGAGAAACTGGCAACCGGATTTTGTCGCAATCACATGATCAATGGGGAAGGCGGTCGTATCGCCGAAGAGAATCGCGTCGACTATGTGATGGATATGACCGAGACCGTCGGAACCGTTTGGTTGGGCCTGACACTCAACTGCTGTCGTTGTCATGATCACAAATTCGATCCGATCCTGCAGCGCGAATACTACCAACTGTTCGCGTTCTTTAATCAGACGCCCGTTGATGGTGGAGGTGGCAATCCTCAAACACCGCCAGTGTTGGCTGTGCCTTCGCGCGATCAACAATCGCGGCTCGATGCGATCGATCAGCAACTGAGAGAGAACCGCGAAAAGACGAAGGCTCGAACCGACTATCTAGCCACGCAGCGGGCTGCATGGGAGACGGCCCAGCGCGACGGTCTAAGCAAATCGCCCACTGCTTGGCAAATCTGCAAAGTCACATCGGCTCGCGCACAAAAACAAAAACTGAATATCGAATCGGACCAGTCGGTATTGGTCTCAGGCGAAAATCCCAGTAACGATAACTACACAGTGGAATTGCAGCCGAGCGAATCGACGATCGCTGCATTGCGACTCGAAACGCTGCAACATGCAAGCCTTACGAAAGATGGATTGTCGCGCACGGGCAGCGGAAATTTCGTTCTGACCGGTTTCGAAGTTTACGTGCAACGTGCTGGAGCCAACGATCGGCAGCGATTGGTTCTGAAGCGGGCTGAGGCCACCTTTGAGCAAGGCGGTCTGAAGGTCCAAACGACGCTTGATGACGATCCGAAGACAGGTTGGGGCGTTTGGGATGGTCGCAATGTTGATCGCCCACATACCGCTGCGTTTTATTTGGAGACATCGGCCGAACTGCATGAAAACGATCGCTTGATCGTGGAGCTCAAGCATGAATCGCAACATGCACAGCACTTGATCGGCCGATTTCGCATCTCGACGAGCGCCAAGGCAGAAGTCGCGCTCGATTCCATTGATTCGCAACTGGCTGAGGCCTTGAAAAAGCCAACTGATCAACGTAGTGAGGCCGACGAAGCCTTGCTGCTTAAGCGACTGCATCGATCCGACCAGCAATTTGTTACGCTCGAAACGGAGAGGCAAAAGCTCGATGAACAGCGTAGCGGAATTATGGCGACTGTGCCCAACGTGATGGTCATGGCCGAGCGACCTGAGCCGCGGACAACGACGATGCTCGACCGTGGGCTCTACAATGCACCTCGCGATAAAGTCGATCCTGCGGTGCCAGCCAGTCTTCCGCCATTGCCCGCCAACGTATCAGCCAATCGACTTGCTCTAGCTCGCTGGTTGGTTTCCTCTGAACAACCTCTGACGGCGCGGGTCGTTGTGAATCGATTCTGGCAGCAGTTCTTTGGCGTTGGGCTGGTCAAGACGGTTGAGGACTTTGGATCGCAAGGCGAAGTGCCGCGCTATCTCGATCTCCTCGATTGGTTGGCGTCGGATTTTCGCGATAGCGGTTGGAATGTAAAGCACTTGGTGGAGTTGATCGTTACCAGCCATACCTATCGGCAGTCATCGCTGCACGGCGGCTCGTCACTGGCCAAGGATGACCCAGAGAATCGTTGGCTTGCCCGCGGGGCTCGATTCCGAATGCCCAGTTGGATGATTCGCGATCAAGCGCTGGCGGCTTGCGGTCTGTTGGTACGTGATCTCGGTGGACCTTCAGTCAATGGATATCAGCCCGATGGTATTTGGGAAGAAGCGACGTTTGGTCAGAAGAAATACGCACGCGGCAATGGTGACGCACTCTATCGACGCAGTCTCTATACCTTCTGGCGCCGCATCGTTGGCCCACCGATGTTCTTCGACAATGCATCGCGACAAGTTTGTACGGTAAAGGTCGTTCGCACCAACACGCCGCTGCAAGCACTGTTTACGTTGAATGATGTGACATTTGTAGAAGCGGCTCGCGCGCTGGCTGCCAAGACGTTGCAGAGCGAGTTGAACAATGATCGCGCGCGAGTCGATTTCGTATTCCAGCGAATCCTGGCTAGGCCCGCATCCGACGCAGAAGCTAAGCGACTGATAGACGCCCTCGAACACAGTGTCACTCAGTTTCAATCGCAGCCCGAAGAAGTGAAAACATTTTTGTCGGTTGGCGACTGGAAGGCTCCTGCAGAGCTCGATGCGGCGAAGCTGGCAAGTTGGTCGGCGCTGTGCTTGGCTGTACTCAACCTCGATGAAACGCTGACGAAGGAGTAACGATGACTGAGCAATACGCTTCTCCTTATGCACGACAAGTGACTCGGCGAGCCTTCTTTGGTCAGTCCTCGACAGGCATTGCCACGGCGGCGCTTGCATCGCTACTGAGCAAACGGGCCGCTGGCGAGGAGCTTGCCAATCCGACGGGGGCCGCGAGAAACGGACCGAGTGCGCTTCCGCATTTTGCTCCCAAAGCCAAGCGTGTTATCTACCTGTTCCAGAACGGAGGGCCCACGCATGTTGAATTGTTCGATTGGAAACCGTTGATTCCCAAGCTGCACGGCAAACCGGTTCCTTCGGAATATGTCGGCGGTCGTCGGTTCAGCACGATGACTGGTGATGCGAACAACAAACTGATGCTCGCGCAGGTGGAGCCGTTTGCGCAGCATGGTCAAAGCGGTGCTTGGGTCAGTCGCTTTATGCCGTACACGGCTCGGGTTGCCGACGAACTCTGTTTTATTAAAAGTATGCACACCGACGCAGTCAATCATGCGCCGGCCATTTCGTTTCTGCTTAGCGGCGCGCAGATTCCTGGCCGACCCACGATGGGCGCATGGTTAACGTATGGTCTAGGGACCGAAACAGAGAACCTGCCCGCATTTGTAGCCATGACCAGTGTGAGCAAGAACACTTCTTGCGGTCAGATCTTCTACGACTTTTATTGGGGAAGCGGCTTTCTGCCATCGCGTTATCAAGGCGTAAAGTTTCGTGGCAGCGGCGATCCGGTTCTTTATCTCTCAAATCCCCAAGGCATGTCGTCCAACATGCGCCGCAAGTGGCTGGACGATATCGCTGCCCTGAACACGATGAAACTCGAGCAGGCGGGGGATCCTGAAATTGAGACTCGCATCGCTCAGTACGAGATGGCGTTCAAGATGCAAACTAGTGTTCCAGAAATGGCCGACCTGTCTGATGAGTCGCAAGAGACGCTCGATCTTTATGGTCCACAGGTGAAAGAGCCGGGAACGTTCGCGCACAACTGTATCCTTGCTCGCAGGTTGATTGAACGCGGAGTGCGTTTCGTGCAACTGATGCATGCCGGTTGGGACCAACACAATAGCTTGACCACGGAACTGTATACACAGTGCAAAGATACGGACCAACCGAGTGCCGCGCTCGTGCTGGATCTAAAGCGTCGCGGATTGCTCGAAGACACCCTCGTGATTTGGGGTGGCGAGTTTGGAAGGACTCCTTTCATTCAAGGCGACATCAATAATCGAGCGCGATGGGGACGCGATCATCATCCGTATGCGTTCACGGTATGGATGGCCGGCGGCGGTGTCCGGAGCGGGATAAGCTACGGTCAGTCGGATGAGCTGGCATTCAATGTCGCGGAGAATCCAGTTCACGTTCACGATTTCCAGGCGACAATTCTTCACCTGCTTGGTATCGATCACGAACGTTTGACCTATCGCTTTCAGGGACGCGACTTCCGTTTGACCGATGTTCACGGGCGCGTGGTCAACGAGATCATCGCTTAAAGCCTTCGCATTTTGACTCTTGCGACCTATGCGCGCGGGACTCGATCACCAGATCGCGGATAACGTGCATCCCAGCGACGCCTCAAATTTATGCAGGGCAAAAATTGGATGTTTTCATGGAAGGCTAGTAGGATTAGCCGCAGTGCGCTAGCACCGGTTCCCGCAGTGAAAACCAGAGATTGAAATCAAAGTTCGCACAAGATCATAATAATGGCTTTCGAGTGGCGAAGCAGTTCGGCATTATCGACGCCAGCTACATTCAATATCTCTCCTGTAACTCTGAGACTAGCGATGCGAATCACTTTGAGAGGCCCCGCAATGGCGGTTGGCGCGGACGATCAGCCAATTACGGATGCTAAACTGCTTCGGCAGTTTTCGGGGCTCAAGTCTGGCGAATCCTGCGTCGAGTATTTTACGCAACCTCTGAACGAAATCCATTTCGAGGGTGGTCAGCTTGAGTTCGTATTCGATGAGTCACTTCAGCAACTTGCGATTCAAACGGTCTACTTCACACCGCGTGAACTGAAAAAGAAGGATTTAAAAGCGCTGATCGATGAGACTTGCGGCCAGTGGAGTGATGGGATTGGCGAGAACGGCCTGATGGCTCAAGAGAACCCTGAGATATACCTCATGGCAGTTTTCCCCTTGAACGATTCCAATTTTAGCGTCGAGCAAATCGATGATGGTACGGTTGTCAAAGCACCTCGCAAGTCACCGCTTTTTGCCGCAGCGATGAAAGGAGATACAGCTAAACTCAAAAAGCTTCTTTCAACTGGCGAAGATGTTCACGCGAGAGACCGAGAGAGGGCGACACCTTTGATCGTCGCGGTCCAGAACAACCAGCTTGAAGCAGTGCAGTTGTTGATCGATGCAAAATCGGAACTGAATACGGGCAATAAAATGGGATCAACGGCTGTGCTCATCGCCGCTATGTTTGGGCGCGCGGAGATCTTGGAGGCGTTGTTAAAGGCGGGTGCCGATCCGAATTACTGCGATCCCAATGACTACTCGGAGCATCCGCCACTCCATCTCGCCTGCAATCGCGGGCAGTTCGACTGTGTCAAGCTGCTGGTACAGTATGGTGCGTCGATCAATTACCAATGTCGCGGCGGTGGCTATTCAGCCATTATGCATCTCAGCGAGAAGCACGTCGACATTGCTAGATTTCTGATCGAGCATGGCGCAGATGTATCGTTGAAGAGCCTCATGGGAACTGGTGTCAAGCCTCAGTTGCTTGAAGCGCTCTCGTAAGCTGCCGTGATACACAGGGTTGAGCGCACACGTAAGTTCTCACGGATGGACAGAAACCCTTCTTTTGGCTGTCGAAAAACGATGTTTTCAGAAAGTCAAGCGAATGTGGTTTGCTTTTCAAGCGGTTTCCGATGGGGTCGCCGACGGGTAGCGGAAGCCGTCAAGCATTTCGAGGACCAGCCGGCCGGGATGTTGCGACTCGGCGAAGCGTAGGCTGCTAACAACCTCAGCCCTCGTCGCCATTCGTCACCGCGTACAAGTTAGTGAGAAACCGAACGATCCGCAGAGTAAATCAGTAAATCTGCGGGATTAACCGATGGGCGTTAGCCCCGGTTTTTGCTCTGGTAGCCGCCGCTAACCCTTCAAGCATTCGAAAGTATTGCGGCAGCCCTCGAAAGCCACCACAGTACTCTCGAAATGCTTGACGCATTCCGCACCCCATCATTAAATGACGACAGAGCACTAGCTCGGTTCAGTCGCGGTCCGCTCTGAGGACTTGCATCGTAACTCAAATACGGCCCAGATTATTACCTTGGAATGTGGGGCGTTGTTCCATAGTTTTGGGAGCAGTATTTGTGCGCGCTCGGCATGCTCAAGGTCCAGCAAACCGTAGTGGTTGACGGTGCTTGCGATGTGCGACAGTTCGTCTGTCCAAGTCCCGCAGTTTGTTAGGGTTGAGACCGAAGTCCAGTCGGAGAGATCGTAGCCGAGCAGTTTCAAACCGTACGTTTCTTCCGGGAGTGCATGAGTCAAGGCATCGGCGTAAACCAAGTAGTACTGTTTATCGGCCGGTTTGGGGAGCATGTCCAGGAAGTCTGGCATGTCGTCAAGATCTTCGAACATGTAGGTCCCATCAATGACCTTGTTGAAGCAAACATCGATCGTTCGCAGCTCTTTGACTTGCGGAAACGGATGGTTGTAAAAGTAGCTCAGCCAGCCTTCGTCGCCGGGACGTAAGATCTCGCGAACCCCGATATGCCAGAACTGGGAATCAAAACCCGCTCGATCGGTGTTATCAACTTCAACGACTTCGTCGCTCATGTCTTTGCCTTTGCTCGGAACTGTCATTTTCAAGTCAAGCTGATAGCATACGCCATTAGTGGGCTGTTGAAGAAGTAACTCGAAGCGGTTGGTTTTGGTGGCGCGCTGATTGATGCTTCGAAGCGATCCCGGAGACAACTTCGAGACATCTTGGAGGGATCGCGCAGACATCCCAGAGACGTTTGCTCGGCTTTTCGCAACTCGCAGCGTTAACGAGGGACCAGCCTGCATCGTCAATTCTGCGCCGAAATCGATCCCTCGCTAACGCTGCGAGTTGCGAAAGTCCGAAAATCGCGACGTCGCACTGCGATAGCGAGGGAAAGTCCAATGCCTTCCCTGACGATTAGTGGGTAGTGTTCTTCGACGCTTCGGTGCAAATCGCCTTTTTCCGCAGCCGGCTAGCGGCTACAATGGTAACTCTCCCCTCCGCAGCCGGAGTTGGCTTCGATCCGCTATACTTTCGTTGGATTGATCCACTAGCTGTCCCACCCGAATCCTAAAGGTCCACCCATGCATGAGCCACTCTTTGGATTTGATCGACGTCGATTTCTGAGAGCAGGTGCGGCTGGAGTCGTCGCCGCCACAGTTCCATTTGCAGGTCGTCTCAAAGCCAGCGATAGTCAAGAGCCAGGCACGGGAAAAGCCAAATCGGTAATGATCGTGCTGCTCAGCGGTGGCCCAAGTCAGCTCGATATGTGGGATCCGAAACCCGATGGGCCTGCGGAAGTTCGGGGGGAATTCAAGACCATTTCAACGACGATCCCAGGGGTTGCAGTCTGCGAGCACCTGCCGCGATTCGCCCAGCAGACCGATCGCTGGTGCATCGTTAGATCCATGGCGCACCAGGAGCACAATCACCTGCTGGCAACCCACGTCGCCTTGACAGGTCGTCCGACTCCCGTTCCTCGGGGTGGGACCGATTTGGATCGTGTTGAGAGTCGCAATGATTTTCCGAACTATGCAGCGGCGCTCGACTACGTCCGTCCGCGCAGCGACGGGATTCCAAGCGGCGTGACGCTACCGAATTACCTGATCGAAGGTCCATTGACATGGCCTGGTCAGCATGCGGGATTCTTGGGACCCAAACATGATCCATGGCAGATTCAAGGCGATCCAAATGAGAAGGACTTTCGCGCTTCTTCTTTGTCCATGCCCGCCGAGATGAACAAGCCGCGTTTGCAATCGCGCCGGGCATTGCTCGAGTCCTTCAATCGCAGTGACCGTCGTTTGACCAGTGCTGATGCAGCATCCTTCCGAGAGCAACAGGATGTTGCGTTCAATTTATTAACTTCAGGCAAAATGTGCGAAGCCTTTGAAGTTACACGCGAATCGGACGCAACGCGTGATCGCTATGGCCGCAACAAATTCGGCCAGTCGCTGATGTTGTCGCGCCGATTGCTGGAAGCTGGCGTGCCGATTGTGCAAGCCACGATGGGGATCGTGCAGACTTGGGACACGCACGTGGATAACTGGGGTCGATTGAAGAATACCCTTTTGCCGCAGCTTGACCAAGGTCTGGCAGCGCTGACCGACGACTTGATCGCATCGGGCTTGATGGAAGAAACGTTGCTTATTGTAATGGGCGAGTTTGGTAGAACGCCAAAGATTTCGACGTTGCCCGGTGAATCCATTCCCGGCCGCGATCACTGGGCTCATGCTTACTCAGCCATTTTTGCTGGAGCGGGAGTCCGCGGTGGTACCGTGGTTGGTCAAACGGATGCGATGGCGGCGTATCCATTGACTCGTCCTTGGTCGCCAGCCGATTTGTGCAGCACCATTTTTAATGCCTTAGGAGTCAGCCGCGACGTGCAACTGACCGACCCTCTCAGCCGTCCACATCATCTGCTAAACGGTGCCGTGATGGCGCCGTTGTGGACCGGTCGAGAAGCGTAGCGGCCTGCTGAAAAATTCGATGTGCAGCGAAGCGCAAAACGGGTTGTGTTGCACCAGCAACTTTAATTTTGGGTGGCACGCTCTGCGGCTTTGCGAAGGGCGTGGCGGATTACAACTGAGCCACGCCCTTCGCAAAGACTCAGGGCGTGCCACCCCTAATCCCCAAATTAAAGTTGGATTAAGCACTAGAATTTGGCATACCGTAGACCGCTTAACCTTGATGACTGGAACTGCGATGCGTTTGAAGATCATGGCCATGGCCTTAGCGGTTGCGAGTCTTTTCGCAAACCTCAGTTCAGAGAGCGAGGCAGCAGAGAAACTAAAGGCGAAGCAGCCCAACATTGTTCTGATCATGTGCGACGACATGGGCTACTCCGATCTAGGTTGCTATGGAGGGGAAATTGAAACTCCCAATCTCGATCGGTTAGCTCAGGGCGGTTTGCGATTCACGCAGTTCTACAACACGGCAAGATGCTGCTCCACGCGGGCCTCGCTGCTGACTGGCCTATATGCACATCAAGCGGGTATTGGGCATATGGTGGACGGTGTCGGCCCGAAGTCTGGTAGTCCGGCCTATTCCGGTGAACTCAGTCGACGCGCTGTGACGATTGCTGAAGCCTTGCATGCGGCTGGCTACGCAACTTTCATGGCAGGTAAGTGGCATGTGACTGGCAAGACGAATCCTAAAGCTCGAGCGCAGAAGAACAACTGGCCGCTCCAGCGCGGCTTTGATCGTTTTTATGGAACCATTCATGGTGCTGGAAGCTTCTTTGATCCCAACACATTGACTCGCGATAACGACTTTATTTCTCCATTCGCGGATTCGCAGTACACACCCCAAGAGTTTTACTACACCGACGCGATTACGGATCATGCGGCTACGTTCGTGACGGAGCATCATCGACAAAACGCTGACCAACCCTTTTTTCTATACGTGGCGCATACGGCCGCACATTGGCCTATGCATGCCAAGGCAGCCGACATAGCCAAATACAAGGGGCGCTACGATGCTGGCTACGATGCAGTGCGAGCCAAACGAATCGAGAGGATGAAACAACTAGGTTTGCTCGATCCGCGTTGGCCCGTTTCGCCCCAAGCTGGCAACTGGGACGAAGCTGAACATAAGGAGTGGGAATCACGATGCATGGAGGTCTATGCAGCCATGGTGGATTGCATGGATCAAGGCATCGGACGGCTGATGGAAACCTTGAAAACAAACGGGCAAATGGAAAACACTCTTGTGTTGTTCCTACAAGACAATGGTGGTTGCGCAGAGGGCATGGGACGCAACGGCGAGTTCAAGCCGCGTGCAGACGGGCCCACATTATCGCCGCTGGCAAAGGACTATCTCCAAACCGATATGATTCCAAAACAAACGCGTGATGGTTATCCCGTCAGACAAGGCAAGGGAGTCATGCCTGGCGGTCCAGACACGTACATCGGTTATGGTCGCAATTGGGCCAATGTCAGCAACACTCCCTTTCGTGAATACAAACATTGGCAACATGAAGGCGGTATTAGTTCGCCGCTGATCGCCCATTGGCCGGCTGGGATCGATCGCGCAGGGCAGTTGGAGACGTCACCTGCGCACTTGATTGACATCATGGCAACGTGCATTGATTTGGCAGGAGCAGCTTACCCCACTGAGTTTGCAGGACAAACCATCCAGCCGCTTGAAGGAGTGAGTTTAGCTCCGGCTTTTGCAGGGCAGAGATTGAGCCGATCGCAGCCACTGTTTTGGGAGCACGAAGGGAATCGAGCAATTCGAGCCGGCGACTGGAAACTGGTCTCAAAGCACCCCGGGGTTTGGGAGCTGTACAACATGGTGGCGGATCGGACTGAGACGCACAACTTGGCTGCCGAGCAACCCGAGAAAGTCCAAGAACTAGCAGGGCTTTGGGATGCGTGGGCAGCGAAAGTTGGTGTATTACCTTGGCCATTGAAGGCTGCCACGCCCTAGAGCCTGTCCATAATTGATTTTTGGGTTGATGAGCCATTTCGATTCCCTCGATTCAATGAGGTGAGTGAGCCGACGGCGCTAGTTGTTATGTTGCACTGTGTTGATTTAGGGGCCAAGCCCCGTCCGTTCTCCTAGCCCAGCCTAAAGGGCTGGGGGCTAGCAGTAAATGAAATTGCAGCGCCAACGGCCCGAACATTTGTTCACTCGAAATACTCCCCCGTGAGCAAACGGCCGGGCCTTTCGCCCTAACACTCAACTGCACCAAAGTCCCAGCCCGTTAGGCTGGGCTAGGTAAAATGCTGGACCTTTGGTCCGTAAACCCTAAACGGTGCAACATCAAAAGGCGCTAGCCGCTTGTTGATTTAGTGAGCCGACGGCGCTAGCCGCGGGTGGCCGAAGGAGCAATCGTTCATCACCTATCGTCCTTCCAATGAAGCCAGTTCAACTTGCATTGGAACGATTGTTGATTTAGTGAGCCGACGGCGCTAGCCGCGGGTAACCGAAGGAGCAATCGTTCATCACCTATAGTCCTGCCAATGAAGCCAGTTCAACTTGCATTGGAACGATTGTTGATTTAGTGAGCCGACGGCGCTAGCCGCGGGTGACCGAAGGAGCAATCGTTCATCACCTATAGTCCTGCCAATGAAGCCCGTTCAACTTGCATTGGAACGAGCCCAATCCATGCACGCTCCAAACTTCGAGACCCGCGGCTAGTGCCGACGGCTCACAAACTCACTAGTGCTTTGTCCACATTAGATTTTGGGGTTTGGGTGTTTGGGTTTTCGTGTGCCACTGGCTTTGCCAGTGCAAACGAAGGAGACAATTCGAAACAAAAGGTGGTCGATCCAATACATGAGTCCTAAACGGAAATCTGTCGAAGTGATACGGTTCGAATTTGCAGATGCTTTCAAGTGGACTGCGACTAAACCAGGGCGATTTACCGATGACCCAACTTGATCGTCACTCAAACCGTACAACTTCGGCTGCTCTCGTGTTACACTGTTCACACTAGAGAGTCTACTCTTGGTGAACAATAGCTCCTCCGTTTGCAGTGGCACAGCCAGTGGCACACCAGGCGTTAGCCGCTTTTTGATTTAGTGAGCCGACGGCGCTAGCCGCGGGTGACCGAAGGAGC
>JANRMD010000371.1:0-14722 GCA_033761895.1 Pirellulaceae bacterium | reverse complement strand
CGGCGTTAGCCGCGGTTTTCACATTGCGGAAACCGGTGCTAACGCACATCGGTTAATGTGACTAACCCAAAATTCTAATGTGGACAGAGCACTAGGACGCGTTTGGGCGCCGCTAGCTGTTAGAAGGGGTGGGGGAAAGGTCCCCGGATGATATCGACAGCGGCGGGATATTCAGCCTCGCTAGCACGTCTTCAACCGCATCCTTGGCTTCGTCCTTGAGGTCGATTTCTAGAATGGAGGGGTGATGCAGGGTGACATATTGCAAGAACGTCCAAAAGCAAAGGGATTCGTCTTTGCAGATTCGATGGATTTCACCGATGACGGACCCAAGTTCCAGCAGTTTTTCGCGTGGAATGCGGTGATCGCTAAAGGCAATATCGAGTGCCAAGTTGCCCGTGGCCGGTGCTTCACATTTTGAACATGGAATTAGCGCGCCGCCTTTTATATCACCACACTTAAGACACATTGCCCAGGTCATAAGAACCTCGCTCTGTCTACTTTCGGAACAGGTTACGTAGTCATCCATCCAGTGAGGATCTACACCCGTCAACGCTCAATTGTACTATAACATTCCTGATAACGAATACACTTAGGTCGGATATTTTCGATGAAAAGACTCTGAACACGGAAGATCTTTCTCTGGTCGGACCGTCGGATATGTTGTACATCACAGCCAGAAACAACCCACAGAACAACGCACAAAGCAAACCGCACAACAACAAGGAACAGCTATGATTTTGGCCAAGATGGAACACGCTTATCGATACTCAGCATGTCACCCTGGGTTGACGCGTGGGTTCGAGTTTTTGCAGACAACCGAGCTCGACGAATTGCCCGATGGCAAGTTATCCATTGATGGTGATCGCTTGTTCGCAATCGTCGCGCATGACCAAGGGCGCGGTTTAGACGGCGCCATACTCGAGGCGCATCGCAAGTACATCGATATTCAGTATGTCGTTGGCGGCCAAGAAATAATCGGTTGGCAACCGCTGGCGACTTGCCAATCGGTCAAGCAAGAGTACAAGCCCGAGACCGATTTGGCATTTTTTTTGGACCGACCGACGAGCTGGTTTGAAGTGGCGCCTGGCTCGTTTGCCGTTTTCTTCCCCGAAGATGCTCACGCGCCCCTGGCGGCCCAGGGGCGTGTGCACAAAGTGGTCGTTAAGGTTGCAGTCGACTAACAGGTAAATTCAGCCTGCTACCACGTCTGCATAGCAGACTTGATAACACTTCGAAGCATGATGCTCGTTGCATCACCCACGGCGTTCTCAACTTTAGTGAGCGCTGGATTGCTTTCTGGAACCTTAGGCGTAATAGCGTGTTCTACAAAAGCACCGTACACAAACCTGCGTGAACTAAGGCCGCCGTTTGTCGGTACTTCAATCCACCCCCCGGTTGTACGCGTTTGTCGCCATTCGGTTGGCGAGTGGCTGATCGTATAGCTGCCACCTTTTGAGCCACGACGCATTTTGTCAAGGAAGCTGTTGGCTAGAGTGATGACGGCGGTGTCCACAATTGACTTGCCTAACCGCAGTCGAGCTTCGTCGACGACAATGTTGCGAATCGTGTCGTTGATGCCGTCGTGACCGTTGTTGAACTGTTCTTCATCGGTCGCATTCTCATCGCTCATCAGTCGGAAAAACTGTGTCTGGGCATTGGTGCCGGTTCCCAACAAAGTCCCGTTGAGCACACCCTCGTATAGCTTACCTGCATCAGCCAGGGTCATGAAATTCCCGGCGATGCCTGAGCCTAACGTCGAGGTCAAAACGGTGTTGGTCATGCCTGCCGCAAGAGCGGTCGCATTGATGGCTATATCACCAAACAGGTCATTGATTGTCTTGGTGGCGCGATTGTCGGAACGTTCCATCATACGTTCCAGGATCTTGCCCAGGTTTTCGGTGATCCTGTTGGTGCTAGTGTTCAAATAGGAATCCGGGTTGACGTCGGGATTCCCCTTCAGGTTGTTATTGATATTGTCGCCGGGTTTATAATAGAAGTCGTACAGTCGATTCAAGTCGGCTCGTCGATCACCTGCGTTCAACCTGCGCATGGTGTGCAGGTGAATCAGGGCCTTGATCATGCTCGCCGGCTCGAATTTGCGTTCCCCTTGCAAGTTCGTTACGACTCCGCCGCCAACTTCCTTCAAGTAGGCCCCAACTTCGCCCGTGGTCGTCACTGAACTGAGCGCGGCTCGGACATCGGAGGTAACGTCATTGGCGTTGTCGATCATCGCAACCGCAAAGCGTTTTTGTCCTGCGATTTCGTAGGTCTCAATGTCTACGATGCGCGAAGCCTTTTGGCTGATCAATTCATTCACTTGCTCAGAGGTTTTGCCATGGTACCACCACCAATTATCGCGAGCATCATTTTTGACCATCACGACATCAAACGTTGTCGGAGTGCGCTGTTCGATATCGATGATCCTCGCACCCTTTTCCGCAATCAAGGTGGTGATCTGAGCGGGGGTTCGGTTGTAGTAGTACCACCATTGCTTCTGATCAACGCCGCTGTTTCTGACCATCACAGCGTCGTATACGCGGGTGCCATTCACAACGCGGCTGTCTAAGTCAATGATCCTCGCTTGATTCTCTTGAATCTTGGTACTTAGGGTTGCAGGTGAGATGCCATGGTACCACCACCAAGACTTGGTAGCTTCGCCCGTGTTCGGCGTCAGGATGGCCGCATAACGCGTTGCACCGTTGACGGTATAAACTTGCAGGTCCTGGATACGAGCGTTATGGAGCGTTATCTTGGCTTCCAATTGGGCTTTGGTCTGTCCAAAATACCACCACCACGCATGGCCGTAATCTCCACTGTTCTTGACCATAGCTACGGTAAATCTCAATGGTGAGGCGTTTTCAATTTCTATATCGATTAAACGTCCATTGTTTTCCGTCAACTTCTGGCTGACCGTGGCCGCACTCACGCCGTGATACCAATACCAGGCGGTCGGGGTGGTCAGTGATTGGTCAGCATCAGCGGCCAGCGGCGAACCTGACATGACTTGCCGATTTTCCAGGCTTTCAATGGAAAGCGTATTGCGGCGGGCGTTTCTGTGCGAGCGTTTGCGCGAAGAGGTGCGACCGGATGCGACAAGATTCTTGAAAAGGCGTAGCATGGCTCACTCCGTTCATGTGAGGAATTTGAAGGTGACCGCCCGCCAGCAGTTGCTAGAGGGATGGTTTGCTATGCCACAAGCTGGGTGTAGTGTTACACGGTTCTTCGGAAAATTCAGAAAACTTTGAATACTTCTTGAGGTTACCCCCGCTTTGGCCAAGTTCGAGCTCTTCAAATGTCGGTACACTTGACTGGCTATCACCCAACTCGATCGTAAGTGATACCATCCAAGTTCGGCGGCTCTCGAGTTACACCAAACTAAAACTCGCCACCCAATTTCGATTACCATACGACCAAAGTTTGCCGCGCCGGCAACCGCCGCTAACGCGGTTCGGTTGATTCAATCAACAAGCCTCTCAGCCAGGAATGCCAACTATGCACCTCCCATTGCGCTACTCCAATATCTTCCAAGTTGCCTTCATGGCTTTGGCATACTTTTTGAATGCGTTCGCAACAGGGCTCGCAGGCGAACCGACTCAATCCCCGACTCCTGTTGGTGCTGTTGATGATCGCAGCCAGCCGCTGTTTGATGGCAAGAGCTTTGCTGGTTGGCAAGGCGATACGGGAACCGTCTGGCGAATCGAAGATGGGGCTTTGGTCGCTGGGTCGCTAGAAAAGAAGCAGGCGAATAACAACTTTCTGGCAACAACCCGCGAATTCACCAATTTTGAATTGCGATTGAAGTGGAAACTTGAGGGAACTGAGGGCTTCGTTAACGGCGGAGTGCAGTTCAGATCTAAGCGAATCCCCAACGACTTCGAAGTCATCGGTTATCAAGCTGATCTGGGAGCAGGTTTTGACGGTGCGCTTTACGACGAGAGTCGCCGCAAGAAGGTCCTGATGAAGCCTACACCCGAAGTGCTGGCCAAAGCCACGAAGCCGCTAGGTGAATGGAATGACTATCGCATTCGCGCCGAGGGTAAACACATCCAATTGTGGCTTAACGGGGTGCAAACCGTGGATTACACGGAAACTGAGCCCGGCATTGAAGAGACCGGCATGATCGCGGTCCAAATTCATGGCAACGCGACCTCGATAGTCCGCTATAAAGATATCGTGATCGAAGAACTCAAATGAACGACGCAACATCACTCTGAGGCTTTTGCGAAACATAAGCGGCGGAAACTCTCAATATAGATTTGACTTTTGGAAAAGACCGTTTTTCGACAGCCAAAATGGGTAATTGGCTTTGAGTTGCTGAGCTGTGAATACTGCCGTCTTGCACGGCGGATGGTTGTGCTTCTAACTAACATGCGTTCCAAGTGATGAAGTGGCCGAACGGTTGAGCCAGCCATGCATGGGTCGATCGCTGAGGCCGCAACATCGTGTTAGCTAAGCCATCAAGGATGTTGCGACTCGGTTAAGCGTTCGTTGCTAACCGAATAAGCCCTCGTCGCCGTTCATCGCCGCGGCTCAAGTTAGTGAGAAACCCAACGATCCGCAGAGTAAATCTGCGGGATTCACTGCGTGCTGCAGGGCATGACTGTGGGCGCCCGCCGTTGATCGCGAGTGGCTTGTGGCTTGTGGCTTGTGGCTTGTGGTTGGTGGCTTGTGGTTGGTGGCTTGTGCGAGGTCAGAGAATACCGGTGGCTTGCCCAGCGGATCGTTCTGCTTCCAACTAACACGTGTATCCGTAGGGAAAGTGGCCGAAGGGTTGAGCCAACCGTGATTGGTGCGCTGCTGAGGCCGCAACATCACGATAGGCGAGCCGTCAGGGATGTTGCGACTCGGTTAAGCGTTCGTTGCTAACATAATAAGCACTCGTCGCCGTTCATCGCCGCGGCTCAAGTTAGTGAGAAACCCAACGATCCGCAGAGTAAATCTGCGGGATTCACTGGCCCCCTGCTTCTCTTATCTTTTACCGCCAATCTTTTACCAGTTTATTCGCGATGGCATCAGCCTTAAATCGCTGCGTCCCAAGTAGTCCCCTGCGGCTTTTGCGATGCGTAAGCGGCGGAAATTTTCAATATAGATTTGACTTGCGGAAAAGAGCGTTTTTTGGCAGCCAGATTGAGTAATCGGCTTCGAGTTGCTGGGCTGCGAATACCGCCGTCTTGCACGGCGGATCGTTGTGCTTCTAACTAGAACTCGTTGCGACAGATGAAGTGGCCGAACGGTTGAGCCAACCATGCACGGGTCGATCGCTGAGGCCGCAACATCGTGTTAGCTAAGCTGTCCGATTAACGCGAAGACACTAAGGGCAGATGTCGCGAGATGTGTGGGTTGCTCTTGCCGACTGCAACCATGTGCATTGGACAGGGAAGCAACTGGACAGGAACGCAAATTGACAGGGACGCAAATTGACAGGGACGCTGGTCGCACCCGGCAGGAGCGACCCACCAAAGCGTGTTGCGACTCGGCCACGCGTTTGTTGCTAACATAATAAGCCCTCGTCGCCGTTCATCGCATCGTCTCAAGTTAGTGAGAAACCGAACGATCCGCAGAGTGAATCTGCGGGATTCACCGCGAGCGCGGCGAAAAAAACTATGCTGTATGAATCGCTCGCTTCGATACAGCCATCGCGGCTTCGTGCAGCAATTCGGATAGTGTTGGGTGTGCGTGGCAGGTGCGCGCGACATCTTCGCTGCTGGCTCCAAACTCAATGGCCGCCGTCGCTTCAGCAATCAAGTCACCTGCTCGGGCGCCGATAATGTGCACGCCCAACACGCGATCTGTTTTGGCATCGGCCAGAATCTTCACGCGTCCTTGAGTCTCGCCAAGTGCCATGGCACGGCCGCTTGCACCGTAGGGGCAGATACCCTTGATGTACTCGACGCCAGCTTCTTTCAATTGCTCTTCGGTTTTGCCAACTGTGGCAATTTCAGGATTGGTATACACGATGGCTGGAATCGCGTTGTAGTTCACATGACTGTGCACACCGGCGATACGTTCAACGCAGACGATGCCCTCTTCGCTGGCTTTGTGCGCTAGCATGGCTCCGCCAATCAGATCGCCGAATGCATAGACACCTTTGACAGCTGTCTGAAAATTCTCGTCGACTGGAATGAATCCGCGCTTGTCGGTTTCGATCCCAAGCGATTCCAAGCCGAGATCGGCTGAACAGGGCACACGCCCGGTCGACAGTAGCACGCGGTCGCATTCGATCGGATCGGCGTCCTTGCACTTGACGATGCACTTGTCCCCTTCGACGCGCGCGCTTTCAACCCAGCTCTTGGTGCGGAACTGAATTCCTTGTTTTTCAAAGATACGGTGGGCGATTTGACCAATCTCAAAATCCAGACCAGGCAAAATGCGGTCCATCGCTTCCAGAACGATGACTTCGCTGCCCAAACGCTTCCAAACGCTCCCAAGTTCCAAACCGATGTAGCCACCACCGATCACCACCAATTTCTTGGGGACTTCAGCGAAACTGAGCGCCATCGTGCTGTCACCAATGCGCTGGCCGTCCATTTCGATGCCGCGCATGGTTGCGGGGCGACTGCCCGTGGCAAGTAGGATGTGCTTGGCGCGGATTGACAGCGGTCCTTCGGGCAATTGGACTGAGACCGTTTCGACATCGGTCATTTTTCCACGGCCGCGATAGGCGGTAATCTTGTTGCGTTTCAGCAGCATGTCGATGCCGCCGGTAAGCTGGTTGACGATTTGGTCTTTGCGCTTCAGCATCGCTGGCAAATCCAATTCAACTTGACTCACTTTGACCCCGTGAGCCGCAATGCCGTGAAGTGCTTCGTGATACAGATGGCTGGATTCCAGCAAAGCCTTGCTGGGGATACATCCGACACGCAGACAGGTACCACCGAAGCGGTCGTTCTCGTCGATGCAAGCTGTATTAAAACCCAACTGGGCGGCGCGAATCGCTGCAACATAACCGCCGGGACCACCACCGATAACAACAACATCGTGTTGAACTTGATTCATACTTAACTCAGCAATAAAGGACTGTTTCGATCTGCTTTAGGATAGCTCTTCGTGCCCAAAAACCAAGCCGACTAGGTAACGCTTAGTTGCGATTCGGTACATCTTTGCCTTGCAAATGACGCACAAAAAAGTCTCGCATACGCCGCTCACCATAGGCGCCGCCAATCCCATGGCCTGCATTTGGGACGACCAGCAAGTCAAAATCCTTATCAGCTCGAATCAGCGCATCGGCAAACCTCAACGTCGACTCGGGAGGAACGTTATCGTCCATCTCACCCACGATCAGCAGCAGATTGCCACGCAAACGATGAGCGTTATCGATGTTTGAGCATTCTGCGTAGTGCGGACCAACTGGGTAGCCCATCCATTGTTCGTTCCAACTAGCTTTGTCCATGCGGTTGTCATGGCAACCGCAACCCGCCACCGCAACTTTGTAGAACTCAGGATGGAAAAGGACTGCTGCCGCAGCATTCTGACCGCCCGCAGAGACTCCGTAGATGCCAACGCGTTCCAGATCCAGCTCGGGGTATTTCGCACCAGCGGCTTTCATCCACAGAATGCGATCCTCAAAACCGCCGTCCTTTAGATTGTGCCAGCAGACGTCGTGAAACGCCTTGGAGCGATTAGCGGTTCCCATTCCATCAATCTTGACCACGATGAAGCCCAATTCGTTGAGCGCTTTGTAACGCTGTGCGGTGCTAAAGTTCTTGGGAACGAACGCACCTTGCGGTCCGGCATAGATATCTTCAATGACAGGGTACTTTTTCTGCGGGTCGTAATTGGCAGGCCGGCAAATAATACCCCAGATCTCCGTCTTCCCATCACGTCCCAGCGACATGAAGACCTCGGGAGTTTTCCAACCGCTTGCCGCTAGACTCGACGTATCAGCCTCCTCAAGGTGGCAGACCAGTTGACCATTATCGACGCGACGCAGTCCGTGTTTAGGTGGCAAGTCGACGCGTGAGTAGCGGTCGATCACAAAACGACGATCGGGCGAATACTCTAGACTGTGATCGCCGTCATCGGCAGTCAACCAAACTAAACCTGTACCATCAAAATTCACACGGCCAAAATGCACCAGATAAGGGTCTTGACCTGGGTAGCAACCACTGGCCGAAAACCACACTTGGCGTCGTTCTTCGTCGATCTGCTGAATGCCCCGTACCACCCACTCCCCAGTTGTGATGGGTTGCAGCATGCCAGGTCGATCGGCACTTACCAAGTAAAGATGTCGCCAACCACTCTGTTCCGAGACGTAGATGACTTCGTCACTTTTCTCCATCCAGTTGATCAATTGCAGGTCCAAGTCCTCGGTGTGGATAGTCCAAATAAAGGTCTGGCTTTTCTCATCAACTAAATTGATGACTTCACCGGTTTGTGGATCAACACTGACAATTCGCTGGCGCTGATGCCCGCGATCAACGATCTTGTACGTAAAGCTACCGTTGGTCAAATTCCAGCGAACACGAGGTCGCTCCCAACCGTGTTCAAAGCGATCGACAGAAGGTTTGATCTGCTTCCGACTTTCAACCTGAAAAACGTTCAATTCATGTTTTGCAAAACGATCTCCTGGCAGCGCGTATGGCCGTGATTTTAGTACCGCCCTTCCACCACCGTCGGGTGAGGATTGCAAGAGATGAACTTGCTCCGTTTCAGCGGTCTCGATACGAAAAGCAACGAGGGACTTCGAATCAGGCGACCAGACAGGTGGCGAATATTCGAAGTCGCCGCCGCCGTCAGTGCTCAGGGCGATTGCGTCCCCTTCGTCGCGGTCGCCATCGATCTGCCGCACATAAACATTGTTGTCCTGAATGAAGGCTCGCCACTTATTGTCGGGTGAGCGGTCACTTCGTTCGCTTGGAGGCGC
Organism: Pirellulaceae bacterium; assembly: GCA_033761895.1. GTDB lineage: Bacteria > Planctomycetota > Planctomycetia > Pirellulales > Pirellulaceae > Aureliella. The sequence goes on along the minus strand of JANRMD010000371.1, from coordinate 5,859 downwards.
GCCGCGCTGGCGACGCCGACCGCGATCAGAGCGAACGTCTCGCTTGACACCATCAATGACAGCCACGTTAGGGTCGTCTGTCGCTTCGAACACCGCAAGTCGATCACCTTGCAAGTTCTCGACCAGCCACCGATGGCCGCCAAAAGTATGTTGCCCGCGGCGACTCTTCGGCTCCACTTGACCGTACGGCTGTGGACGATTCTCAGGGTCGATCCAGAATACGGCGACGGGGTCATTGGTTTGGTTGTCAAAAGTGATCTCCGTATCGGGACCAGTTCGATTGGATCCTCGCAGTTCCGTTTCGGGCTTCAGTCCCGTACCATCACCTGCAGCTTCGTTCTCTTTCTCAGGTGCAAGGATTTGTTTCGTAAGTTGCTTGGAATCAAAGTTCCAAATCCATTTGCCCTCGGCCCCACTTAAGGTGACGGACTTGCCGTCTTCCGCGAAATCCAAACCATCGATGGGCAGGCGCAGAGCATCGACATCTTTGCCAAGTTTCTCGCTCAATCTAGCAGCAACTAAGTTCGCATCAAACGCTGGCGCTCGTGTGCCTGCGACCGCATCCACCACAATGAACTCTCGAACCCCCTGCGCCAGGTCGTTGCGATACCAGAATCGATCGTTGTTTGAAAACCAATGCGGCTCCAAACGACCCTTGAGCACAACTTGACCATTGTCACGACGATTGCGCTGTTGCGAGCTCAACAGTTCACCTTGCTCATCTTGTGCAAGTGTCGTCAGAGGCAGAAAAAGTAGGAGTCCGACTAGTACAGCGTATCTTTTGACGTTCATAGCTTTGTGACTTGAGCGAAGATCTAATGCAGGTAGGCTTGCCGGAACTTGGCGGCACTGTTGAGGATACTCTTGGCTTTACCGTTTGCGTCCCACAGTCCCGCGTTGGCGAAACCATGTGGCAACTGATCACTAGTTTGATTCCAGATAATCGCATGTACAGTTGGTTTGGCCAGTAGCATGCGCAACAAACTCTCGTTCTTGAAACCCTCTGGCGGGGCCTGGATACCAGTTGCCCACGAGGAAACGCCAAGCCCATGTTCGGCTTTGGCATCGCCAGCCAACTGCGACGGGTTGGTGACCACGATCATGAGAGGCAACCCGAGCAGTCCCCAGCGATCGATCAGGCGACTGATGTCGATAGGGTCTCTGGGCAAAGAGCCATCGGGCCAAGTGTCCAGATTCATTTGTAGCGCCAGGCCGCTCAGTCCCAGATCAGCGCGAATCAAAGCGTCCGCAAAATGGAGCGGCGATATTCCATCCCGCTCGCCTCCCAAATACTCGCTGAAGGGTTGATCGATGGTGAGCAAGACGGGTGTACGGTCATCGGCGCGGCGGACGGTCTCGATCAGTGAGACTGACATTCGAAGCACTTCTTCGTCTGACCAGCGCATTTCACCGGGCGCATTGAGACCGACGGCGCAATTCCATAGATGCACCCGACCACGATATCGTTCGACTGTTTCCAGTGCGTGATCACAAGCCGCTTTCATGACGGTTTCAAAACTCTCGTTGAGCAGCACCATCCAGCGCGGCAATCCGCCGGGCTTGAAGTTCAATAGTGGACCAACGCAGATACGCTGGCCGCACTGATGCGCCCATTCGATTTGGCGGTCGGCGATCGCGTAATTGCGTTGGCCAGATGCGGTTTCGATCGCATTCAAATCAGCATCGACAGAGATTAGATTGAACGCAGCCTTCAAAGCGTCACTGACACTGTCGATCGCGATTTGCGGTTGAACTCGGCAACCAAGTAAGGTTGAGAATCGGCCTTCATTTTGCATGCGAATATCGAGGACTTGCGAACTGAAGGCATCGCATAGCAAGACGCTGGCCTCGGTCGCAGCGTCGATAGCCGCCTGCGCGTGCGATTCCTGGGATGCTGCATCGTTGCGAATTGTCAGCGCGTACAGCAGATGATTAAGGGCTTGTTCGGATAGGGGGAAGAATTCTGTCGGCAATTTCAAACCGATGCGCTGCCATTCGGCGCACTGATTCTTCATGCGGAACACGGTACCCCTGGCCAACTCGGCCATCAATGAGTAGGGCTCGTCGACAATCCGCAGACTGGTCGTTGATAAACAAATGTTACCGAGACAGCGCGTCGGCCACACAATGTTCAGCTTACCAGACTCCTCAATGTCGCGACCGATGCTAAACTGGTCACCGTCTAGGCGTCGGTGGCAATACCATGGAATCCCCTCCATGCCCGAAATGTATGCCGTTTCCCAAACGCGTGGATCAATGTTCGCGGCGTTTGGGACCTTAAATCGAAGGTCACCCATGTAGGTTGGCTTTCGAACGGCAACACGACGGCATTTGGGGGGCACCGAAATGAGAGCTGTTACCGAAACTTATTTTGATTAGAGAAATGTTACTTTCCGCAGACCTCGGCTAGCACATCGCCAAACGGACCGCCTCGAGTTTATACAACCAGGGCTTTTACAACCAGGACGGCAAAATTTAACTCAACTTGGTGAAAAATTCAATCAACCCTGAGCTTGTCCGCAGCTCGAACTCAAACCAATTCCAAATCTTCCACTGTAATCAAAGTCGCAATTCTACGAGGCCATTCGTGAAGCAATACCCCACGCCAGTCACTCAGACGCACCTCGGTTTTCCGAAACGACAGGGAAAAGTGCGCGATGTCTATGACCTGGGTCACGCACTTTTGATTGTTAGTACAGACCGAATCAGTGCGTTTGACTGGGTACTGCCCGGCGGTATTCCGAATAAAGGTCGCGTCCTGACGACATTAAGCCAGTTTTGGTTTAATCGATTGCCCGTGGAGCATCACTTGCTGGCCATGGAAGCCCCGCAGCACCCGCAGATTTCCGCAGAAGATCGGTCCATGTTGGCAGATCGGAGTATGGTTGTTCGCAAGGCGGAAGTCGTTCCGTTTGAGTGTGTCGTTCGCGGCTACCTCGAGGGGTCAGGCTGGAGCGAATATCAGCGGTCTGGAAAAGTCTGTGGCGTCTCGTTGCCAGCGGGTTTGAAACAGTGCGACCGTCTGCCTGAGCCCATCTTTACCCCCGCGACCAAAGCCGAAACTGGGCACGATGAAAACGTGAGCTTTGAGGTCATGGCCAACAGTATCGGCCTCGAAACTGCCTCGAAGCTCCGCGATTTAAGCCTCGAAGTGTATCGGCAAGCCGCCTCCTATGCGGCCAGCCGCGGCCTGATCATTGCCGATACCAAGTTCGAATGGGGCTGGTTCGAAGGGCGGCTGATCTTGATCGACGAGGTTTTGACGCCGGACAGTTCTCGTTTCTGGCCAGCGGACCTGTACATCCCCGGGCAAAGTCAAGCTTCCTTCGATAAACAATTCGTACGTCAATGGCTGCTTACCAGCGGCTGGGATCGCAACAGCCCGCCGCCAGAACTCCCGGCGAGCGTTGTTGAACAGACCGCGGATAAGTATGTCGAAGCCTACGAACGACTGAGTGGCGTGTCCTTTATGTGAATTCTTCAAGCCCCAATCGGCTCTTGGTAGCCGCCTGCTACAATACCGCTCACCCAATCAGTCACCCTCGCACAACTCCCAGCCCAAGTCCGATCCACATTGGGCTCCGATGAGATTCAATGCCTGAAAATTCCTACGAACCGCCTGCTAATGCTCCTGGCAATCCGACTGGAAATTCGGCAGAGATCGCGCCTAAGCGTCGACAAGCGGCAGTCATATTTATATTCATCACCGTTCTGCTCGACGTGCTTTCGTTAAGCGTGACGATTCCAGTTCTCCCCCAGTTGGTGAAGAATTTTGCAGGGGGTAACTTCGAGTCAGCATCCCAGTATCACGGTTGGTTCGTGACCGTGTGGGCCATGATGCAGTTCATCTGTTCACCGATCATGGGTGCACTCAGCGATCGGTTTGGTCGTCGCCCCGTCATACTGCTTTCCTGCCTGGGACTGGGGTTGGATTACATCCTGATGGCTCTTGCGCCGAGCTTGACCTGGTTATTCATCGGTCGTGTTTTGTCGGGCATCACCGCGGCAAGTTTCTCAACGGCTGGGGCTTACATCGCCGACGTTACACCACCTGACAAGCGCGCGGCCAGCTACGGAATGCTAGGTGCAGCATTTGGACTTGGATTCGTAATCGGTCCGGCCATGGGTGGCGTGCTCGGGGAATATAATCTGCGATTACCATTTTGGGTCGCAGCATTCCTAACGCTGCTCAACGTCGCTTATGGAATGTTCGTTTTGCCTGAATCGCTCAGCAAAGAAAATCGGACCGCTTTTTCGTGGCGTCGAGCCAACCCACTCGGATCGCTCAAGCTCCTGCGGTCACATCCTGAACTGCTGGGACTAGCCAGTATCATGCTGCTTTATCAACTTTCGCATCAAGTATTTCAGACCGTGTTTGTGTTCTACACAACGTATCGCTATTCCTGGTCTGAGAAGACAACCGGTTTGACATTGATGGTCGTCGGCTTGATGAGCGTGTTGATGCAAGGGGGAATCGTGCGTCGAACCGCTCCCAAACTCGGCGAACGGAGGATGTTGATTATTGCCCTTACGTTCGGAGCATTGGGGTATCTGATCTATGCGTTCGCGCCGAATGGTTGGATATTCTGGCTGGGTATCCCCGTTTTTTCGCTGGTCAGTTACTTCTCAGCCGCCATTCAAGGCCTGATGACTCGACGGGTCTCAGCCAGCGAACAAGGGCAGCTCCAAGGGGCGAACAGTTCAATTATGGGCATCGCAGGTATGATTGGACCTTGGATCTTTGCCAATATCTTTTCATTTGCAATTCACGATGGAGCAGCTGTCAAGATTCCGGGACTGCCGTTTATCTTTGCTGCCAGTTTGCACTTTGTGGCTTTGGCTGTGGCCATGGTAATCGTGAAACGCACTCCGCTGGCCAGCTCCGACGCTCCTCCAACAGTGTAGGAAGCCGCAACCGGCAGCCACGAACTCCAATGCTTCAGTACAACTGACTATGATCGATTTAGATATCGAGTACCACGTCCCTACCGAGAATGAGGATCGCGCGCGATTTCACCAAGCGGCTGAGTGGATCGTCAAACGCTTTCAACTCAAAGGGATCACTGCGAGCATCTCAATCGTTGACGATCCAACGATTCATCGGCTCAATCGCGAACACCTGGATCATGATTGGCCGACCGACGTGATCAGCTTTGTGTTTGATGATGAAGATGGTCAGATCGATGGCGAGATCATCGCTAGTATCGACACCGCCGCTAGACTGGCTCAGCAAGCCGCTTGGCCGACCGCCGATGAACTGCTGCTGTATATCATCCACGGCCTGCTCCACCTTGCGGGACTAGATGACATCAATCCAGAGGATCGTGACAACATGCGTAAAGCGGAGAGGGATTGTTTGCTGGCCCTGGCAGTACCCACCGCTCAGAATTATCTCGACCGGTGGGATAGCATCTCGTATTGAGTGATTGGCTTAGCCCAGGCAGACACTAGTGGAGCGTCGAGCTTCAATTTGTTGGGGGTGGCACGCCCTGAGGCTCTGCGAAGGGCGTGTCGAATTACGCTGGAACCGAATGCCCTAAGATTAAATCTTCAACTAGCTCAGGGCGGCTTCCGAGACTGGCATTTCGTCGGAATCTGAGGACTGTTCCATACCTTCGGATTCTGCCGACAATTCGCCGGCTGGTACCGCGCGACGACGGCGGCGTTTAACCTTCGTCGATGACCACTCTTTCGTGATCGCCTCGAAGACTTCAGGTGTTTCGTAGCGAACGATGTTGCGGCCCTCAGGAATCGGTCCGATCAATCCGCGGAAAACAGGCATGCCGCGCAGCGCGAGATCGGTACTGCTGTCCTCGATGCCAATTTGCGTGTGCATTTGCAGCAGTGAATCTGGACTTG
>JANRMD010000370.1:0-16161 GCA_033761895.1 Pirellulaceae bacterium | reverse complement strand
CCATTGCCTTCGCGGACTACAGCGATGGTATCCATCCTTTCCATGAAACGACTCGCAAGCAATTCCTGCAGGCGATTGACATCAGTTGCTTTTCTTTTGTAGCCCTGGCCGGAGCCCTAAAAGAACAACTCGACAAGCAAGGCTCGGTGGTCACGATCAGTATTTCGACCACACGTATGGCCAGTGAAAGTTACGGCTTCATGGCACCCGTCAAAGCGGCCCTCGATTCCTCGCTGGCTTTTCTCACCAAGTCCTTCAGTCGATTTAGCGAAGTGCGTTTTAATGCCGTGTCGGCTGGCCTGCTCAAGACGAGCGCTTCGGCAGGTATCCCCGGATACGTTGATGCTTACCTGTTCGCCGAACGCGTCATCCCGCGCAAGCGAGCCTTGACGACCGATGAAGTGGCGTCGACAGCGGTCTTTCTACTCAGCCCGCGGTCGTCAGGTATCACGGCTCAGTCTGTTGTGGTCGACGCAGGCATGAGCATCAACTACTTTGATCGTGACTTAGTGGCCGACGCCATGCGCAGTTAGCGCATCTCTGCTCCGCTAGCTGCAAGGTTGACCGGCTGCTGAAAAGTCGCAGTCGGCAGGACCGACCCACGCAGAGCCCGTCGACCTGACAGGAGCACCTTACGCCAACCCTTCCCGCGTGATAAATCCAATCTGAGCTCGCCAATCTGCCTAGTTTGCCATCTGCGAGCGTTCACAATCATCGGTTCACCGCACTCTGCAAGCTTCAGGGGAAATTCCCGGAGATTGATATTTACAGCGTTTTGCAAATTCTCCAGAGTGTTCCAACCTACTTCTTCAAAGGAACTTCATGAGCACTGCAACTGAAACCACCGCCCCAAACTACTATCAGGATCTCGGTTTCATTCGAAGCTGGGTTGCCCGCCGAAGAATTGCAATCAGCATTGCATGCTTTACGGCGCTCATCGTGTTCAATTTAGCCGTCTTGGGACGCCGACCTGGCAACCCACTGGCAATCTGGGAGTGGAATTGCGGAGTTGGCTTAGCGCTCATCGTAGCGGGCTTGGCCATCCGGAGTTGGTCGGCGGGGACGTTGGTCAAGATCCAAGAACTGATCACATCGGGCCCGTATGCTCTGTCACGCAATCCGCTGTACGTTGGTTCGTTCCTGATGATGTATGGCTTTGCTTTGATTATGTCCGATTGGCTATCGATCGCGTTTATCGCTGGACCAATGTCGGTGCTGTACTATTTTCAAGTGCTGAACGAAGAGAAGTACTTAGCCGCGATTCACCCCGAACAATGGGGCAGCTACATCAAACGGACATCGCGGTTCGTGCCAATGAAGTTCAATTCGAATTGGCGCAGTGGCTGGTCAACTGCTCAGTGGCTCCACAATCGTGAATATCAAGCGATCTTCGGTGCCGCGATTGGCGTTATTGGCTTGATTCTGCTTAGTCAGCTGGGTTAGCAAACTGGGCCAGCAAGCTGGGCTAGCCTTTCGCAACCCGAAGCGAAAGCGAGGGAACGAGCTAGGGCGTCGACTTGACGATGCAGACTGGTCCCTCGCTAACGCTCGGGTTATTAAAAACCAGAACGTGCCCCGGATCGCTTCAAAGCGCCAATTAGCGCAAAAGGAAAACTAATACTTCGGGTTACTGCATTAGAAGACTGCTAGTCCGCGTACAAAAACTCGCTGCTATTGAAGAGCACATGGCAAAGATCCGATAGGCCATCGCCAGTCTTCAGGCCCTCTTCGCTTACCTGTTCTTCACTGACTTGCTTTACAAACGCGAGAGCCCGCTCGAGTTCGATCGTTGATGGAGCTCGCTGCAGGCAGCGCCAATACATGTGGCTTATCTGTTCCTGCCGGTCGGTGGATTCTCTCTGAACCACTTCGGACATGTTGTCAGCCAGCGCAAGTGGCCAGTTAAAGTTCGCGAGCAGTAACGACTGAATGGGTGTCGTCGTAACGTTGCGTTTAGCGATGCTGGCGTTGCCGTCTGGAGCGTCAAAAGTCACTAGCATCGCGTTCGGCTTGTTGCGTTTGATCTTGGTATAAATGGAGCGTCGAAAGCTGTCGTGTTCTGCTGCGGGGCCGCCGGCTGTCCAGTCCATCTTGCCAGAGCTTACTAACATGGCGTCGCGAATCTGTTCCGCCTCTAAGCGACGACTTGGATAATGCCACAGTAAATGATTGGCTAGATCCGTTTCCCTTCCGCGCAGGTCATCAGTTGGATTCTGTGAAGCTTGACGGTAAGTCGCTGAAGTCACAATCATGCGGTGCAGTTGTTTGAAACTGCGTCCATTTTCGATGAACCAAGTAGCCAGCCAATCCAGCAGTTCTGGATGTGTGGGTGGGACTCCCAAACGCCCGAAGTCACTGGCATTCTGGACTAGTCCCGTTCCGAAATGGTATTGCCAAATCCGATTGACGATCACACGATGCGGCAGAGGATTTTCAGGTGAGTTAATCCAATGCGCGAGCGCGGTTCGACGTCCCGTCGATTGATCGCTGCCCTGCCAACTTGCCAGCGAAGTTGAGCCGAAAACTTCAAAGGAAGCGGGCGTAATCAGCTGCGGTTCAGAAGCCTTCGACGGAATCAGTGTTGGAGGAGCTGAGTTCTCAACGTTGCCGGCCGACATGACCGTGAGTGGTTTCTTGGGTTTGATCCCGTCAAAGGTTTTCAACTCAGCTTGTAGGGATTCCCATTTTTCCTTGGCTGCACCTTTAAGGGTCTTGCTGAAGTCGAGTTTGTTCCATTCTTCAAGCGTTTGCAAATGCGCCAAATGCCCGATCTGTTCTTCGAGCCCATTGCGTTGCGATTTTGGCTTACGCAAAAGCGGGCGAACATCGATCGGGAATTTTTCGATTGCCTTGTCTTCGATCGACGTCTTTACGGGATCTTCGATGGCAGCAATCTGCTGGCGAATTTCAGCGGTCTGCAACTCCCACTCAGCGAGTCGCTTTTCGTAATCAGCCAGTTCAGCTGCTTCTGCAAATAGCCGATCATCGCGAGGCCTGAACGATGCAAACGACGCCTGCAATCGGAAGTAATCGCGTTGCAGAATCGGATCAAATTTGTGATCGTGACATCGAGCGCAGCCAACGCCCAAACCAAAGAAGACTTCACCCGTCACATCTGTCAGGTCATTTAAGATGTTGGACCATTGCGTGCGGACATCGCGTTGGTTGTATTCATAAATCCAATGTCGCAGAAATCCAGTAGCGGCCAAGTAGCTGGTGTTGGTTGGATCGAGTTCGTCGCCGGCGATCTGTTCCAAGACCATTTGGTCATAAGGCTTGTCATGGTTTAGCGACTCGATCAGCCAGTCGCGATACAAATAAGCATTGGGGCGATAAGCGTCTTGGTTAAAGCCATCGGACTCTGCGTAACGGACTAAGTCAAGCCAATGTCTGGCCCACTTTTCACCGTACCGCGAATCGTCCAGCAAGCGATCGACCAGTTGTTCATAAGCTTGCGGATCGTCGCTGTCCAAAAATGCGGCGGCTTCCTCAAGGGTGGGCGGGACCCCCACTAAATCAAAATAGATTCTCCGCAACAGTGTTCTTGCGTCGGCTTCTGGAGCTAAACGCAACTTCGATGCATCGAGTTGTTTGATGATAAAGGCGTCGATGGGTGTGCGTGCTCGCGGAGCCTGTGGGCTGTGTTTGAGATCGGGGATTGGGGGCTGAGCAAGTGGTCGGAATGCCCAGTACTGTTTGTCTTCTTCCGTGACACCCGTTCGCGCTCTTAACTCCAAACCAGCTTCGGTGTGTTTGGGCCAGACCGCACCTTGCTCAACCCAAGTTTCGATTACCCGTTGGGCTTCGGGAGACAATTGCCCTGAGGGAGGCATTTCAAGTTCTTGATAACGAATCGCAGACACGATCAAGCTATCTGCAACCGCGCCGGGTGCAACCGCTGGTCCTGAATCGCCTCCAGTCAGCATGTGCTCGAGTGCGTCGAGACGCAGTCCGCCTTCCTGTTTTTCATTTCCGTGGCATTTGATGCAACTCTGCGCGAGCAGAGGCCGCACCTCGTTCTCAAAGAACAACTCTTGGGCCGCAAGTTGTTTGGCCTTGGAATCGTCGCTCGGTACGTTCTGTGCGAAGACGTTCTGTGCGAAGACCGAAAGGGCAACGCAGACCAGAGAATAGAACGCCACAGAAGTGGCGAGCAACCTACTTTTTGAATTTTCCGTCATTCGACAGCGGTCTGGGTTGGGAGTGGATTATTTCAGGCGGGAATCTTCCAGTTATATCGTATCGGGAATTTAGCGTGTGGTCAATTTTCGACACTTCTCCGATCGCCACCGAGTTTACGCGGTGGAGTCACGATTTTTCAGCTAATCAGTCATCGCTCCACCTAGTGCTCTGATTACGATTCCCTCGATTTTAGGAAGTAGCGGAAGCCCTCAAGGCTTTCGGGGTCGTCCGCAGGACCTCGAAATGCTTTGGAGTTGTCGACTATTGTGGTAGCGGAAGCCGTCAAGGCTTTCCGAGGACGAGCCGGCCGGGATGTTGCGACTCGGCGAAACGTAGGTTGCTAACGACCTCAGCCCTCGTCGCCATTCGTCACCGCGTCTCGAGTTAGTGAGAAACCGAACGATCCGCAGAGTAAATCTGCGGGATTAACCGATGGGCGTTAGCCCTGGTTTTTGCTCTGGTAACCGCCGCTAACCCTTCAAGCATTCGAAAGTACTGCGGTGGCCCTCGAACGCCTTGACGGCTTCCGCTACCCAATGATCGACAAGCCCTCAAGGCTTTCGCGAAGCCACCACGGGACTCTCGAAATGCTTGACGCATTCCGCTACCAAAGCAATCGAAATGCTACCGAAATGTGCTTTTGTGACGGTGTCAGGCGAAAGCTTTGCGGGTAAACTAGTATTGCCCTGTCGAGGCATCCCAATCCTTCGAAGCTGGAGTCAACGTGCAGGAATCAAGTGTTCCCGGAACAAGGGTGCCGGGAAATGTAGTATCGCGCAGTGATGTGTCGCGCGCCGCGTCTGAGCCGACCCAATCGGTTGTGGTTCCGAAGTCCTATTTCCGTTGCGCGTGTGGTTGCGATGTTTCTTTGCAGGACTCACGTGGGGTTTGCCAAGAGTGTGGCCGTGCCATTTCTTTAGCCGCCCTTGATGCATCTCAAACACTTTCATTTCTTAGTAACGAAAACAGCGAAGGCGGTATCTCGCTTCACACTGGAACGGATCGCTCAGGGGAGAAACTCGGGCACTTCCGTTTGGTTTCATTGCTCGGGCAAGGTGGGATGGGTGTTGTCTACCGAGCTCTCGATGAGTCGCTGCAGCGCTATGTGGCCGTCAAAGTGATGCGCTGCACGGGTGCCGATGGTAGTTCGGCCGCACGCGTAACTCGCTTGCTTGATGAAGCAGTTGCACAAGCGCGTTTGAACCATCCGCATGTAGTGACGATCTACTATGTGGGTCGCGACGCAAACGACCCATTTTTCGCGATGGAGCTTTTGCCTGGTCCAACGCTCGACAAGATGTTGCATGATGGCCCATTGCCCTATTCGAAAGTCATCAAGTACGCTCGGCAAGTGACTTCGGCGCTTGCGCAAGCAACTCGGTTGAGCTTAGTGCATGGCGACATCAAGCCTAGTAACTTAATCATGGCGTCCGAGGACACCGTCAAGCTTGGTGATTTCGGACTCGCCCAGACCGACCAGAAGTCATCCACTGGAATCAGCGGCACACTCAGCTACATGGCGCCCGAGTTAGCCGATGGTCATGCACCCACGGCGCAAAGTGATATGTACGCGCTGGGTATTGCGTTGTTTGAGCTGACCTTCGGTCGACGTCCCTACAAGTTATCAGGTCAGACCTTGCCAGACCAACTTCGCAGCCATCGCTCGGCCGAAGTGGAGTTCCCCGAGAAATGGCCCGCAGAGATTCCGGAACGCTGGCGCGAAGTACTCGAACGCTTGCTCGCCAAAGACCCCGAAGATCGTTATGCAAGTTACGAATCCCTGGACGCTTACCTGCAAGCGATCGCGCCCGTCGGAGTTACTCAAGCAGGGCGATTGAATCGAGCGTTGGCTTTGATGGTCGACTACTTTCTACAAATTGTGATGATGGGTTGCATTGCACTGCCCGGTATTATCGCTTCGCAAGTTTCATCGGCGGGTGAGTCAACCTTGGCATTCTTGGCGCGCAACGGTTTTGGTTTTGTAAGTCTGCTTGCGCTACTCGTTCCAGCTGGCATGGCTTGGATTGAATGGAGTGGCTGGAAAACCCCAGGACGTTATTTGTTCCAGCTGCGTGTCGTTGATGTGCATGGGCTGCGATTGACCCGACGCAAGCGATTATTGCGCAACCTTTTGCGCAATCTGCCCATGTGGATGATGGCGTTCACCATCATCACTCTCACACTCAATGTGGACTTGCTGTTTCCCATCCTGAGCTTTGCGGATGAGGTGTTCTTGTTAGTCAATGCCATCCCAATCTTGGGCCCCGCTCGCCGAACCTTGCACGATCGCATCTTCGGTAGCCATGTGGTACTGGATACCACCAAATAAACTGGATGAACACTCGCCTCCTGCATTGTTAAACACACTTGGCGGACGAGACTGACACGGGCTGATAGAAATCACCTCAAATCGACATTCAAGGTCTATTGAGCGTCACCCACCGCGGCCCCTGGAGTCAGTGGAGGGAGTTCCTGAGTTGAATCGACAGGCCGACGCGACGCTTCAATTGAAAAATCCCTGATTGGCGGCGCCCGATCAATCATCACGCGCTGCGGGCGAATGGAACTCCAGACCATGAACCCAGCTGCCAAGGTGGTCATCATCAGTAGCGCCAAGATGCTCCCAATGACAAGGAAATTGAATGGACGTCGGGTAGGCTGGGTTTTAGGCGTCACGTAGGGATCGCCCAGTTGCGATTCATGCATCTCTAGTTTCCTTGTAGTAAGTTGTGGTTAGAAAGTTCTTCTATTTCGAGTTGGACGCTGGAGTCACTTCTCGTTCAAGATAGGGCATGTAGTCCTTTAACGCATTCGAACTGCGGTGCAGATGAATGCTACGTCCTCGGGCATTGTTTATGATGAATGCACTGGCCGAAATTGTCAGTAGAACTACGCTAGCCATGATCATCGTACTGAGCCTGAACGGGCGGCGAGCCGCAAGCGTCCGAGGCGTAACGTACGGATCGACTTGTTCAGAATCTTGAATCATTGATCTACCCAGAAGACTAGTGACGATGGCAAACAATCCCCATCCAGCGGCTGACGTTTGGGCGGTAACCAAGACCTGTATTTTAGCCTTCATCGCGCTCGTTGGGATACTGATCATTCTGACTTCTGTGGCATATTTTCCTCCCACTTTTGATTTTGGGTTCTTGAAAGGCCGGGAAGCCTACTTCTATTCTTGGTACGCAGTCGCCTTCTATATCCATGTGATTTCATCGCCGATAACCCTATTCTTGGGGATGGTGCAGTCGGTGAGCTGGGTTCGAAAGCGGCACCTGCGGCTGCATCGCGCACTCGGTAAAGCCTACGTGCTAGTGGTCCTTTTGTTGGCAGCGCCGAGCGGTTTGGCGATGTCGATCAAGGCCGACAGAGACTCGTTGGCCGTCGTGGGCTTTGCGACCCTGGCTGTGGCAACGGAAGTCGCAACTTGGCTAGGTTTCGTAGCCGCCAAGCGAGGGAGCATCGCCAAACATCAGCAGTGGATGACTCGCAGCTACCTGCTGATTTGCTCCGCTGTGTTACTGCGCTTTATCGCAGCCTTGACCAATCAGTTCGAACTGGGGCTTACTTATGGTGCGATGGCGTGGTTAAGTTGGGTGCCGTCGCTGGTGGTTTATGAAGTCGTACTAGCAGCCCAACGCGTGTCGGCTGCTGGAAAGTAACTTGGGACGCTTTGCTGCTATTGACTTCTCCAGACCTGCGAGCGGAAAGTTGGCCGCAAAGTCGACGAAATCGGCAAAGTCGACTTTCATGGCTTCAGTTTGAAGCGGGTTCTCGTCGATAGCAAGACGGATGGATTCTCTTTCCGCCATGGAGGCCCGGCGTACCCATGTTTCAACATTTTCGATTGCATTCAAATAGCTGGGCCTACTGCTGGATTGTCCTTACTACAATTGCATGCATTTTCGCGGCGGACGGTTCCCTGTTTGCGCAGAACTATGCAAACGTGGCGCCCCCAAACAATGATCGCAGTGCCTCTGATCGCAGTGCTTCTAATCAAAAAGCTGACCGGCTGGTGACGACGCAGTTGACCAGCACAGTCGCCGCGACGGAAGCCAGCTCGAATTCGGTGGAAATTCAAATCAAGCCGCTCGAGGAACAGCGTTCGGCACCTGTCGTCACGGCCATGTGCGCTTCCCCCGACGGCAAGTACCTCGCAATCGCGGGCGATGATCACGTCATTCGGCTGTATAACGTCTATTCGCAAAAGTGCGTACGCGAGCTAGTCGCCCACATCGACTGGATACAATCGCTTGAGTTCTCCAGCGATTCAGGGTTGCTCTACTCCGCTGGAAACGACGGCCGCGTTCTTCGCTGGGAGTACGATACTCCGGTAGCCCCTATTGAGATCGTTAAGCTGCCTTTCGCGGTGCGTTCGATCAGCCTTTCCTCGGAACGGCAACTCCTGGCTATCGGCGGTTTCTCGGATGACGTGAAGATCTGGGACCTAAAGAAGAACAGTTGGTTCCATCAGTTCAAATGCGATTGTGGTGACCAACGTTGCGTGAGATTCAGCCCAAACGGTGACAAGCTGCTATGTGGCGGTCGCGACGGGAGCATCCGCGTTTGGGATGTCACGACTGGCGAGCTGCTGGTAGACAAGCATCTGCACAAATCACGAGTCTTCACGGCAGCTTTTTCGGCGAATGGCCAAATGATCACCAGTGCTGGGGAAGATCGTCACTTGATTCGCTTTGATTTGCAAACTGCCGAAGTCAAATTGGATCGAGAGCTAGCAACGACCAAATTGATGTCAATGTGCTTGATCAACGAAGGATTGGTCGCCGTGGCTGGCTCGGACAATTCGATCCGGTTGTATGACTTGCTGGTCGATGATGTGATTGCAAAACTCCATGGTCACTTTGGAACCGTTGCAATTATGTGTCCATGTGGCGGAATGCTTGCAAGCGGTTCGTTTGACACCACAGTACGGATTTGGGACCTCGATGCGGAGGTAGGACATCAAGCGAAGCAGTCCATGCCAGTTGGATTAGCGCCGCTTGATGTGGACGCGAAGATGCGAATTAGGTAGGGATTTGAACGGGACGCCGGCAAGTACCGCCCTGAATATGACACGGAGGTGTCTGTTGTTTCTGAAAAACAAAGTTCGTCAACTGACTCGTTGGTTCCATTCGGCGACGCCCGCAAGCTCGGGCGCATCCATACAAGCCGCAGGGAGCGTCGCGCGCACGAAGCAGAGCGACCTGAAGGGTAGTGCGACCGCAGAGCGTCGGGGTACGCTCACCCGTATGCATATACTCGAAGCCATGGAGAAGCGTAACTTGATGGCCGCCGATCCGATTTGGGTTGGTGGAGTCTATATCGAAAGCGATATCGGTAGCGACTTGCACGGCGATACGTTTCACATCACCTTCAAAGGTGGTGCACCAGGAACTCAGCTTACGCGACTGACGATCAACACCGACTTGAACGCACCCGGGTTTGGCCTGGGCGATTTGTTTTTTGATACTGCGGATACAGGCTATGGCGCGGACCATTCGTATGCCTTTCAAGTTGAAGAGCTGAACTCTGTCAACGCCAACGCGTCGGTCAGAGCCACGGTGCAAGACGGTGGGACATTGCTTGTCTTGGACTTCACAAACTTCGTGGCTGGCGACACGTTGATCTTCTCGATCGATGTCGACGAAGTACAAGCCTTTGATCCCAACGAAAGAGATCTCGCCGTAACCAACGCAAACTTTGACCCGATTACTTCAGGTGTCGAGTTTCAGCATTCTGTTCTGAGAGCAGAGTTCACCGCGCCCCACTATGAAAATGTGGCGGGGCAGGACAAGTACTGGAATGTTTACGATGCCAAGTTTGCTCCAGGTGGTTTGCAACTTCCGGAAGATAATGCGGACGGTAAACGCGACCGCTCTGCCGGCGCAATCGTAAGTTTGCAGCAAGTACCCAAGCCGATCTCTTTGGCGGGTATCGTGTTTGAAGATGACAACCAAGATCTGATCATCCAGTCCAGTGAAGCGAGACTGGCCAACGTACGGCTCGATCTGTTCCGCTTGGAGAATGGCAACTACGTTTCCACTGGCCATTCGACGACCACCGACGCCCAAGGCAATTACAAGTTTGGAATCGAACTCGGGCTACAACCTGGTACTTACCAGGTCAGAGAGTCTCAACCTGCGGGCTACTTTAGTGTCGGTGCCAAACCTGGCAAGCTCAGTGGTGTCGGAGTTGTTGGCAAAACCATTAGCGGTAACTTGGATTGGTTGACCGAAATTACGATTCCATTGGGAGACCAACACGCAACTGAGTTGAACTTTGGCGAAATTCGCCCATCATCAATTGGTGGCATGGTCTGCGTATCCCAAGGTGGCTTCAGTTGCTTGGATGTTAATGCCACCAAGGGACCGTTGGCTGGCGTGACGGTCCAGCTTCGCGATGCAAACGGTCAAGTGATTGCGACTCAGATTACGGGCAGCGATGGAACTTACCGGTTCTCTGATCTTCGACCTGGTACTTATTCCATTGTTGAGCTGACACCATCGGAGTTCATCGTTGGCTCGACTCCCACGGCCTTGATTGACGGAATCGCTCAAGTGGGATCGATTGGCGGGCAGATCGCGAACGCCAATGAGATCCGGCAAATTATTCTGAGCGGCGGAGTGAATGCGACGGGTTACGACTTCTGTGAACTGATGCCCAGCGAACTGAGCGGACACACCTTTTTCGATCAGAACAACAACGGTCGTCGTGACACTGGTGAAACACCGCTCAAGAACGTGTTGATCACGTTATGGAACGAGCAGGGCCAGAAGGTAGCTGAGACCCGCACGAACGCGCAAGGTTTTTACCAGTTTTTATCTTTGCCTCCAGGCACTTATCGTATCACAGAGGTCACGCCTGCCGGATACAAGCCGGGCAAGGCAGCAGTAGGTACAATCAGCGGAACTCCGACGGGTGCCAACGACGCCACGGGGGATGTACTGACGCAGATTCGATTGCCATCGGGGCGTAGCGGTATCAACTATGACTTCGGTGAACTGCTGCCGGGCAGTATCTCCGGACATGTGATGGTGGACACCGATGGTAACTGCATCGTTGATGCGGTGGGAGATCGTTATCTTGAAGGGGTGACGGTTCAATTACTGGATTCGAATGGTGTGGTGATTCGGACCACACGCACGGATGCGGGTGGAAACTACCGCTTCGATGATTTGCCAATGGGCACCTATTCCGTACGTGAAGTGCAGCCAAGTGGGTTGCTGCAGGCCGGCCAGCGCGCGGGCAGTGGCGGTGGTGACGCTTCCCAAGAAGATTTGATTTCGCAGATTGTGGTTGGTGCTGGCGTAGATCTTGTGGACTATGACTTCTGCGAGATCCCACCTGCCGAGATCAGCGGTCATGTGTATGTCGACACCGATCAAGACTGTGTGAGGGATGCAGGTGAAGCGCCGCTTGCGGGTGTCACCATAACTCTGCTCGACCAAAACGGCAATGTCGTTGGAACCACACAAACCAATGCATCTGGTCAATACAAGTTCACCGGGCTGCGTCCCGGCAACTATAGTGTGCGCCAACAGCAACCGGTTGGCTATTTCCAAGGTGGCCAAAAAGCAGGTTCAGGCGGCGGTAACGACACGTTAACCGACTTGATCTCCGCGATTGCCATAGGAGCTGGGGCCTCGCTCGTTGACTACGACTTCTGCGAGTTGCTGCCGGGTTCGATCTCGGGCAATGTATTTGCGGATCTTGATTTCGACTGCGTTCGAGACGAAAACGAACAATCACTTGAAGGGGTGCTGGTCGAGTTGTTGGACGCTTCTGGCAATGTGCTGGCTTCGACTCGCACCAATGCCAATGGCGATTATCAGTTCAGCAACTTGCGGCCGGGGACTTATGCTGTCCGTGAGTCCCAACCCGCAGGATACTTCCAAGGTGGTCAAGTAGCACCAGCCACCGGTGGCGATGCCTCCGTCGACGATCTGATCAGCGCGATCGTCGTGGGCTCTGGCATGGCTGTTACCGAAGCTAACTTCTGTGAAGTTCCGCCTGCCACAATCTCGGGTTATGTTTATCAAGATGGCCCAGTGATCACGACCAAAGACGGCTTAGCTCCACCTAACATTCGCGAAGTTCGCGATGGTCTGAAGACGGCAGACGACGTGGCTATCGCCGGCGTCCGAATCCAATTGCGATTTATCAATGGCGCACTGGTTACCAGCGACCGCGCGCTGCCCGGTATTTACAACGGACCTTTTGTCGAGGTCATCACAGACGCCAACGGCTACTTTGAATTCACAGGACTTCGCGAAGCCGCCTACCACCTCTTCCAAACTCAACCGCTCGGTTTCATCGACGGCATCGATACACCTGGGTCGACCGGCGGTGTGGGAGTCAACAAAGGTGACACCATCCCTCAAAGTATCATCGAGCTGTTTTCAGTGGATGATCCCTACGTGCTTGCCAACTTTGATGCATTGCTGGCCGTCAATGTGCTCGCTGGCGGCAGGTCGGTTCTGAACAACTTCAGTGAGATTGTAGTGGCCAAGGCACCTACTCAACCGCCAGCAGTGCCACCATTGCCACCGAGACCGCCAGAGCCAAACATCACGTATCCAGAACGACCCTTATTCGCGCCAACTCTACCCATCGCTTGGGAACCGCTCGTATGGTCGCCGCTACCATTGCTGGCTGGTGTTGGGCATGATGCTCCTCCCACATGGCACCTCAGCGTGATCAATGGAGGGTTCCCACGTGGTCGCCGAACTGGCGAGCCGCTGGACGAATCCGAAGTGGCTGAGCAAGCGGACCGTCTAGACGTTTACGCTTGGACAGTTCGCGGCATGAAGGAGAGCACTTGGAAGATTGTCAGCACTTACGACAAATCCAAGCCAACGCCCAAGCCAATGCCATTGTCCAGCCGCATTGTGTTCGATCTACCCGATGCACAGCCGCTGGCCGGCGATTTCAACGGTGACGGCTACGATGAAGTGGCGCTGTTCATCGATGGCGAGTGGTTCATCGACCTTAACGGCAATGGCCGCTGGGACGAGACAGATATCTGGCTGAAGCTGGGCACCCATGGCGACCAACCGGTCGTAGGGGACTGGGACGGCGATGGCAAAGATGACGCTGGTGTGTTCGGTAAGAAGTGGTCGGGCGATGAGCGGGCGATCGCATCGGAACCCGGCTTGCCCGATCCTGAAAATCTGCGCCGCGTCAAACCCAAGAACCTCCCGCCCCGTTTGGATGAAGCTCCTGACGAACCGCGTTGGTTGCAACGCAGTCAGCAAGGCCCCGCGCGGGCTGACTTGATCGATCACGTGTTCCTGTTTGGTGGTGGTCGCGACATTGCGATTAGCGGCGACTTCAACGGCGACGGCATCACTACCATCGGCGTGTTCCGCGATGGTAACTGGACATTGGATATCGACGGCGACGGGCGCCTGAGTATGCAGCATGACCGTCAAGTCGAATTTGGTGAAGCCGGCGATATTCCAGTGGTTGGTGATTTCGACGGCGACGGCATCGATGAACTGGCGATTGTGCGTGGCGATCAAGTCTTTGTTGATTCGAATCGCAATGGACACATCGATGCAACCGATCAGGTGTTCCAGTTAGATTCGGAAGAGGGCACCGTGATTGTAGGCGACTTCGATGGCGATGGACGCGACGAACCAGCGCTCCACCAGCCCGCCGGTCACAGTCGCACCGCTCGGCGAGCTGGTTAGTCGGTGAGTCGCGGTCCTCGTACTGGAGTTCGATCCAGAGCAAAGTGGTTGGCGAGACCTGCATTGGATTGATAACCAAAGCAACACTGTATTGCGAGTTGCCAGAGCTTGGCAAGATCTCGCGAAACAAGCTCGCTAAACTGGTCGGCGTCGCGCCTTTGACAAAGATATCTGGCAAGTTCGATGGCAAAAGGCCTGTTCGCGGTGGTCGATCGAAGGTTCGTCGCGTTCTCTATATGGCATCGCTTGTCGGTACTCAAAAGAACCCTGTGATTCGCCAGTTCTACTTGAAGCTATTACAGAAAGGAAAGCCAAAGGAGTTAGCCTTGATAGCTTGTATGCGCAAATTGCTCCTGATGATTCACGACATGGTCCGTAGTCAGCAGAAATGGGAACCACAAAAGAAGGTCAATGACCAGGCTGTTGCCAACCTGGCCACGGGCTCTACGTGCTCGGCGGGCCATTGACTCACCGGCGACTAAGTTATCCCTCACAAAGTTGCGTCCCCGCAGAGCTTTGCTATGTTTCACTTAGCACAGATGATGGTAATGCTGCGCTTAAACAAAATTAAACCATTGATTTACCGGCGCCATGCCTTAAAAATTCCGGGGGTGGGGGGCAGAGCCCCAGGAGACTTAAACGAAGGAAGAGATTTTTGACTCTTCCACTTGACTTACCATTAGACGGTGGCTTCTCCCCTGAGTACAGGGGCGAAGAGGTGACCATTCTTCCAGCTCTGC
Organism: Pirellulaceae bacterium; assembly: GCA_033761895.1. Taxonomy (GTDB): domain Bacteria; phylum Planctomycetota; class Planctomycetia; order Pirellulales; family Pirellulaceae; genus Aureliella. The sequence goes on along the minus strand of JANRMD010000370.1, from coordinate 1,544 downwards.
ACAAGAATCCTTGGGAATTTGGGCGTATAGCAAAACAGAAAAGAGTATCTTACTTTTCGAGAAGCACCTGCAGTCTCGGCGGGCGCACGTGCCAGTCATCGAACGCGACATGGATTTCGCGTTTTGCGCCGCTGACTTCTTGGGCCGCGATGATGTAAATCCGAGCGCAGTTGCTCAAATTCCTGCCGCGAATCCAATAGCGCCAGTAGTTTGTGTCCTTTCGTAGCGATATTCGCCTTAGGCCACGGACCAACATTAAACTGTCTATTACCTGGAAATCAGTCAGACGAGACCGGGTAAACCGATAGCGTACGTAAAAAGACGCTTATGACAGTAGTTAACGGTAATGCCAACATCAACACAAGAAACAACATTATGGTACTGCTACCGTGAAAGGCGTCGTAGGGTCTATTGTGTAGCGTCAATTATATTGCTTACTCTAGTCCTCAAACAAGCGAAAGTTGGCAGAAAGTTGTCAGGGGCGCGGTCAGGACCGGTCATAGGAGGTCAGGACGGGGCATAGAGGACGGGGCACAGGGACACACAAGTTTGCTAGTGGCAGATGCAAATCACACGATAGGCACCAAAGTGCTCACGAGTCATTGGCATATGCGACGTCGTAGTAGCTTGTCCCAGTAGCTCCAGAAACTACATTTCAACTGCCGAAGGATTTCTAAATGCATAAAACCGTTTTAAATGACCATACAATGAAAGCTAAATACGGAAATTTCATTAACGCGAGCCCTGGTGCTGATTTTAGAATCGACGATGTTCCGGAGAGTGTGCGAGATTTAGTGCCCTACGCGCGTTTTTGGGGGATCTCGGATGACGGAGTCCGCCTCGATTTGGTTTTATCCGCCCCTGCCGAACTTATCGCAAATCTACAGTGGGTCTCTCAACTTTACGATGACAGACTCGACCAGTGGCTTTCAATAATTCCGAACGACCCATCTGATGCGTACATAGCGTTTTCTGCGATGAGAATGGCGGCGCTTACGGTAAATTAATATTGCAGTCATCCTGGGTTGATCCAGGGGACAAGGTCAGTAAATCTGCGGGATTCATGAATGTGCCTGGGGAACTATCACGAGCGCAGAGTTGCTCTCTGTCAACTAATGCGAATACCGCCGTCTTGTACGGCGGATCGTTCTGCTTTCAACTAACACTAAGCGCTGCGTAAGAAAGTGGCCGAAGGGTTTGCCCGACTGTGAATAGGTGGTTGGCTGAGGCCGCAACAACGTGATAGGTTAGGCGCTAGGGATGTTGCGACTCGGCGAAGCGTCTGCTGCTAATACGCTATGCGCTCGTCGCTATTCATCGGAGCGCCTCAAGTTAGTGAGAAGCTGAACGATCCGCAGAGTAAATCTGCGGAATTTATGTATGAGCGTGGGGAACTTTCGCGAGCGCAGAATTGCAACCTGTCAACTAAGGTCGGATGGTGCCAGCCACCTTGCATACGGTGCACTGCAAAAAATGCATGCAACGCAAACGGTCGCACCCGGCAGGAGCGACCCACTCATCCGTCAACGACTGTCCTCAATGGA
>JANRMD010000369.1:0-17384 GCA_033761895.1 Pirellulaceae bacterium | reverse complement strand
ACCAGAATTCCGATGATGGCAATCACCACCAATAATTCAACCAGCGTAAACGCAGCTCTTTTTTGAATGCGCATAACCATCTCTCCGAAAGACCAGTACAACAATGACTAGTACAACAACCCGCAAGATAGATAAACAACTATTAATCTAACAGTTGTAACTCTAGCAGTTGCCCGCGCGTGAGTCAAACTTGTCCCTCTGGACCTACTGAACGGGACTTAGTCTACCCTTGGCGGTTAGCCTCTTCGCGGCCGGACTCATTCCGCCCCGCCTCGCTTCGCCCAGCCATGATGCAGATCAAGAAAGTTGTGCAAAACAGATAGGCTGTTGGGAACAGCGCGCGATTGGCTGGCTGGTCAGGAAAAACAGGCGGCCGAGCCTCAAAGGTCGTGAGATTGCCGTGCAGTGCGGCGGTCACCACCAAGCTCAGCCCAACACCCAGAATGGCCCCCAATAAAGCATCGCCGCTGCGGCGGGCGCTGCGTTCAATCATTAGAATCCCCACGGCCCCAGCCACTGCGGCGGGGAGCATCACGATCGCTGAGCGAATCATGATGCGCGTGGTCGTATCGAGATTCCAGCTGTTGCCGTCCTCAAAGCTATTCCCAAGCCATCCGCCAGCAGCACCCGCAAGAAAACCAACTCCCGCTCCGACTACTAGCACCGGCAGGTCACTGAACCAACTTCGTTTGTCCGTTGGGCGAATCCAATGGAAAATTCGAAATGTCAACATACAAATTTCAACGAGTATCGCTCCTACAACTCCGTATGCAATTGCGTCGCTGGCATACCGCGCGGCCTTCAACTCGGCCAACTGCTCAGCCGAGACTTCTAGGCTGGCACGCGCCTCTGCAGACGCTAACACAAAAGGGTAGCCCTGCTTAGTAATCCACCAAGCCATAGCAGCACCGAGCACGCACAGTAAAAACCAACTTGCCAAGCGACGCATCATTGGTAGAGCTCCCTAATCGGCTTGTGTTTATGCCGTGAAATTCGAAAGAGGAAATTGAGCGCGACTTACATGACTGGCCCGACTAACCAAGGAACGAACTCTTCATCGCCGATACCTAGTTCTTCACTGCAGGTCTTTTCACCGCTGGCGGTCGCGAGCAAACGCAAGAACATCTCGTGGCCAACTTCTTGGATACTCTTGCCTTCGAGCACTTCTCCCGCATTGAAGTCCATATCTTCGCGCATGCGATGAAACAAGTTCGAGTTGGATGCGATCTTGAAACTTGGAACCGGCTTGAATCCAAAGCAGCTGCCGCGACCGGTGGTAAAGGCGACTAAGTTAGCCCCGCTGGCCGCCAGTCCAGTGACGCTGGCGGGATCGTAACCAGGGCTATCCATCACAACAAAGCCCGCGCGATCGATCGGCTCAGCGTATTCGTAGACCGCTTCCAGCGCTGTCGTGCCACCTTTCGCCACCGCCCCCAACGACTTCTCGGCGATGGTGGTCAAACCACCAGCCTTGTTTCCAACGGATGGGTTGCTATCCATCTCCTCGCCATAGTTACCACAATAACGCTTCCACCATTCAATGCGCTCGAGCAGTTTCTCAGCCACGGCCCGCGTGCGAGCGCGTCGCGTGAGCAAGTGTTCAGCGCCATAGATCTCAGGTGTCTCCGACAAAATTGCGGTGCCTCCACAAGCCACCAAACGATCGGCAGCAGCGCCCAGTGCCGGGTTGGCCGTAATACCCGAGTAGCCATCCGAACCACCACACTCGAGGCCCAGCACAAGCTGACTCGCCGATACTTCAGTGCGTCTCGCTGCGTTTACTTGAGGCAACAACTTCGCCACAATCTCGACTCCGCGCTCGACCGTCTTTCGCGTTCCGCCGATCGACTGAATCGAAAGCACGGGTACTTCGTTGGAATCCGTTGCATTGGTACCGGGCAATTGCAACTGATGAAGCTTCTGCGACTTGACCAAGTGATCGAGTGTTCCCTGCTCGCATCCAAGACCAACTAACAGGTAGCCACCGATGTTCGGATGCTTGGCGATGCCGCCGAGTACCTGCGAGAGCATGCGATGGCGGATACCGTCAAAGGCCATCGCGCATCCGGCCTCATGACGAAAAGAAATCACTCCATCGACATTCGGAAAAGCCGACAAGGCTTGCTCATCAAATCGTTTGGCGATCATCCGAGCCACAGAGGCAGAACAGTTCACGTTACTGATCACTGCGAGGTAGTTGCGTGTTCCAACTTTGCCCGAAGGTCTACGAAAACCTTGAAAGGTAAAGTCGCCGATGGGTTCTGGATCATCGGGGATCTCCGTCGATATGGCTTCAAGGTCGATCGTGTGGTTATCGCGCAGGTTGTGCGTGTGCACATGATTGCCAGGCTCAATCTTCGCCGTTGCAGTGCCAATCGCCCAACCGAACTTGATGACCGGTTGGTCTACTGCAACGTCGCGGATCGCGATTTTGTGTCCGGCAGGAATAGCATCGCGGAGCGTGATCACGCGCTCACCGACGGTGATTTCCTGCCCGGCGGCAAAGCTCTTTAAGGCTACGACCACGGAATCGCGAGTGTGGAGCTGGACAATTTCTGAGACGCGAGTTGATTGCAAGGTATGTTCCTAGAGGACTAGCTGTCGTTCTTAGTTGTTTGTTCTTGGTTCTTAGTGCTTTGTTCTTGGTTCTTAGTTGTTTGTGCGGGGTTGCGCCAGTTGACTGGGATTGGGATCACTGGGACTTGGTATCGCTGACCTCCCGGCTGCCAAGCTTAGTTGGTTTGGCATCAATATAGCGATTGCAAGGATTGGGTGGCTGGGGACTTGGATAATGAACGAAGTTGGATTTATCAGCGAGGGGCTTTCCACCTTCCCTCGCCAACGCTTTTTGATGTTGCGAGTTTTGGGCTTTCGCAATCCGAAGCGTTAGCGAGGGACCGAGCTACGGCGTCGACTTGAAGAAGCAGAAATGTCCCTCGCTAACGTCCCTCGCTAACGCTTCGGGTTGTGAAAAACCAAGGAAAACGCCGTCCGGATCGCTTCAAAGCAACCAATAGCGCAACATTAAAACTAACGCTTCGGTTTACGGCTTCAGCAGCCGCTAGTCAGTTTCTGATGAAATCAGCCGCGCGCTCCGCTTTCGTGCGAAACCAACCTCCGGCTACGGGAGTTTCGGAACCACGGCGTGAAAGTGGCGTCTATAATAAACAGTACGCTTTTCTCGCAGATCATTCGCAACCTTGAATCAGATCGCCAACTGGAAACAGCCATGAGCTCTTCTCCAACTCAAGTCGCTGGTAGCGCTGCTCCTCGTGTGACCAATGAGGAAGTGCGAGCGGTACTGCACACGCACATTCATAAAACAGCAAAGTTCATCAAGTTCCTCGACCTATGCGTGCACCTGTTCGCATGGATCGCATCCATGTTTGGATTGTGGTTGCTGGCCTGCGTGGTAGATCATTGGCTTGTGCCACTTTCGAGCGTCGGGCGCTGGTTAGTATGGATCGTGGCTGTGGCTGGTACGGCGTGGTGGCTGGTTACGAAGCTGGTGCCCCTGCTCGTGCGACGAATCAATCCAGCTTACGCCGCCAAACGCATTGAGCATTTATTGCCTGAGTTTAAGAACGGCTTGATCTCGTGGCTTGAGCTCGACCAAATGCAAGAGAACGGTGTGCCGCGTGGAATCATGTCCGCCTTGACCTACCGCGCGGCTAGATTCATCGGCGGTCAGGATCCGTCCACCACCGTCGATACAAGCCGCTTGATCAAGTTGATCGGCGTTGTCTTGCTGCTGTTCACAAGTCTGGTGGTGTACACGATGGTGTCGCCCAAGAGCGTGATGGATACTGGCAAGCGGATTGCGATGCCTTGGCGATCGATTGCGGTTCCATCGCGCGTGAAAATTGTGAGCGTGAATCCGGGCGCGGTCGAGTTGACGCAAGGCAAGCCGCTGGATGTGGAGGTTGAAGTTCGCGGTATCCGCACCAAAGAGGCAGTTCAAGTTCGCTTTACGACTACGGATGGACAACTGCGCGATCAGCGCGTCGACCTAACCGCTGTGTCCGAGGGCTTTCGCTACGCGGGTAAAGTTCGAACCGAAACAACCGGCGTGGAACATGAACTGGATTACTGGGTCGAAGCGGGCGATGCCGTTAGTGGCCCCTATCGCGTCACACTCAGTCCTTTGCCATCCGTGGTGCTCGACCAAGTTGAACTAAAGTTCCCGGCCTACACCAAGATCCCTGACCGCAAAGTCAGCGGTGGTGACTTCGAAGCCATCGAAGGCACCAAAGCGACCATTCGCGCGCTCGGCAACCAAAAGATGTCGCGCGGCCGCTGGGAAATCAATCCCGAGATCGATGCTGCCGGCGAACTCGTCCGCGCCGATTCCGTGCTGGAGTTGAGCGTCGATGACCGGCAACTGTCCGGAACGTTGCTGTTGCAATTGAATTCGGAGAAAGATAACCCAACCCAGCTGAGCTATCGCTTGCGAGGTTTCAATCAACGAGGCGACGGTAACCGCGAACCCATTCTGCATTCCATGAAAGTCATCGCGGATGTCGGACCAGAAATAAAACTGGTCGGCCCAGAAAACCGCAGACTAAAAGTTCGCCCCACATCGCGCTTCAACTTGGAAGTGCAAGCCAACGATCCCGACTTTGGTCTCAGTCACATCGAACTCGAGATTCGCCGCAGTGGAATCGTCGTCCGCAAAGAAACGTTGCTCAAAAGCGAAGGCGCCATCGGGCAACAAATCAAACGCCTGCCGATCAATATGGCCGACTTCAGACTTGCCGAAGGCGGAAAGCTTGAAGTCCGCGCTACCGCTTACGACAATCGGCACGACCCCATCTCCGAGAAACTCGCACCTAACTCGAAAGAATCCGAACTACTCACCTTAGAGGTTGTCGGCCCCGATCAAGAAGTGGCTCCCGATGAAGAACCCGCGCCGACATCCAACGAAGATACCGCTGGCGGTGCTCAATCCGAAAAGAATGATACAGCCGGTAACGAATCAGCCGGCCGAGGTAATCAAGGTGCGGACGATCGCGGTGCGAGCACCAATGATCCCAACGCAGCCGAGCCAGCTAGAAACAATGCCAATGACAGCTCGCAAGAACCGCGACAGAACTCAACCCCCAACCCCGCGAGCCCCAACGGCAGCGGCGATCAAGGTGAAGAGCAAGGCAAGCAAGGGGCTCAAGATAAACAAGAAGGACAACAGGGCAAACAAGAGGCTGACCAAGGCAAACAACAGTCCAAGTCGTCTGATGGTAAAGCCGAGGGTAAACAGCAATCTGGTCAGCCTGGCGGACAACAGTCTGGCGCTGGCAAGCAGGAAGCTAGCAAACAGGAACCTGGGCAAGATTCCCAAGGCCAAGGCAGCCAATCAGGAAGCAGCTCAAGTTCCGATGGCTCTCAGCAACCCGACACCAACTCAGGCAGCTCAAGCAGAAACGCTTCACAGAAACCCTCGAACTCCCAGGGTTCTAATTCGCAGGGTTCTAATTCGCAGGGTTCCAATTCGCAGGGTTCAAACTCACTAGGCTCCAAATCGAGTTCCCCCAACTCGAATGCCGCGAAAGGCGATTCGGGTGAAAAGAGTCAAGCAGGCAAAGGACAAGATAGTCAAGCCAGCCCCGATAGCGGCAGCGGCGAAGGGAACAAACCAAGCGATGGCGAAGTTGTAAAGCGTGTTCAAGATTACATGCAAGAAAACAAGCCGAAACCTGAGGCTGATCCGAACTCGGCTCAAAAGAACAACCCAGCCAACGAAAACGGCTCAACCGCAGACGCCAATAGCCAAGGAACGCAAGGCGAAGGGAACTCCAAGAACTCGCAGAACGATAGCAAGAACAACAGCAAGAGCGACCCCCAAAACAATAGCAAGAACGATCGCACTGGATCGCAAGACTCGAAATCGGACAGCTCCAATTCTATTGGACAACCGAGCTCTCAGCGCAATTCGGAAAATCAATCCAAGCCAACGGATCCAAGTGGTAAAGGAGACTCGCAATCACAAAAGCCGCAATCACAAAATCAGGGCTCGGGAGAAAATTCGCAGGATAAAGGCGCTGATGACAAAGGCGCTGATGACAGAGACTCTGGTGACAAAGGCGCTGATGGAAACGAAACTTCAGATGGCAAGAATTCTGAAAACAGCAGTGGCAGTAGCAAGAACTCGAATGGAGAGGGTTCTGATGGCAAAGGCGCTGATGGTAAAGACGCTGACGGTAAAGGTTCAGGTAGTAAAGGGGCTGATGGTAAGGGCGCAAATGGTCAAGGCTCCGATCAGAAATCACCGGACGGAAAAGGTGGGGACTCAAAAGGTGCTGGCTCGCAAGGCTCAGGTTCCAAAGGAGCTGATTCCAAAGGCACTGATTCCAAAGGAGCAGGCTCTCAAGGTTCAGGCTCCCAAGGCTCAGGCTCAAAGGGAGGTGATTCTAAAGGCGGTGCCTCGAAGGGCTCCGACTCTAAAGGTGGAGACTCTAAAGGTGGAGACTCAAAGGGCGCTGATGCAAAGGGCGCTGATTCAAAAGGAGCTGACTCGCAAGGAGCAGACTCCAAAGGAGCAGACTCACAAGGAGCTGACTCACAAGGTGCTGACTCAAAAGGTGCTGACTCAAAAGGTGCTGATTCAAAAGGTGCCGACTCAAAAGGCGCTGATTCAAAAGGCGGACCAAGTGGAGGTAGCCAAGCGGGTAAGCCGAGTGGGTCGGGCACGGGTGGCGGAAAAGCCAACGGCTCGAAGAGTGGAAAATCAGGGACGTCGGGATCGGGTACTGGCAACGGTGAAGGTGGTGGCGAGGGGAAAGCCGACGAGGCCAATCAAGACTACGCCAATCGCACGACTCAAATGGTGCTCGACTATCTCAATCGCCAAAGGGAACAACCTGATCCCGAGCTGCTACGTGAACTCAACTGGACTGAAGATGATCTTCGCAAGTTTACCGAACGCTGGAACAAGGCCCGCAATCTAGCCGTTTCGCCTAACCCCGAAGATCAAAAGAAATGGAAAGAGATGCTGGATGATCTTGGACTGGAGCGTCAGCTGGCCAAACCGAGTGCGGCGGGCAGCATCGATGACAACTTTCAGCAGATGCGGGACAGCGGTAATCGGACTCGACCTCCCGAGAATCTACGAAAGCAATACGAAGCCTTTAGGCGCGCGTTTGAGAAGTCTGGCAAGTAACCGTTAATGAAGTCACCTGCGTTTGTTGCCCCACGAAAAGTGTATCGAGAACTGTATGGAGAACAGCATGCTTAGCCGAGTATTCGAAATAGGACTGTGCACCATCATCCTTGCAGGCGCTGTACCACTAGCTACGCTTGCCGAGGATCCAAAACAAGGAACGGTGAAGCAAGCCGCGCTTGGGAAGAACGTCGAGCTTGAAACGGTGTTCATTCCGTCCGGCGCGTTCATGATGGGTAGCACTCCTGAAGAAAAACGCTGGGCAACCGGTATCGAAGGCGGAGCTCAAGCCGGCACAGAACGCGAGTCCTATGAAGGCGAAAAGCCTCGACGAATGCAAGTGAAGTATGGATTCTGGATGGGGCGAACCGAAGTTACAGTTGGCCAATTCAAACGCTTTACCGAAGAGACAGGCTACGTTACCGATGCTGAAAAAAGCGAAGGCAAGACTCAGTGCTTTAATCCAAAGTGGAAGAGCTACAACCTGACCACGCAAGTCACGCATCCGTGGGAACCGATGCCAGGCAAAAGCTGGCGTGATCCTAATTTTCAGTTCCCATTGCGTGATGACTTTCCCGTCGTCTGCGTGAGCTGGATGGATGCGCGGGCATTCGGCGAGTGGCTTACCAAGCACGAACGCGATGCGGGTCGATTGCCAGAAGGCCTTGAATATCGTCTGCCAACAGAGGCCGAATGGGAATACGCTTGTCGCGGTGGTAGCCAAGAGAGCCATTACTTTTGGTGGGGCAATGAACTGAGCGAAGGCGAAGGTCGATTCAACATTTCGGCCGTTGACTTCCTGCCCGATCGCAAGCAGAAATGGCCATTAGCCAGCGCTCCGTGGAGTGATGGATTTTCATTTGTGGCTCCTGTCGATCACTTTGGAGATCGCGGACGCAATGGTTTCGGGATGGCGGATATGTGCGGTAACGTTTGGGAAGTCGTGCTCGACCATTTCGATCCGAAAGGTGGTCACGAGGAGTTGAACTTGACGGCGGAGAATTATCGGCCCGTCTGTCGCGGTGGAAACTACTTCGATGTTCCCGGCAACGCCCGCTGCGCTGTGCGTCTTGGTTTGGCCGGCCCCAATTACTCAGACTCACGCGACGGCTTTCGAATCTGCTTAGGACCGAAACGCACCGTCAAGTAGTTGCGAGCAAGCAGAATTACTCATTCTAGCTGTCGAAAAACGAGAAATTCAGAAAGTCAAGTAAAACCAGAACCTCGTAGCGGAATGCGTCAAGCATTTCGGATTTGAGGTAGCGGAATGCGTCAAGCATTTCGAGTAGCCACCGTCGCCAGACGGTGGACTCGATGCGGGTTGACTAACCACCGCTTGGCAGCGGCGGCTACCGACGGCCACCGCAATGCTTTCGAATGCTTGAAGGGTTAGCGGCGGTTACCAGAGCAAAAACCGGGGCTAACGCCCATCGGTTAATCCCGCAGATTTATTCTGCGGATCGTTCGGTTTCTCACTAACTTGAGACGCGGTGACGAATGGCGACGAGCGTTGAGGTCTTTAGCAGCCTACACTTCGCCGAGTCGCAACATCCTGGCCGACTGGTCCTCGAAATGCTTGAGGGCTTGTCGATTATTCGGTAGCGGAAACCGTCAAGGTTTTCGGGAGCACCGCAATACTCTCGAAATGCTTGACGCATTCCGCTACCAGGGATCCAAAATGCTTGACGCATTCCGCTACCCAATTATTTGCTACTGCGCGCATTGCGGCGTTTCAACCAAGCCCTGAGGGGCACCGATAGCAACTTCGGCGCATCGGGGTGCGCACAAGCAATCAGCAACGATCGAATCAACAGCAGTGGATAGCGACGATACATCCAAGCAAACTTCAGACCATCCCCCAATCCGCCTGAAGTATGGCGATTGAACATCAGATCACCGAGCTCTTCACTTCGGTGCAACAATTGGTAAAGGTAATACGGCTCAAGCACTTGGCGCGGAACGCCGGCTCGTTCATAGCGCTGTAGCAACTCCGTGAACCACATCAGGATGGTCTTTGAATGATGCTTGGCCCAACTAAACTGTTCGCTCGGCATTTCATAAATGATAATGGCCGGTTCAGCAATCAAGCCCGCGCGCTTTCCGGGCAGATGCTGGGCGATAATCGCCGCATGCGGATAAGTGGATTCGACAGACGAAAAAGGTTCCGCGGTGGATGCGACTGGGTAGTGCTGTTGCCAGAGCGAATGACGCATGGCCAGTGAATACATCGGAGTCAGATCTGCACAGGGACCTTCGAAGAGTTGCTCGAATGCAAACTCACCATCGACGGCTGACCTGCGAAGTGTCTTGGCAGTTTGCGATACCACACCACACCACGCCTGCTGGGCTGTGGGGCGACGATTTCCATCTTCATAACCCACATTCAAGGCGACCAAATCAACGCAAGGACTTTGGTGCAACCTGTTGAGCAGTCGATCCACGGCTCCGACTGTCATGACATCATCGTCACCGATCAGCCACACGAACTGACCGGTGGCCAATTCGGAAGCCACCTTGGTGATGTTGCCAATGATTCCAATGTTGCTGGTGTTGCGACTAATACGGAGAAACGGAAACTGCCCTTGGTACTTGGCCAGTGTGGCCTGGGTCGCGTCGCTGGAACAGTTGTCAGAGACAACGCACTCAACAATGGGACCTGCAGCAGTGACCTGTGCAGTGACGTGAGCCGAGACCTGAGGAAGCAGACTTGCCAGGCAAACGTCGAGCAACCCAGCGCGATTGAACGTGGGAATGCAAATCGAAAGCAGCGGCGTGCTAGGTTGCATGCTTGTCAGCGGTCTTGGTGGACTCTTTCTGAGGTACCGGTGTCAGGAACGAATGCACGGCTAACATGATCGCGCCACACACAAGTAAACTGTCCGCGATGTTGAAGTTTGGCCAAGTGTACGATTCGTAGCGAAACAGAATCCAATCCCTAACGCCGCTTTGCCAATCAGGGCGATCAGCGGGCGGGTTCCACATGCCCAGGCGATCGTACAAGTTGCCAAAGATGCCGCCGGTGACACTTGCCAATGCCACCACCAACCACCAACTCTTGATGGCTTGGAACTTGCTTAGCCAGACCAAGATGGCCACTGCAGCCACGATCGACAAGACCGCAAACAACTTCCCCCAGCCGGCTCCCATACCAAACAAGGCGCCGGGGTTCACCGCTGTTTCAATGCCCACGTAAGGCTCGATCAGCCACCACGGAGGTAACTCGCCGGGTAACCCGCGAGCCGCAAAGACCGCTTGCTTGGTCCACAGATCCGCTGTCGTACCACCGATGGCGATCCCGAAATAGGCCAGCCAGCGAAACCACGCAACTGGTTCTAGCTTGGTGCTGGGTTCGGAATCGGCTTCCGAGTGGCTCACAGACTGGGGTTCGCTGAGCACTTTAGGATTCCAATTTCTCGGCACACTTGACACAGTAAGGGGTATCCGGAATGACTTCCAATCGAGCTTTCGGAATGCGACCACCACATTCATCGCAGGTACCGTACGTGCCCGCCGAGATCTTTTCAAGAGCGGTCGCGATCCGGTCGAGTCGGTCACCGTCGGATGAGAGCAAGTTCAAGGTAAATTCCTGCTCAAAACTGTGACTACCCACATCGGCGGGATGTAGCGGCGCCCGGTTATCGCCGAATTCACCGTCCATACCACCCATCGCCTCTTCCGACATCATGCTGACATCGCCACGCAGGCGGCTTCGCAAAGCCAGCAATAACTCACGAAATTTCTGAAAGTCAGCCGCGTTCATAGGGGCTCCATATTCCAACTGCCGAACAAGTAGTGTGGCGGTACCAAGCGAGCCGTTAGCCGACGTTACCCCAATTGGCCCACTGCAGCTCTGATGCTAGCAGTCAGCCTCAATCGATTCAGCTGCGTTGAATTAGTGATGCTTATGGCAAGAACTTCGGAAGCTGCTAAACCGGGCGGATGTTAACCTAGGTTAGCTAGCGGAGGGAATGGTAGGCAAAACTGGAATTAATGTCAAACTGAGAATTGCCACGAGTTCCGCTTGGGCGATAAAATCAGAGTGGAGACTCCGCAATGTCACAATATGCAACAACAGGGTAGGAATATGGCTGACGCCAAGTTGGCAGCCACAATGGCGCATCCAATCACTAGCGGTGTTTCGTTTCAACAGTGCATCAACCCGCTATGTGGCTACACTTTAGACGTCGGGCAAGTAAAGACAGCCTGTGATCGTTGCGGCGACCTGCTGGACATCGGTTACGATTGGTCGCGGATCAATGTCCCCAAGCGCATGTCCGATTTCGAACACATGTGGACGCAGCGCCACAACCCGTTGCGGTTCAGCGGCGTGTGGCGTTTTCACGAGTTGATTCAGTTTGTGCCCGCCGACAAAGTTGTCACCGTCGGCGAAGGCCAAACGCTTTTGCAGCAAGCCAATCAAGTCGGCCAGTATGTGGGCATGAACCCCGGCCAATTGTATCTGCAGTACGAAGGCATGAACCCGTCGGGCAGTTTCAAAGACAACGGCATGTGTGCCGCCTTCACGCACGCGCGATTGACGGGTGCCAAACGAGCCGCTTGTGCGTCGACGGGCAACACCTCTGCCTCTCTGGCCATGTATTGCTCGGTGACCAGTTTGATGAAAGCCGTCATCTTTATCGGTAGCGGCAAGATCTCTTTTGGAAAGCTCTCGCAAGCCCTCGAATACGGTGCGCTCACGGTGCAGATCGCTGGCGACTTCGATGACGCCATGTTGCGCGTGAAAGAAGTGTCCAAAGATCTTGGCATCTATCTAGTCAACAGTATCAACCCATTCCGCTTGGAGGGGCAGAAGTCGGTGATGTACCGAGTGCTCGAAGCGTTGCGCTGGGAATCGCCCGATTGGATCGTTGTGCCCGGTGGCAATCTTGGCAACTCAAGTGCCTTCGGTAAGGCCTTTATCGAACTGCATCAGCTTGGACTGATCAATCGAATTCCGCGGCTGGCCGTGATTAACGCGGCTGGCGCGGATACGCTTCATCAACTGTACGAGCGTCGCGGCTTGCGTTGGAACGAAGGCAAAGCGGATAACGGTATCACTTGCGATTACTACAATGAACTCGATAGTCGCAAAGCCAAAGCCGACACGATCGCGAGTGCCATTGAGATCAATCGTCCCGTGAACTTGAAGAAGTGCTTGCGAGCACTCGATTTCATGGATGGTGTCGTGCGCAAAGTGACCGACCAAGAGATTCTCGACGCGAAAGCCAAAGTCGGCGCTGGCGGTATCGGCTGTGAACCAGCCAGTGCGGCTAGCGTTGCGGGTGCGAAGCTGCTGCGTGAAGAAGGGATCATCGCCCCATCGGATCGCGTGGTCTGCATTTTGACGGGTCATCAGTTGAAGGATCCCGATGCGACGGTCGCCTACCACACCACCGATCAAGAAGAGTTCAACGAAGTGCTCGGCAGCCGCGGTGTCAGTCGCGCTTCGTTTGCCAACCGCGCCGTTGCCGTCCCCAATGAACTCGACGCCATCATTCGGGCCATACAGTTGTATAGCTAGGCGACTGCTGACGTTTTGCTTGGTTTTTCATAACCCGAAGCGTGCGCGAGGGACCTTTCTGCGTGCGTTCCCGCCTGGGCAAATCCCAGCTTCACGTTATCCTTGTCTGTTGAAATCCGGTGGTAACCCATGGCAGCGAAACAGTTTGGAGTGACATGATGGCGGCGATTCGATTGGCGATTCACGGGGCAGCAGGACGGATGGGCAAGCGTTTGGTTGCACTGGGCAGCCAAGATGAAGGGCTCCAAGTGATGGCAGCCATCGAACATGCAGCTTGCCCAATTCTCGGCCAAGACGCAGGCACTTCGGCTGGTGTGGCGGCTCTGGGAGTTCCATTGTCGGCTGGTTGGCCCGCAGGGATTCAAGCGGCTATCGATTTTTCGTCACCCGAAGGCTGCATGGCTGCGGTTAAACATTGCTCGGCCGCCGGAATTCCGCTGGTCGTGGCTACAACCGGTTTGACACCAGAGCAGATCGATCAAGTCAAAGCGGCGGGCAAAACCATCCCGGTGTGCTGGGCGCCCAACATGTCGCTGGCCGTGAACTTGACCATGCGGTTGGTTCAACAAGCTGCCAAGGCATTGAAGAACGTGCCGCAAGGGGTCGACGTGGAGATCATCGAACGCCATCATCGCTACAAAGAGGATTCACCCAGCGGTACGGCTTTGAAGTTCGGTGACCTGGTCGCTCAAGAGATGGGACTGACCGAACACGTTCACGGCCGCGAAGGCCAATGCGGCGCGCGAACTCGCAACGAAATCGGCTACCACGCCGTACGGACCGGCGACGATCCCGGCCAACACACGATCATCTTCGGAATGTTGGGCGAGACTATTGAACTGCGCGTCGCGGCTTCGAATCGAGACTGCTATGCTCAAGGCGCGTTGGCGGCCGCAAAGTTCTTGGTTGGCAGACCGGTCGGGCTATACTCGATGTTTGATGTGCTCGGGCTGGACTAACTGAGTTATGAGCTATGGCCAAGTGCGATGAAGGTTACTTGTGTGAAGTCTGCGGTGAGGACGTTGCCGATCTGACCGATAGCGCTTTGTACTTGCAGTATGTCATCGGGTGGATTGATCCGGAGACACTCCACACGCGTCGCGAATCCCATCTGCGATGCCAACCCAATTTGGCTCAATTCATCGACGATCCGCAATTCAATCCACCAATCTTAGTTGAAGGCTCGTTCGATCGGCGGCGCATGGATCCCAACTTTGTGACTGAACGAGTGGAATTGGTCTCACGCGGCTACCGTCGGCTTTGGGAACTGCAAACGCAACGACGCGACCTGACCGTAGTTGATTATCCACTGCCAGAAGCCAAAGCCAAATGGCGTTGATGCAGACTGTCGCACAATTGTCTCAATTGTTGCAGCTATGAGTGTCGCACAATTGTCTCAATTGTCGCAGCTAGGTTTGTCCCACAATTG
Source organism: Pirellulaceae bacterium (assembly GCA_033761895.1). GTDB lineage: Bacteria > Planctomycetota > Planctomycetia > Pirellulales > Pirellulaceae > Aureliella. The sequence goes on along the minus strand of JANRMD010000369.1, from coordinate 3,281 downwards.
TCTCAATTGTTGCGCAACGATTTTTCCAGCAACAATCTAGTGCATCGTCCACATTAGATTTTTGGGGTGATCAGCTATTTCGATTCCCTCAATTCAATGAGGTAGCCGTGATGGCTTTGGAAGGACACCGCAATACTCCCGAAATGCTTGTGGGTGGTTGAATGACTGCGGCACGGTAGTGAGCCGACGGCGCTAGCCGCGGGTGACCGAAGGAGCAATCGTTCATCGTCATTAAACCTGCCAATGGAGAGTAACTTCCAACTCAACTTGCGTTGGAACGAGCCAAATCCATGCACGCTCCAAACTTCGAGACCCGCGGCTAGCGCCGACGGCTCACAAACACACAGTTCACAGCCTGTGATGGCTTTGGAAGGACACCGCAATACTCCCGAAATGCTTGTGGGCCTGTCGATTATTGCGCCACGGCCAGTGTGAATAAAACGGAGGAATCGTTCATCACCTATAGTAGCCACCGTCGCCAGACGGTGGACACGATGCAGGCTGACTAACCACCGCTTGGCAGCGGCGGCTACCAGGGCCTTCGAAATGCTTGACGCATTCCGCTACCAGCGTTGATGGCTCTGCAGACTGTCGCACAATTGTCTCAATTGCTGCAGACTTGTTTGCTGCAGCTAAGTTCGCTGCAGCTCTAACTACTCAAGCTACAATTGGGACAATTTTGCGACACTCACAGCCTACTAATCTTCCACCTGCTTTACGCGTAAGCCCTTGAGTTTAAACTCCTGAAGATCTGCGTCCGTAAACTGGCCTTTGCTCACAATGACTTCGATCGATGGGCGCATCCAGATGTCATTCGGTGACAGTTTGGTCTGGCGGATATCCAACGACTCCAGGGAGGGAAAGTTGTTCCGCAGAAAGAACCCCTGGATCCGAGTTCCCGCGATTGAGACCGACTTTACGTTGGCCATGGGAGGAAGTTGGCCCAGTACCGCTTCGGTCGTTTGAGGCCCAAATGAGATTTTGATGGGCTGGCCATTGACTATTTCTACAGTACCCCCTTCGGCAACAATCTTAGCCAGCGTCTGCTTTTGCCGCGACTGCGAATAGGTCCAAGTTCCAGTATTCACAATCGCAGTGGCGATCAGCAGCCCAGCCACTGCAATGCGGTAGCGTTTACGGTGCGAGGCCTGAGGATCCACCGCGACCGAAGTGGTTGAGGCCTCGGATTCGAGATCAAAAGGCGAAGGTTCACTCGTTTTTTCCGCAGGTTCGGTAGGCTCAAGTGCCGTCGAAGCCGACGCGGCGGATTGGTAGGTCACTAAGCGATAGCCACCCGAGTAAAGCAACTGCAGGCCGAGCATAGCCACTCCGCTGGTGATGACCGCTCCTAAGGTGATCCAGACCACGGCTGCCGCAGGAGGTCCGCCGGTGTTAGCAGATAGCACGATCATCAGGATTATTGCCATCAGGCAGGGGTAACCCATACAGAGCACCCAACGCGCAGCGCTATCCGGAATCCGAAATGCCCAATAGGTACAAGGCACTACAAGAATTAAGCAGATGCCCATAAGCGGCAAAAGAGTTACCCAGATCATGCTCCCGAAGTCACCCTGCGAAGCAGCGCCCGCCGGTGCCCAGGCCATCACCCACAACGCCACCAAGCTGGCTGGCACCAAGACCATGTCTTCTATGGTTACTCGCGAACGCGGGGCAACCACGGCTGTTTCCGGTTGCAATCGCCAGCCAAGGGTCCATCGAAACAAGATCAACGGAAATGAGCCCGCCAAACAGAATAAAGGGATAGTCGCCACAAAAAGTGGAGTCCTAGCTTCAAATTCCATACCGCTGCCGACCGAGCCACTAACTACTCCACACGTTACCGCCAGCGACGACCAAAGAATTCCTTCCAGCCAATTGCGGCCCATCAGCCCGCCCACCACCATTGCCAGCGCAATCTGACCGTAGACAGCACCCACAAACACAGTTATGAGAAACTCAGAGCGAGCATTCCGCATCGCTGCGCTTCCCACGAAATCAACGAAGTACAGCGCCAGCACATAAGCGATCAATGGCCAAGCAGAGGCGATCGTTTGTACCGGCTCTGGGGATTTGATTTCCAAGAGCTGCTTGGGTTGGTCTGTAGTGGCCTGCTCTGTAGGGACCTGGTCTGGAGTGGGCTGGTCTGGAGTGGTCTGCTCTGTAGTGGGCTGCTCCATGCTGGTGCCTTACTTTGTTACCGCTAAGTGTTTGTCGAACCAATCCACCATACCTTTGAACAGACGTTTGTTGCCTTCGGCATTAAAACCGTGAGCGGCTCCTTCAATCGTGATCAATTCGGCCGGAACCTTGGCTTCAGCAAAGGCCGCGACGATTTTTTGACTGTGCCAGATGGGAACCAGTTCATCTTTGTCACCGTGAACCAATAGTGTAGGTGCATCGTCGGCGGTGACATGCATCAGCGGTGAGTAGTCATTGGCTTTGGCTGGATCAAACTTGAGCGCCGGAAATTGCTCGCGCAGGGGGCTTTTGGGATCGACGTAAGGTCCAAGGTCGGTGGGAGGGAACACGGCCACCACGGCAGCCACATGCGGGGCATCAGACGCTTTCTGGTCGTTTGTCATGGTGCCCAGCAACAATGACAAGTGGCCACCCGCGCTGTAACCAAAGACGCCTAGCTTAGCAGGATCTACTTTGTAATCAGCCGCATGCCCATGGATGAACTTGAGTGCGCTGCGGACATCGACGGCGATTTCCGGAATCACGTAACGTGGACTGCTACCATGCCGTACGGCGAACACGGTATAGCCAGCTTCCAGTACAGGTTGAAAGATGGGCTGCAGCTTTGTCGGCTCAGCCCAGGCAGAAACCCACCCGCCGCTGACCATAAATATTAAGCCAATGCCTTTGGCATTCTCTTTGGGCTGAAAGACATCGAAGGTCAATGCCATACCATCTTTGTGACCATAAACAACATCGGGAGTGATCGCCACCGGGACTTGCGAGTGGCAACGAGTCGCGGTGATGGAGGCCGAGAGTAGACAGACAATCGTGAAGACGGCTCTTGGTTTTGTCATGGTGTTCTCAAATTGAGTTGGAATGGTGAGAGGTAACGATTACTAGTTTGCCCAAATAAACTAGTGCTCCGTCCACATTAGATTTATGAGTTGGGTGTTTGGGTTCGTGTGCCACTTCTATGAAAAACTTTGTGTTGTCAATAGTTTGCACGGCATTATTTTACGATCTAAGTTTCCATTAACCCAGCAGAGGATAGGGCAACGCAGAGGTGCGACCCGAGCGCTGCTGGGGGCCAAATTCGAAGC
>JANRMD010000368.1:0-12897 GCA_033761895.1 Pirellulaceae bacterium | reverse complement strand
AAGATTGCTCAAAATCCAATTCTCAGCTCAGGAAACATAACCATTTTTTAAGTTTCCCGCAGATTTCGCCCTGGGCGGGCTGGAGGCTAGTGGCTAGTGTCGCGAAGTGTAAGTTCTATGCCATGCTAAAAAGTGGTGCAGCGGGCGGGGACGCCCGCGCTCCGGGAGGACCAGATTATAGTATCATAGCGGACTGCAGGTGGCGCACCCGAAAACGCCACCGTTTGCGTACAAAGTATGGTGACTTTTGGAACTCACCTGGATTTTCTTGCGGAGGGACATCCGGTATTCCGGAGCGCGGGCGTCCTCGCCCGCTTGCGGCAAAACTGCGGTATAGAACTTACGATTCGCGACACTAGTGGCTAGTGGCTAGTGGCTAGTGGCTAGTGGTTCGGGGTTCGGTCAAGGCGGGGCCTCAGCTGTTTCAAATTTCTAGCTTCTAGCTTCTAGCTTCTAGCCACTCGCTTCTCTCCTTGGCATCTAAATTGCAACGTCTATCCAGGGAATGGACTACCGAACCCGAGGATAGCGCAAAAATGCAATGCATGCTCACTCACCCTCAGCGACTCGAACAGACCACTGTTGCAATTTTGCTCTGTTGCTTTGCCACACTGCCGCAATTTGCCCTAGCACAAGTAGTTGCACCAGAGTTCGATCCATTTGCTGCCAGCGATCCGTTTGCGACACCCCCTTCGAAAGCCCAGCGTCCAGTTTTGAATTCTGAACTGGACAAAAAGGCTCCTCCCAGTAGCGCATCGAAACTACATTCGCCTGATCCGTCACTTATGCCATTGCGAGTTCTGCAGCTTGGCGAATCCAAACCCGGTGGAACCATCGCTTCCATGCCCAGCGACCCGTACATGACCGCTGAGCAAGAGTCTCGTATTCTCGCGGCATTGAAAGTGCCTGATGAGTTCGACTGGGATGGCATTAGCCTTGTCGAGCTTAGAAGGGTACTCAAAAGCCGCTTGCCAATTTGGCTCAATCGAAGCGAGCTTGGTATCGCGGGAATCGATGTGGAGGCTCCAATTCAGAATGCGGGTGACATCGTCGCTGGGCCAATCGGTGATCGACTTGCTTGCGTCTTGAGCCAAGCCAACGATGCATCGATGGGCTTCGCAATCCGTGCCAATCGACTTGAGATATCCTCGAGGGAAGCGATCGATGCAGCGCCGAGCGTACGGATCTATGACGTCACACCGCTCGTTCTCAGAATTCGAGCCGGCAAGCGGGTCTTTGATTTTGAGAAGCTCTGTACGTTGATTCAATCAACACTCGAGCCCGACAGCTGGCTTTCCGCTGGTGGGACTAGCGTCATCAGTGAACTTATTGTTGGTGAGCCGAGTTCTGAACGCAGCTTAATTGTTGTTTCAGCGCCAACAGCCTTGCATTTGCAATTGCAGCCACTGCTTGACCGACTAAATAGCGTCAAATAATTCTTCGTCCACAACCTTCAAGCTTCAACACAAATCATGTTCACTCGCGCACTCTCCATCGCCTTTCTGCTTGCTCCAATTTCTTCACTATTCACTCCCTTCACGGCTCTGTTCGCGCAGGACTCGCCAGGCACGATCCGCCAAGTGACTCTGTTTCGCGGGCAAGCTCTGGTGACGCGTGAAATCGATATCCCGGCTGGCGATATTGCCCGCGAACTGACTATCGGTCGCTTACCGGAGAATGTCGTTACCGACAGCGTCAATGCGGAGGGGAGTGAGACGATTGAGATCCGGGGTGTGCGAGTCATCCGGCAAGCTTCAACGGATTCGAATCGGGCTGAAGTTCGAGAGCTGACCGAGAAGATCGCAACGCTTACAAGAGAGCGAGAACGTGCAACGCGGAAACTGCAGCTTCTCAACAAAAAAATCGAATACATCGATCAGCTGATGGAGTTCTCAGCGACCACAACACAGGTTGATCTCGGTCGGGGTGTCTTGAATGCAACGAGTTTGACGGAGCTTTCGAATTACTCGCTGGAAAAACAAACCGAACTTCATGAAGCTCAAATGGAGATGGAGCTGCAACTCAATGGGCTCAACGAGGAGGAAGCTTTGCTCAGTCGAGAATTGGCGCTGCGCACGCAGTCGACATCACCCTTGTACGAAGCCAAATTGCAAATCGCCGCTCGCGGTGGGAAAGCGGGTACGATCAAACTGAGCTACCTAGTGACGGGTTGCGGCTGGGACCCTCAGTACACAATTCGTGGCCTCACAGGACAGGTTGTTTTTGACCTGCGGTACAGCGCCTTGGTGCAGCAAATGAGTGGCGAAGACTGGAATCAAGTTCAACTGACTCTATCCACCGCATCGCCCTCGATCAGCGCCACCGGCCCAGCGCTCACGCCGCTACGTGTCAGTGTGGCCGCATCCAACGATCCTTCCAACGCCTTTGCCACCAGCGAAGAAATCAGTAAACAGTCCGTTACTTTGCGAGAACGCATGCAAGCCGCTGAATCCCAATACACAACGCAGACCGCAGCTCCAAACAACTTTGCTCGCGACTTTGAACTCAACAATCTCGCCAATGAAATTCAACACATCGAGTTACAAGCCGATTCGAGCCAATTGAAGACCCTGGCCGTTGACGCCACCGACGATATTGCCAGTCAAGTTTACAAGCTTGAGCAAGCGGTTAGTCTTCCTTCGCGGCGCGAACAGCAGATGGTGCAAGTCTTTGATGTGAGATTGCCAGGTAAACTTTACCACGTCGCTACACCGCTACTGAGTAGCTTTGCCTATCGTGAAGCCGAACTGACCAACAATCGCGCCGCGGGCTTACTGAAAGGGCCGGCGATGATCTATCTCGATGATCGCTTCATCGGACGATCGCAAATTCCATCCATCGCCAGCGGTCAGCATCTTGTTGTAGGTTTTGGCGCAGACCAACAAATTCGGACTCGACGCGAATTGCTCAGCAAGGCGGATGAGATGCAAGGCGGCAATCGTCGCATGACATTTACCTATCGACTCGTCATTGCAAACTTCAAGAGCGAGGGTGTCCAATTGCGACTGTTTGATCGGTTGCCATTCACAGGCCAATCAACCGACATCGCTGTTCAGCTCAAGCAGCCTGAGTTCCCGATTTCCAACGATGGCCTCTATGCTCGTGTCCTTAAACCGCGCGGTATTCTTCGGTGGGATCTCGAAGTCCCAGCAGAGCGTTTTGGCGAGAAAGCGTTCGATGTCGAATACAGCTACTCGACTGAGTTCGACCGCAACCAGATGCTCACTGCTATGCAACCCAAAGAACAGCTCGAGTCCGACTATCTAGAGTTCAGCACACCATCCAGCAGCATGGGAGGCGGCATTGGAGGCGGCATGGGCGGCATGGCCAGACCCAACGGCAAATAGTTCACGGCGTACGCCAAAGTCCTGAAGCACTAGTACTAGTGGAGCGTCAAACTAAAAAATTACGATTAGCCGCAGTGCGCTAGCACCGGTTCCCGGACGCTAGTAGCGCGTTCCGGCTGATATTACAAACCCTAAAATTAAGCTGTGACAATCCACTACTACTCAGGGTTTTCATCAAGAGCAACTAACGCTTGCGCCTCACGGCAGAGCGCGATCATCATCCAGTGTTCCCTTGTATTTGGATCATCACTTTGACTCAGAATCGCAACTGATTCCGCAAGCAAGCTCTGGGGCTCCTCTTTCTCTCCTCGCTTGCGAAGTGCCATTGCCAAAAGGATCTGTGGTGCCGGTTGGAGAATCGTGCCTGACTCGCCTCGTAAAAGAACCACTGAGTCATCGTACCGCCCCAAACGGTATTCCGACAGAGCTTTTGCAAACAGCAGGTAAGGACGTGCCCAGCGTCGATCCTCAGGGAGTTCACTGACCAATGCGCGATCAATAAACTTGCTCGCTGTCAAAGCAACGCTCTCCGATGTGGGCTTTAGTAAACAAGCCCGACCGATTCGTTCACAGATTTGGGGATCCACCTCGAATTGAAAACGCTCCATTAGCAATTTGCATGTTTGGTCATACTCGCGTTCGCGGCCCAAGTGCAAACACAGTTCGGCAAAACCGTCAATCTCCGCGTGTGAAACGCTAGGGTTCTGGAGGACTGACTGCCAAACGGTGTGCGCATCCTTAAGACGTCCAAGCTTCACCAATGCAATTCGCAGTGCGTTGCGAGCATCGCGAAAATCTGGATAGTACTTTAGCAAGTTTTGTAAATGTTCAACCGCTTCGGACTGCTTTCCAGAATTCGATAGACAGATGGCCAGTTGATACTCGGCCCAGGAGTGCTGGGGGTCGAATTGAATTGTGCGTCGAAAGTGGAAGATTGCATCCTCAATTTGGCCGAGCTTCGCAAGGTCTATTCCGAGATTGAAATGCACAGGTGCAGCATCCGGGCGAAGCGCTAACGCCACGCGATTGTACCCAGCCGTTGTTGCCGAATCACTCGCATCGAAGAGTACGCCGAGTTCGAAATTCAGCCAGAAATCGTTCGGATGTTCGCGGTGAACGCGTTTCAAAAACTCCCTTGGATCTCCGCCCAGTCTCCGCCAGCGCGTGCCCATCGCAACCAACAGAGTAACCGGTTGATCACCAATGTCTACTTCGACGGAAAGTTGATTTAGTTCTTCTAAGTTGGCCCAGTTGGCTTGGTTGCGAACTCTGTCTCGCCAAGGATTTGGATCAGCTCGGCGAGCTACGTCGAGTATCCAGCGCCTCGTTTCCGCTTGAGCGCAGGCTGCCCAATCATCGAGAGCGGCGACCAATGCAATATAGACTGATGAAGCTATGACTCGCTCGGAAACTTGCTCTGGATCCTCGCCAACTTCGCCGATTCCTGCCTTGCGAAAAGTAGTCTCATACTTACGGTGCGATTCGTCATAGTCAATCCCACCTCCTTGGACGAACTTGCCTCTGCTCATGCGAATCGCATCTAACTCTTCTGCTAAATTTAGTTCCGTTTGGGCTCGTTCAATCTGCTTTCGAAGTGCACTGGAGCCTCCATCGGGCACACGCCCAAGTATTGCACGAGCCTCCAAGAATCGTCCTTCAAGCTCAAGTCGATTTACGAACTCAAGTCTCTGCTCCCACTTCTGATAGTCAGCACTGCTTTGCTTCATAGCTTCGTATTCACGTATTGCAAGCGTGATCGCCAAGCAGGTCATCGTCATACCGGAAACCACCAGGCCAGTCATTGCAGGGTTGCGTCGAATCCAACGCTGAACTCGCTCTACACGGCTTACTGGTCGAGCGAGAATGGGTTCGTGACGAAGAAAGCGTTTTAGTTCTTCCGCCAACTCTCCAGCTGTTGCGTAGCGACGAAGCGGCAGTTTGTCCAAACAAGTGAGACAAATTGTTTCAAGGTCGCGCGGTACACTTGCATTAATGCGTTTGGGGGGGACTGGATCAACACTAACAACTTGCCGCTGAGTCTCAATCGCGGATTCGGCACGAAAAGGAGGTCTACCCGTCAACATCTCGTAGAGTATTGCGCCAAGCGAATACACATCGACCGAAGGTCCAATCGAATCTGAAGTCCCAAGCGCTTGTTCTGGGGCCATGTAGCTGGGCGTTCCTAATTTCGCTCCGCTAACGGTCAATGGATGATCGCATTGGATATGCCTTGCCAATCCAAAGTCTGCGATCTTAAGCAGCCCCTCAGTTGATACCAGGATGTTCGCCGGCTTCAAGTCGCGATGGATGATCCCGCGTGTATGTGCCGAGTGGATTGCTTCCGCAAGAGTTGCGACCATCTCAGCCGCTTGATTGGCTGGTTGCGGTGTGCCATTCAGCCTCTCTGCCAGACTCCCACCTTCGACATACTCCATAGTAAAAAATGGACGCCCGTCGGACTCTCCGACATCATGAATTTGAACTATATGAGCGCAGTGAAGTTCCGCAATTGCCTGGAATTCACGAGTGAATCGAGACAGTTCAACTTCCGAAGCAAGCTGGCCGGCGCGCAGCATCTTCAGCGCGACGATACGATTCAGTTTCTGATGCCTGGCCTTGTAAACGACTCCCATACCGCCGCTGCCAAGGAGACATTCAATATCATAGCCTTCAATTTTAGGCAGATTGCGTTTCGCCAAGTTCGTGAAGCTCTGCTCGGCAATGTTGGGAAAAAGCTCGTTGAGTTGCTGTTCAACTTGACGGACTTTCTTGAGACGCTCAGAGAGTTCTGGCAGCAACTCTGGGCATTTCGCGCATGCCACTGCCGGATCACAATTTGTTCCAAGAATATGCTCCAACAATTCCGTGATCTTCTGTTCGTTCGCCTTGGAGCGTTCACTCATCTTCGGTTGACTTCGCCCGTAGATCGACATCGGAGAGGGATTGTGAAAGCAGTAGCAGACTGCGGTTTAGTCGGCGCTGCACGGTCTTTGCAGAGACCCCTAGCACCTCGGCTGCTTCGACCTGCGAAACTCCCTGAATACGCACGAGACTAAATACTTCTCGCACATCCACTGGCAGATCATCGATCGCTTGGAGCATTTTTCGAGCACTCTGGCTTAATTCCGCGCCACTGCTTTCAGGAGCAATAGCCAATGATTCCAGGAGCTGCAGGTCGGGGTCTTTTTTATCTAAGCGTCGTGCCAGGTCATTGAGTTCCCAACGCATGTGCTGGTTCGCCATTGAAAAGAACTCACGAACGCCATGCGGTCGAGCTTTTTGCATGGCTTTCAGCAAGCGTTCAACAACCGAACTAAGCAATTCCTCGGCTTGCAGATTCAGCGGAGCTTGGGTCAATCGGGGATAGCTCTGATACAAAACCGTCGCGCACAACATATGCAGTCGTCCAACCGCTCGCCCAAGCAGTTCACGGATGATCTCGTCGTGCTGCCCGTCCTCAGGGATTTGTGCTAATTGGGAGACATAGCGTTCGACGATCGCGGTCGTATTCCCCTCTTGATTTGGCAACATTGTCGGTTCCGAAGAGATTTGACAATCAGATGAATAAAGCTCTGAAGCTACGCCTCTTTGAAAAAGGCGAGACGATGTCCTGCCGCCACGCTTACTTAGTGTAGAGGTTAGATTCGAGGCAGTCCAGCAAGCTGGCACACGATCTAACTGATAGGGCATGTACGGCTAACTGAAACGGCAAGTAAGGCGTTTGTCCTAAGTGCCACTGCAGAAGATTAACGCAAACACAAGGAAGCCTGGCAATGAGTAGAAAACTAATTGGAAAAGTCGCTGTTGTTACTGGCGGATCTAAGGGGATAGGAGCGGCAATCGCTAAGGCCCTTGCCCTCGAAGGTGCAAAAGTCGTTGTGAACTATGCAAGTAGTCAGCGCGATGCGCAGCGAGTGATGGACGAGATAAAAGGGGGAGGAGGTGAAGCAATCGCATTTCAGGCGGACCTTTCAAATCCAGATGCAATTGAACCATTCTTCGACGCTGCGTTAGCGGCATTTGGGAGAGTCGACATCCTTATCAACAATGCTGGAATCTATCTTTCGGCTCCTCTTGGCGAGATCACTCCTGAGCACTTTCACCGCCAGTTTAATCTCAATGTTCTTGGACTTATTCTTGCAACGCAGGCAGTCGTCAAACGTATGCCGCTTGAGGGCGGAGTGATCGTCAATACAAGCTCAGTTGTAAGCACGCTCTCGCCCCCAGGCACCGCGGTATATAACGCAACTAAATCCGCAGTTGACAATCTTACCCGAACGTTTGCAAAGGAACTGAGCAGCAGGAAGATACGCGTCAACTCAGTAAATCCAGGGCTGATTGCGACTGAGGGAACTCATGCTATCGGATTTGTACAGGATGGGGTCGAACTTCCGGCGCACATGGGCCGCGTGGGATTGCCGACGCACATAGCACCGGGAGTTGTGTTTTTAGCGTCGGACGACGCCGCTTGGATGACTGGCCAATCACTTTTTTTAACGGGTTCTGCCGGTTAGTGGCTTATTAACCGAAGTGCGTTAGCACCGGTTTCTGCCGCGGGAACCGGTGCTAACGCACTGCGGTTAATCCCAAAACCTAATCGGGACAATCGGGACAGAGCACTAGGGGCTGTTCGCAATCCATTGTAGGTGCACTTACTTAGATAACTTCCAGTTCAGGAGAACGTCATGCCTTCCATCCTTGGTGCTTACACTGCGGTCCATGTGACCATTAGCCTTTTCGCTATCCTGATCGGTGTTCCTGCTATCTTGCAAATGCTCCGAGGTGAACTGAAATCGTCCGCGATCTTTGGGTTCTTCTTGTTAACCGCGTTAACCAGTCTTACCGGATTTGGTTTCCCCGCATCCTCGATAACTCCCGCGCATGTCTTCGGTGTACTAACGCTGGCGTTGCTAGCCACCGCATACTTTTCCAAAAGCCGAGCGACCACAAAGCGAGTTTGGCGACGCGTGTATTTGATGTCCGCCATTGCATCGCAGTACCTCAACACTTTCGTATTGGTCGTCCAAGCATTCCTCAAAATTGGGATTCTTCATGCCCTTGCACCGACACAGTCTGAGCCACCATTCCTGGTCGCTCAAGTTCTCGTTCTAGCCTTGTTCTCGCTCCCTGTTGGAGTTCCTTCACCTTAACCAAGTCGCTTCCTTCGTGACAAATGTCGTTGGCTACGGCGCGAAATTTGCGTTGCTGAAGTGCCCTGTTCTAAGAAACTTCAGTTATCAAGAAACCTCAATAAGGCAAGTAGACTATGTCCGAGATCACAACGAAAGATGGAACACGACTTTACTACAAAGACTGGGGATCGGGTCAGCCGATCGTATTCAGTCACGGTTGGCCGCTGAGTAGCGATGCGTGGGACGAGATGATGTTCTTTTTCGCGTCACGTGGCTATCGCTGTATTGCGCATGACCGTCGAGGCCATGGTCGTTCTTCGCAGCCCTGGACCGGCAATGACATGAACAGTTATGCGGATGATTTGGCCGCGTTGGTCAATACGCTCGATTTAGAAAACGCTGTTCATGTAGGGCACTCAACCGGCGGTGGCGAAGTCGCTCGTTATGTAGCCAGACATGGCTCAAGACGCGTGGCTGGAGTGGTCTTGGTGGCAGCCGTAACGCCGATAATGCTCAAATCGGATACGAATCCATCAGGGGTGCCGATGAAGGTCTTTGACGACCTGCGTGCCAGCCTGTTAGCGGATCGTGCGCAATTGCTCCAAGATTTCACGACTCCGTTCTATGGCACAAATCGTCCCGGCGCGAATGTCTCAAGAGGTGTATGCGACACCTTTTGGCTTCAAGGTATGCAAGCAGGTGTGAAGAATCTCTATGACTGCATCGCGGCCTTCTCGCAAACCGACCAGACAGAAGACTTAAAGAAGATCGAAGTCCCGACGCTGATCGTGCATGGCGACGACGATCAAGTCGTCCCAATTGATGTAACGGCACGAATCGCCGCCAAGCTAGTTGAGGGATCGATCCTCAAGGTCTATCCCGGCGCACCACACGCACTGCCAACTACACATCGAGATCAACTGAATGCTGACATGCTCGCTTTTATCGAAAGCAGCATTCCTTTAAGCCGTATCAAATGAACGAATGTTACCTTTTCTTAGCAACTCGAAGGAATCCAATCCATGAAAACGCCTTACAAAAAGCTCTCCAAAGACGATGCGGTTCTGTTACTAGTCGATCACCAGTCCGGATTAATCTCGCTCGTTCAAGATTTCTCGCCTGACGATTTTAAGAACAGCGTGATTGCCTTGGCGGACATCGGAGTGTTTTTGGCTTACCAACGATTTTGACGACTAGCTTTGATGAAGGGCCCAACGGTCCGCTTGTTCCAGAACTGATCGAGAGATTTCCGAATGCTCCGTTCATTCATCGCCCAGGACAGATCAACGCATGGGACAATGAGGATTTTGTTAAAGCGATCAAAGACACCGGTCGCAAGCAGTTAATCATTGCGGGCGTGGTCACTGACGTTTGTGTCGCTTTCCCGGCTCTTTCTGCGATCGAAGATGGTTACGACGTTTTCGTTGTGACGGACGCTTCTGGCACATTCAATGAAACGGTCCAGCAGGCGGCGTGGCAGCGTATGTCGGCTGCTGGTGTGCAGTTGATGAACTGGTTCTCCGTTGCCTGTGAGTTGCACCGCGATTGGCGCAATGACCTGCAGGGACTTGGAAACCTGCTGTCCAATCATCTTCCGAATTATCGCAACCTGATGACTAGCTTCAACATGCTGCAAGCGGCGAAAAAGTGAAGTAGGCGAATATGGCGGATACAACTTCGAAAAATCAGCCCGTCCATTGCGCAGCCACTATCCGGGTGCGCGATGGGATGGAAGCCGAATTTGAAGAATTGCTTTTGCAATTTGTCCAGCGTTCCCTTGACTATCGCGGCACGACCGGTGTGCATTTGATTCGTCCTGTTCCAGGGACCGAAAGCCGCGAGTACGGAATTCTACGATCGTTTATCAGTGATGAACATCGACGCGAATTCTACGATTCAGAATTGTACCAACAGTACAGACGCGACACGGCGGACCTTGTCGAAGGCGAGCCTTTCATTCGTCCACTGCACGGACTGGAAGCTTTCTTTCGAACTGGCGGCAATCACATGCCACCACGTTGGAAAATGGCTGTAGTCACTTACTTAGGCGTAATGCCGGCAGTTCTGTTTTGGTCGAGTACGCTGAAACCGCTGCTAAGCCACTATCACTGGCTGTTGGGCGTTGCTTTCACCAATTTGGCCGTGGTCGCAACGCTCGCCTGGGTACTGATGCCAGTGCTTACCAAGTTGTTTCACCGATGGCTACATACTCACTCCGGAAACAGTGCCCCCGTCCAAAAACTCATATGAAAAGTGTTGCTCATGTCCGTCGAACTGATACTACACCACGGTCGAATCACCACTCAAGTTCGCAACAAACCTGATGTTGCTGCAATTGCAATTTCGAACGGTCGTATTCAAGCGATCGGTTCGGATGACGAGATCCTACGACTGGCGGATGCGAACACACTAGAAATCGATTTGGAGAATCGCCGAGTCATACCTGGCCTCAATGACTCGCACTTGCACATGATTCGAGCAGGTCTGTTTTCAAACCTCGAATTACGTTGGGATGGTATCCCAACACTTACGGAGGCGATGCGGCAATTGAAAGAACAAGCAGCGCGGACGCCGCCGCCTCAATGGGTTCGAGTCATCGGTGGTTGGAACGAGTTTCAGTTTGCTGAAGGAAGGATGCCAACTTTCAAGGAATTGAATGAAGCTGCGCCGGACACTCCCGTGTTTTTGTTGCATCTCTACGATTCAGCCATGCTGAATAAGGCAGCCATCAATGCATTGGGTATCAATAAGAATACGCCTAATCCACCGGGTGGTTTGGTGGTCAAAGACCAACGCGGCATTCCGACTGGATTGCTTATCGCCGAGCCAAACGCCTTGATACTCTATTCGACCATTGCGAACGCGCCAAAGTTGTCGATGGAAGATCAACTCAACTCTTCACGGCACTTCATGCGAGAACTTAATCGATTCGGAGTCACCAGTGTTGCCGATGCCGGCGGAGGTGGACAGAACTACCCAGAAGACTATGCGATCGTCAATCAACTTGAAAGGGATGGGCACCTTACGCTGCGAATTGCCTACAGTCTGTTTGCGCAGAAGCCCGGCGAAGAACTCAAAGACTACACGCGCTGGCTGGGAATGACCAAGCCAGGCTCGGGTTCGGATCTGCTGCGAGTAAACGGAGCCGGTGAGAATCTTGCCTGGAGCGCTGCTGACTTTGAGAATTTCCTACAACCACGCCCTGACCTTAGACCAATTATGGAATCCGAAGTCGAAGCGATTGTTATGATGCTGGCAGAAGCCAAATGGCCTTGGCGAATTCATGCAACCTACGATGAGACAATCGACCGGTTCCTGAACATCTTCGAACATGTTCATCGTGAACATCCAATTGATCACCTACGATGGTTTATTGATCACGCCGAAACAGTGACCGATCGAAATCTTGAACGAATCCAAAAGCTCGGAGGTGGAATCGCAATTCAGCATCGGATGGCTTACCAAGGCGAGTACTTCATTCGCCGATACGGAGTTCAGAAAGCCCAACGACTGCCTCCGATCCGGCAGATGCTCAAGATGGGAATTCCAGTTGGAGCGGGGACGGATGGAACTCGAGTCGCAAGTTATCATCCGTGGACTTGCCTGTGGTGGTTGGTAACGGGCAAAACAGTTGGCGGAACAGTCCTCCATGCTCCCGATGACTGTTTGTCACGTGAAGAAGCCTTGCGACTCTACACCCAAGGCAGCGCCTGGTTCAGCAATGAAGATGATCGCAAGGGAACGCTATCGCCAGCCAGCTTTGCAGATCTCGCGGTTCTCTCGGACGACTACTTCCAAGTTGTTCCCGAGGAGATTCGACGCATCGAAAGTGTACTCACGGTCGTTGGCGGCAAAATCGTTTACGGTGCTGGCGACTATGCGAACCTAGCACCGAGCCTTCCTGCGGTTAGCCCGAATTGGTCGCCAGTCGCTAACTACTGCGGATACAACAATAGCATGCCGACTCCACCCGTTCATGAACACACACCCATCATGGCTGCCGATGGACGCGTTTGGACCACCGCTTGCGGATGTGGGGTGTAGAACTATCGGCTTTAGGCCACCGGACCCTCCATGTCCCACAGCTAAAAGAACTAAAAGGACAGGCGATGCAGCTTGACACCCCACCGGCGACTTTGGTAAACTCTGCGGATTAACCAAGGAGAATCAGATATGACTATCGCACGCTCAAAATTGGTCGATGTCGCCGTAAGTCGTTGGTATCACAGTATTTCCCGCTGCGTCAGGCACGCCCACCTTATGGCCGAAGGCGAAGATTCGCACTCAGGTGACCGCAAAGGTTGGATCGAAAGACGACTTAAGGAACTTGCGGAAATCTTCGCTGTTTCCGTTGGGGGCTTTGCGGTGATGGATAACCATCTGCACGTGCTGCTGAGGCTCGACTCGCACATCGCCGA
>JANRMD010000367.1:0-19573 GCA_033761895.1 Pirellulaceae bacterium | reverse complement strand
CGACCGAACTAAAAACAGCCAACGCTTTTCGAGTCGCTCATCCTTGAGATTGATTTCCATAGCAGCACTATAGCGAGAAGCTCAAGTTGTGTAGATACCAATGGATTTACTCTGCGGATCGTTCGGTTTCTCACTAATCTTGAGACGCGGTGACGAATGGCGACGAGGGCTGAGGTTGTTAGCAGCCTACGCTTCTCCGAGTCGCAACATCCCGTCCGGCTCGTCCTCGAAATGCTTGACGCATTCCGCTACCCAAAAATCTAATCTGGACAGAGCACTAGTGCGAGAAAGCCCCGACTGGGCGAAGGTATCGTCGGCGGCTAAAATCTTCGATTCGCTTTGTGCCAACTAAGCAATTTTTCTAGTCAATACAGAAACGGTTCGGCGAATGACGGATACCCAAAACCCAAGCGTGGAAGCTGACGGCGGCGATGATCTCGGACAACATCAAGCGGCGAGACTGGCCAAGCTGCATAAACTGGAGTCGCTGGGTGTTGACCCATGGGGACACTACTTTCCCGATCGTACGCTCAACCAAGCTGTCCGTGAACGAGCAGGCGAAGTCAAGTTTCGGCTCGAATCCGGCACCGAGCTCGCGTTGCCTGACTTGGATGGTGAAGCGAAGGTGGACTATCGCCAGTGGAAGGCAGATCAAGGCAAGGGCGAAGAGATCGGGCCGAAAGTTCGCGTGGCGGGCCGCATCGTACTCATGCGACCGACTGGAAAACTGATCTTTGTCAACCTCCGCGACTGGACCGGTGACATCCAGATTTTCATTGGCAAGAACCAAGTCGGCGATCAAGATTTTGAAGTCGCTCAGTACTACGATTTGGGCGACTGGATCGGCGTCGACGGACGACTGGGACGCACCAATACGGGCGAGCTTACAGTTTTTGCAGAAAAGCTGCACTTCATGTGTAAGACCATGGAGCCGCCGCCGGAAAAGCATGCTGGTCTAACCAATCCCGAATTGAAGCAGCGCCAACGTTACCTCGATTTGACTTACAACGAAGGCTCGATGCAGACCTTCCTCAATCGTACCAAGATCATCTCTTCGATTCGCGAAACGCTTCGTTTGCGTGGCTATATCGAAGTCGAAGGCCCGACGCTGCACACAATCGCTGGCGGCGCTGCGGCTCGACCGTTTCTAACGCACCACAACACATTGAACATGCCGCTTGTTCTGCGGATTGCTCTCGAGTTGCATCTCAAGCGATTGCTCGTCGGGGGTATTGAACGGGTCTACGAAATGGGGCGAGTCTACCGCAACGAAGGGATCAGCCCCAAGCACAATCCCGAATTCACGATGATCGAGCTGTACGAGGCGTTTGCGAACTATGAAGTCATGATGGACGTGACGGAGCAGATCATTTTGAACGCGCTGGCTGCGACTGGCCAGGGTTACAAAGTTATGTGGGGTGACAAGCCCATCGACTTCACCCCTCCGTTCGCGCGCCGCACTTATGACGACTTGTTCCGCGAACATGCGGGTGTCGACCCGACCGATCACGCAGCGATTGCTGCGCTTGCCAAAAAACTTGGCATTGAGACCGCTGGCAAACACCAAGACGTGATCAAGAGCGAGGTGTTTGAAGAGACGGTTGAAGATGCGCTGGTGGGTCCGATTTTCGTTACGGATTACCCAGCGAGCATTTGTCCACTGACGAAACGCAAGACGTCGAACCCCGAAGTGGCTGAGCGTTTTGAGATGTTCATTCACGGCATGGAACTGGCCAACGCGTACACCGAGTTGAATGACCCTCTACTGCAAGAGCAACTTTTCAGTCAGCAGCTCGAAGGTCAGAACGAAGATGATTCCATGGCGAAGATGGATCACGACTTTGTGCTGGCGCTTCGTAACGGCATGCCTCCCGCTGGTGGCTTGGGGATTGGTATCGATCGATTGGTAATGCTGCTCACGAACTCGAAGAGCATTCGCGATGTGATTCTGTTCCCGCTGCTACGCAATACGTAGTTGCTGTTAGATCCGCATGTGCAAACGCATAGCGGTCTCGAACATCCCAACGAAAAAAAAGCTGCCAGCATCGCGAGAATTGGCTCTCGGACACTGGCAGCTTTGTTGGACCCTGAGTTGCTTTTAAAGCAGGCTTTCGACTGGCGACCGGAGGGTGAAGCGGGCGCTTTCGTCGTCTCGCATAGCCGTACAAAACGGCTTTAACTAACAGTTGATACTAACAATCGGACTGTGCGTCTCATGCTCTGATTCGACGAACAAGTTAAAAAAACCGAAGCATGGACGTTCATACAAAAAAGCAAAAACGTTTAGCTCCTCCTCTGTTTAGTGCCCCAGAACTATCAATCGCGACGCCATCATTTCGGTAGTCTGGATTCTTGTGAATCCGGCTACTCTTTGTTCGCCGAATTCTCGCGAATCTAGCTACATGTTACGAATCTATCTGCGGTCGGTTCTCTACAAAATGCTGCTTGTCCACATTAAGAATTCGGGTTCGGAAAATCAACCGAAGTGCGATAGCACCGGTTTCTGCCGCGTCAACCGGTGCTAACGCACTCCGGTTAATCCTAAAATCTAACGTGAATAAAGCACTAGGTAGTCTTCTCGGAAACAAAAACCTGCAAGCTGCGATAAATCAGCGGTACTTGTCGATTTGACGCGGCGATCGGGCCATCCAAATTCGGGAAAATGTCATTTGGCGACTCGGCGGCCGTATCGATCAACTGACACCAACGCACACCTCGGATCTGTTCTGGCAAAGTGAACTTCACAGACTCGTGGGTGCCGTTGAACAGCAACAACAAGTCCCGGCCCGTGCCTTCAGGATCATCATGCTTGGCTGGTGCAGGCAGCCAACACACAAGCGATCCGGCCGGCTTCTCCCACTTGACCGGCAGGCCAAGGTGGTTGAACCAATTCACGTCAGCTACGCCACGCGAATCAAACGGACGACCAGTCAGGAACCGAGTGCGACGCAAAGTCGGTTGACTCTTACGCACCCTAATCAAACCTTTCACGAACCGATACAGGTCTTCGTTTCGCTTAACAAACGACCAGTTGAAGTAAGACGTGTCATTGTCTTGGCAGTAGGCGTTGTTATTGCCGTTCTGTGTTCGACGAATCTCGTCTCCCATCACGATCATCGGCACACCTTGACTTAACAAGAGTGTCGCCATCATGTTCTTGATCTGACGCAGCCGCAAATCCTCGATCGGTTTGCGGCGAGTCGGACCTTCTATGCCGTAGTTGTCACTACAGTTGTTGTTGTCACCGTCTCGATTACCTTCACCATTTTCGTCGTTGTGCTTCTCCTTATAACTGACCAGGTCATTTAAAGTAAAACCATCGTGACTCGTGATGAAATTGATGCTGCAGTAAGGCGCCCGACCAGCGTGCTCGTACAAGTCCGAGGAACCCGCAATGCGAGTCGCCAGTGGACCAGTGAGCCCATCGTCGCCGCGCCAGTACTGACGCACATCGTCTCGATACCGTCCATTCCACTCCGCCCATCGCAAGTCACCGAACGAGCCGACCTGATAGGCGCCGGCTGCGTCCCACGCTTCTGCAATGATCTTCGTATCGGCCAACATCGGGTCTTCGGCGATCATTTCCACCAAGGGTGGATTGGGCATCAAGTTGCCGTTGCGATCGCGTGACAAAATACTGGCCAAGTCAAACCGGAAACCATCGATGTGGTAGTTGTGTACCCAGTGCCGTAGGCAATGGAATATCAACTCGCGACAAATCGGATGATTACCATTCAGTGTGTTACCGCATCCCGAATAGTTGCTGTAGTGACTACCGCCGCTATTGAGGATGTAGTAAACACGATTCTCGAGTCCCTTGAATCCCAAGACGGGGCCATGTTCGTTGCCTTCGCAGGTGTGATTGAACACCACGTCGAGGATGACCTCGATGCCTGCGGCGTGCAACGCTTTGACCATCGTCTTGAACTCGTTCACCTGCGCGCCCGGTTCTTTGCTGTGAGCATAGCCACGGTGCGGCGCGAAGAAAGCCAGTGGATCGTAACCCCAATAATTGGGACGCTCCTTCCGGTTTCCATGGATGTCGAGGATCGGGAACTCGTGGACCGGCATCAACTCTACGGCCGTCACTCCCAAGTCTTGCAAATAGGGGATCTTTTCGATCAGCCCCAGATACGTACCTGGATGCTCCACACCGGACGTCTTACTGTTGGTAAAACCTCGGACGTGGGTTTCGTAAATGATGGATTCGGAGAGCGGACGTCGGAGATGGCGATCGCCTTCCCAGTCGAAGTAGTCATCGACCACAACACACTTGGGCGGACGAATGATGCCATCGGTACTCGGTTGGAAGCAACCCGCCAGCGCTTTCGCATACGGGTCGACCAAACGCGCGTTGCCATCAAACCATTGACCCAACTCAGGATCGAATGGACCACTAGCCTGGAAATGGTACAGCTGCCCCGGACCCATGTCCGGCACAAATGCACTCCACACGTCTCCCCATCGGTCCGTGTCACGATTGAATTCGATGATCTCGCATGGTTCGCGATCATCGACATGATCGTAAAGCAGGACCCGCATCGCAGTCGCGCTGCGGCTGAAGACGACAAACTGCACGCCACGGTCAGTGACTACAGCTCCATAAGGCAGGCTGTATGCAAATTGTAATTCAGGATGCGGATGTCGCATGAGCATACTTCTAGGTGTCCTTCTCAACTGATTGGGCAAATGTCTTTGGTGACAGTGAAACATACCACCGGCTTCGCAAAGACAAACTTTTTATGGCTCGATAGTCACACAATCCGCAACCATTGCGTCTCGATGTGCTCACCACCCAAGGGTTTCCGAAGAACGTAAGTGTTCTGGTTTGGTAATTACTGCCGTCCGCTCCGACAGTATTGTCAACTAATGGTAATCTCTAAGTGTAAAAGCGGTCAGGAGGGCGCTCGCAAACCAGCGACAGCTCGTGAAAGTCGCTCAAAAGGATAGAATTCTTCCGTCGCAGTCGTTTATTGGTGCAGCCCTTAACAACGTCGCGAAGGATAGAGTTTACTCAACACGTATGAACGTACTGGATTCGATGTAGATGGCCCAGAAAATCCTCGCAGCAGCTCTTTCGGAAATCGAACTCGGCTAGCTAACAATCTAGTCCACATTGAACCAACGCTTGGTTCTGGGATTCAACCAAAATATAAGTAGCGGTATTGAAGCTGGCATGCAGCAGGGACTGGTCAGCCCAATTGCTATCGGGAAGAAGCCGTAAATCCAACCCCATTTCTTGCGCGGAACGTTCAATCCCACCGCAAAAACGATGCTCAAGAAAAACGAAATCACCATCAAAAAAATTCCGCCCACAATATTGCTGATTCGTTCCGCGTCTTTGTCTGGCCGAGAACCACTGGCTGCAATTTCATTCGCAAACAGCAGCAATATGATTCCACCAATGCCGACCAAGATGTAAAGCAACAAGAAGCACGCGCAGTAGACCGAATACCACACGCAAACCTGTGGCTTTGAATCCGAATCCATGCCTGACTGTAAGCTAACTGGGACGGGGGTGCTCTCGTAGGGGTTTTCCATGGAGTGGCTTTTCTGGGTCGAGGTATTTTGCTTTCCCCGCAATCACATCCTGAAGTTGGGGATTACGTCTAGTTTTACCAGAAAATGGTTCTTGGTTCTTGGTTCTTGGTTCTTGGTTCTTGGTTCTTGGTTCTTGGTGCTTGGTGCTTGGTGCTTGGTGCTTGGTGCTTGGTTCGCCAGGCGTGAACCACCGGCTATTTCAGGATCGCATCTGTTGCAAAGTTGCAGAGCAACTGCACGATTTCGATATGCCCCCAGGATGCTTTTATGCTATACTTGAAATACCTACCCAATAGCAAAGCGGCTCCGAATATCCGCTTTCCTCCCACCTAACAGCAACTGGATTCGCATGTGCCCTAAGCTCAACCGGCCGATGCTCAATCTCCGTGCAATTGCAAGTGCGCTCGTTGCGGTAGCGTGCCTGGTGAACAGCAGTCACTCCGAGCAACCGCTCAGTTTCGAGCTCGATGTGCAGCCGATCTTGACTTCAACAGGTTGCAATGCGGGTGCTTGCCACGGAAAACAGCGTGGCCAAAACGGCTTTCAGTTATCCCTGCTCGGCTTTGACGCCGATTTCGACTTCGACCAGATTACTCAGCAAGGTCGTGGACGACGCTTGTTTCCCGCTTCACCCGAAAAGAGTTTGCTCCTTCAAAAGGCGACAGCGGAGTTGCCGCATGGTGGCGGTCAGCGTTTTGCGATCGGCAGTGAAGCCTACAACGTCCTACTCAAGTGGATCCAACAGGGTGCGCAGCGCTCTTTGCCGGGTGAAGCGAAACTCGAGAGCGTCGAGCTCGCGCAAACCGACTTTACGATGCGTCCCGGCGAGTCGCTGCGATTGAAGGTAACTGCCAAATACTCGGATGGTTCGGTGCGTGATGTCACTGAGGTGACTTCCTATCTGGCCAACGAAGCGGTGGTGGTTGCCGTGGACGCGCAAGGGGTAATGCAAGCCGGCTCGCTGCCTGGTGAGACTGCCATCATGGCGCGTTACATGAACCACATCTGCGTTGCGAACATTGTGATCCCGCAATCGCGAAGCCTGGCTGCGGACTACTTCGCCCAACTCCCTCGTCGTAACTTTATCGACGATCTGGTCTATGCGAAACTGCAGAAGACCGCCACGGAACCCTCGGCACCCATCGATGATGCGACCTTTATGCGCCGGGTTTACACCGACTTGATAGGACGTTTACCATCGGTCAGCGAAGCCAAGGAGTTTCTCGATACGCAGTCGGAGAACAAGCGCGAATACCTGGTCGACCAGTTGCTGGAGCGCCCCGAGTACGTTGACCATTGGGCCAATCAGTGGGCTGACCTGTTGCGTCCGAATCCTTACCGAGTGGGTATTAAGGCTGTTTTGAATTATGACAACTGGATTCGGCAGCAGTTCCGTGACAACGTGCCCTACGATCAATTCGCGCGGAAGTTAATCGAAGCCAAAGGCAGCACCTGGCAAAACGGAGCTGCAACACTGTACCGCGATCGACGCGAACCTGAAGAGATCGCTACCCTGATCAGCCAACTGTTTATGGGCGTGCGACTCGAATGTGCGAAGTGCCACCATCACCCGTTTGAAAAGTGGAGTCAACGCGACTTCTATCAGTTTGCCGCTTACTTTGCCAAAGTTGATCGCAAAGGTACGGGGCTGTCTCCGCCTATCTCTGGTGGCGAAGAAGTGATTCTCGTTTCCACCAAAGGCGCCGTAAAGCATCCGGTTACCAGCGAAGTTCTCAAGCCGCATACGTTGTTCGGTGAGACGCCGGAAATCGAGGAGGGAGCCGAGCCACGCACGTCCTTGGCGGATTGGATGACTTCCAAAGGAAACGATTACTTTGCAAAAGTTCAAGTCAATCGCGTTTGGGCAGCGCTCATGGGTCGAGGACTCGTTGAACCCGTGGATGATATTCGTTCAACCAACCCGCCCACCAATCCTGAATTGTTCGACGCCTTGGCCAAGCACTTTCAGGATAACAACTATGATTTGAAGAACCTGCTCAAGACCATCACGCTTTCAAACGTGTATTCGATAAGTTCGATTCCGAACGAAACAAACGTTTCGGATCGCTTGAATTACTCCCGCCATTACCGTCATCAACTGCGCGCTGAAGTGTTGCTTGATGCAGTGGCTGATATCACTGAGACACCAAATTCGCTCGACGGAATGTGGCCTGGGGCTCGGGCCAATCAAGTTTGGACACATCGTGTCAGTTCGATGTTCCTGGATACATTTGGTCGCCCGAACGAAAATCAAGATCCCCCTTGCGAACGGACGCCCGGTTCGACAGTAACTCAAGCCCTCCATCTGATGAATTCTCCGGAGATTGACCGGCGAATTCGTAGCGACGAAGGAAGAATCGCGAGGCTAGCCAAGAGCAACATGAGCGCCACAGAAATTGTCAACGAGCTCTATTTGGCGGTTTTCTCGCGTTACCCGAGTGACGAAGAGCGGACTTATGCTACTGACTTGCTCACTGCTGCGGGCGACAAGCGGCGTGGCGCGATCGAAGACTTGATGTGGGCGATGTTGAATGCGCCTGAGTGCAGTATCCAGAACTAAAGCTACAACTTTACCAGTGTCAAAAATCACCCAGTGTCATAAGTAAAAAGGATTATAGATGATGCGCATCCACCGAAATTGCGAAGGCATGCATCGCCGAGATTGCTTGCGATTGGGACTCGGCGGGTTGATTGCAGGCGGCTTGAGCGGTGCGCTCAGGGCTCGAGCTGGCGAGAATCAAGCAGCGCCGCGTCAAGCGGACGCGTGCATTTTGATCTGGATGGATGGCGGACCAAGTCATTATGAGACCTTTGATCCCAAGCCTGACGCGCCTGTCGAAATCCGTGGCCAGTTCACATCGATTCCGACGCAAACACCTGGAATTCATTTTTCGCAACCGATGAAGCGACTGGCCAGCATTTCGAATGAACTTGCCATTGTTCGTTCCATCCGTCACGATCAAGGTAATCACGGTGCGGGTAATCACTACATGATGACCGGCGCTCCGCCACGCATCCCTGTGGGCTGCGGCGCGTTCGTCAGTTTCCATCCGAGTTTGGGAAGTGTTGTCGCGCAGCAGATAGGAGCTCCCAACGGCATTCCACCGTATTTCTCGATGCCTTCGATGTCGCGTTCTGGAGGCCCGAATTTTCTTGGCGCCAAGTACGCGCCATTCGTTGTTCCCGACAGTCCAACCAGCAGTAGCTTCCGGGTCCGCGACGTGACCATTCCCAACGGTTTGACCGATGCTCAGTTCAGCACGCGGCAAGATATTCGCAAGCACATCGATCAACTGAAACGAATCAAGGACGAAGCTGCCGGCGATCCTGTTTTGGCGACCGATGAGTTCTTCCAACAGGGTTTGCAACTGATCACCAGCCAAGAGGCTCAAGCGGCGTTCAATATCCATGCCGAACCCGATTCTGTTCGGGATGCCTATGGTCGCAACGGCTTCGGCCAAAGAGCGTTGTTGGCCCGGCGCCTGGTCAAAGCCGGAGTGCCCTTCGTAACGCTTTATGACGGCGGTTGGGATCATCACACCAAACTGTTCGATGCCTTTGAAAAGAAAGTACCCGATTTCGAATCTTCGATCGCGGCATTAATTGAGGACCTCAAGCAACAAGGCATGCTCGAACGCACCTTGGTGATCGCTCTCGGGGAATTTGGACGAACACCGAAAGTCAATAATGACGGTGGTCGAGACCACTGGTCAAATGCGATGAGCGTCATGTTCGCTGGGGGTGGGACGCCGGGCGGCCAAGTTGTCGGCGCAACAGATCGTCAAGGTTACGCGGCAATAGAGCGCGTCCTCTCACCCGAGAACTTCGTATCAACCATCTACAAGAAACTTGGCATCGATCCAAATCAGATCCTATTTACTCCAGAGGGAAGACCAACACACTTGGTCAGCGATCCCGAGCCGATTTCGGAATTGATGGGCTAGTCCGTTGTGTAAAGCCGATTGCAACTGAATGAAATCCAATAGAACTATCGACCTAATCTATTTGTGCACGCTGCTGTCTATCGCCATTCAAGCCTTGGATGCTCACGCACAAGTTGAACTCGACCGGTTCTTCCCTCCAGCTGTTCAGCGTGGCATTGCAACAACCATCAAAGCGGATGGTAAGTTCCCGCAGTGGCCAGTGAAAATTGAATGTAATGTAGCAGGTGTATCCGTGAGCTGCGGCGAGAAGGCGGGCGAGTTTCTAGTCAACCCGCCAGCGACAGCTGTCGGAGCGGCTTGGATACGAGTCCATGATGACCAATCAGCTTCATCGCTCGTCCCGCTGCTCATGGAATCAACTAGCGTCGTCGCGGAAACTGAGCCCAACGAGAACCTCTTCAAAGCGACTCCATTAGTAATGCCAACCACGATCGTGGGCAAGCTTGAGAAGAATGGTGATGTGGATATGTGGAAGGTTAGTTTGCGAACCGGTGAACAGCTGGTCGCGAGTGTTACCGCACATTCACTCCTGGCGTCGCCAATGGACTCCGTGTTGCAGTTGGTGGACGCGCGCGGTCTGGTGGTTTCCCAAGCCGAAGACAACCACGGGTTAGATCCGCAGTTGATTTTCACGGCCAGGAAAGATGCGGATTACTATCTGAGATTGTTCTGTTTTCCGGAAATTCCGACCGGAACCATTGGGTTCGCTGGTGGCGCAAATTTCAACTATGCGATGCGAGTCACCACGACCGCTTATCTGGATCATACGCTGCCGTTTCGCAACGTTCCGCGGGACAAATTGCTTCCAGTTGCTTTTGGTTGGAACCTATCCCCAGGAGCGCCTTTCGAAGTAAGTCCAGCAACTAGTGTTTCGCCTGAGACGCTTTCCCTGCAAGCAGCTCAGGGATGGCAAGGGTTCCCGATCCAGTCGATTCCCAATGCGTCGTATGGAATCGATGAACAGACAATCGCGGAGCACGTATTCGATCTTCCACTACTGTACTTTGGTCATATTTTGAATGCGAAGGAAGTCGACCGTGTTCGGATTCGCGTTCGCTCGGGAGTGAACTATCGCGCGACTATCGAATCAAGAGATTTCGGATTCAAGCTAGACTCGGTGCTGCGTATTCTAAAGCCGGATCTGAAAACTCAGATTGCTCAGAACGATGACTCCGGGCGAGGTAACTCTGATTCAGCGGTGGAGTTCAAGCCCACCGAAGACGGGGAAGTCGTGGTTGAGGTCTCAGATCTTGCTGATTCGGGTAGTTTGAGGCATGCCTATGAGTTGCAGGTAGGTGTTGTCGAACCTAGCGTGGGCGTGTCGGTGGCCGCAGACCATTTTCGAGTCAGTATCGGCAAATCACTTGAGATCCCCGTGACCATCGACCGGCGTTCCGGATTTTCGCAGCGATTGGAGTTCACTGCCAAGAATTTGCCCGCAGGCGTTACGCTGGAGAAGGCCAATTCTGAGGGCAAGGGAGACTCGGCGAAGTCCGTCAAATTGAAATTGAACGCAGCGGCCGAAGCTCTGGCGTTTCAGAAACCAATCGAGTTGATCGCAACGCCAGTGGACGATGCAGGCATGGCTATCGCTGAGCCGCAAGCGGTCAAATTCACGCTTCGACCATGGATCCTTTTGGACGAGATTTGGTTGACGGTTGCGAAAGACAAGTAGCAACCGCCTAACCTGTCTTAGCGGCGTCATTTCATTGAGTACGCAATAACCCAAAATCAGTTTGAACCCAGTGCTTCGACACAATTTGATTCTGGGGTTGAGTATTCTGGTTTTCGTGTGCCACTGGCTGTGCCAGTGCAAACGAAGGAGCTATTGTTCACCAATAGTAGACTCCCTAGTGCGAACAGCGTAACACGAGAGCCGCCGAAGTTGTACGGTTTAAGTGACGATCAAGTTGGGTGATCGGTAAATCGCCATGGTTGAGACGCAGTCCACTTGAACGCATCTGCTAATTCGAACCGCATCACTTCGACAGATTTCCGTTTAGGACTCATGTATTGGATCGACCACCTTTTTGTTTCGAACTGTTTCCTTCGTTTGCACTGGCACAGCCAGTGGCACACGAAAACCCAAACAACCAAACTCAAAAATCTATTGTGGACAGAGCACTAGACGCTTTTGCGCCTAGGTTAGTTCGCTTTGAGGCCTTTTAGAACTGGCATTTGGGGTACTCGTCTACGGAATTAACTTTCGAAACTCCGATCAGCATGTTCACGACGGAAGACATCAAGAACCTTCAGAGTCGCCGGGCAAGATTGCTAATGCCGGCGATCGCTGTCGGTTTGTTGTTGGTCTTTGCTTATTGGGGCGTGCTCGTTCAGTTTCAAGAAACGTGCATGCGATTCGCTGAAGGCCGCTTTGGCAAGTCGGCGGCAGAAGCAACACCCGCCATCTTGATCCTGCCATCCTTCGTGCTATTTCTGGTCCCAGTTGTTTGGGCGGAAAGAAAGGCGAAGCTGTATTCGCTAAAGTGTCCCGACTGTGCGTATGATCTGAGTCGATTGAGTGTGTTCGTGACGACAACGAAGTGCTGTAGCAACTGTGGCGGGCAGATTGTGGATGGGAAACTTCGGACAGTGGCGGTATTTAAACGATTTACGGAAATGCGTTCGCGGCGGTTTCTTGTAATTTGGTTTTGGGCGTGGCCAGCTCTGGGGCTTGCCGTTCTCACTTGCTATTGGCTTAAACCCGATTTGCTTGAAAACTGCTTGCAAATGTTGGTCATTCCTGCAGTAATTGGAACAATCGCAACGGGTTGGACATTTCTACGTACGCGAGATGGCCGCTACCTTCCGCAGGCCTTTGCGTCCACTGTTATGTTGATTGTCAATGGATTGATTTTTTGGAAGGCGCTTTGAAGTTTGCGGATGGCTAATTAGCCGATGTGCGCTAGCACCGGTTTCCCATGCGTGCATCGTTGTCACCGTGCGCCACCACCGGAACGCCATCACACCGCAAGTTGCAAGCGCAGTGCAGCAAGCACTTCGTTGGCGGCTTCTTCCATCACATAGTGCCCCACATCGCCAAGCTCTTGCGTCTGGGCGTGTGGCAATAGCTTTTGGAATCGGTAGAGGCATTCAGGTCTAAAGCACCAATCGTGCATGCCCCAGACTAGCTTGACTGGACGGTCGCTGTAGCGCGCTAGCTGTTGCTCGATGTTCGCCAGTAACTGCCAAGTCGGATTGGTGGGACCGCGCGGGATGTCTTGAACAAATCTGGCGATAGCGACGCGATTGGCCCAATTGGAATACGGCGCTATTAGACCAGCGGCGACTGCCGGATCAAGCTTCGGCAATCGATGGAGCGTCATCTTAAGCGCCGCCAAGGCAAATAGATTCAGCTGACGCATCGCCCAGTTTCCAATGACTGGAATTCGGCAGGCGGCAATTCGCAGCGGAACATAGGGAGGCGGAAAGGCGGCGGTGTTGAGAATGACGGCACCTGCGATGCGATCAAGTACCCGCAAGCCAGCGCCTAAGCCGATGGCACCGCCCCAGTCATGAACCAGCAAAGTGACTCGTCGCAAGTCGAGCCGCTCGATCAGCTGCACCAAGTTCGCGATGTGCTGCTCGAGCGAATAAGGGTACTGCTGAGGCTTGTCGCTCAGTCCGCAGCCAATGTGATCTACAGCCACAACGCGCACCTCAGGGCTGAGATCGGTCAGTATACGGCGGTAGGTAAATGACCAAGTCGGATTACCGTGGACACACAATACAGTCGGTCGATCGGCACTGGAACTCGCAGGCCGTGCACCCGTTTCGACACCCGTTTCGACATAGTGCAATTTCACTCCGCCCGCCAGTTCAATGAACTGTGACGGAAAGGGATAGAGGTCTCGCCAATCGGCCATGGGGCACAGTAAGTTCTAATCTATAGGGTGGTATCGTTCGCGCTATGCGGGTCCCTAGCTCACGCTTCGGGTTATGAAAAACCTGCAAACGTTATAACCGCGCCACGCGGCAGGCGAGTATACCGTGAACCCCCAAAACTGTCGCCGGGCCTTGACCACCCCAGAAACAGCAGGGGGGCTAATTACAATGGAGGTATCCGCACCCTCCCTAAAAACCAGCACCTGATTCGTTCAACGCTTTAGCAACTTTCGCAGGCCGGAAGCCCATGACGTTCGTTCAGAAAATTTCCTTAGGACTCGCGTTCAGTTCCGCTTTTTTGATCCCATCAATCACCTTCGCTCAAGCCACTGGCAAGATTGAGTTGCAGATGGAGGAAGAGGAGTCCGGTGACACTTTGGCGTGCCGCGTGCGGCTCAAGGGAGCCAACGATCGCGATCTTCGAATCCGCGGGGCGTTGCACCAAAGCGGTTGGAACTTGGTCGAAAATCCACTGCGTTACGAGGGGCGGCCTGGAGAGTACAAGTACGAAATCACTCACGGACCACAGTTTTCTCGTGGAACTGGTGGATTTACCTTAGATCGCAAGGCAGAAGCGGTGGATGTGATTCGTTTGCCGCGGCATTGCGATTTGGATGTTGAAGGCTGGCGTGGCGGCGATTTTTTGTCCCATGTCAAAACGGAGGATTCGGCCCTGTGGTTGGTGGCTGAAGATCTGACGATGGCTGTCGTCGTGCATGAAAAAGGGGACGCGGAAACAGCACAGGAAAAACGTTTGGTGGCACCCAATCATCGTTGGGTCGATGCAGTCAGCTATCACGACGCACGAGCTGAGGGTGGATTGACGCTGCACCATTGGACACCGGGTCGCGAGGTGCCCGAGTGGGTGCCATCGAGCAAGTTGTTGGTCATGGCTAAGGAAAAGCCGGAGACTTTTGCTGAAATTCAACGCTTGTGGGCTCGCGATGTTCCGATTTGGTTAGCCTCAGGCAAGATCGATGGTGTTCAGTTGCTTTCCGAGCATTTGACGATTGAAGGCGAAGGAGCAGCCCGTGTGGTTTCGCCGCCTGGAATCGATGAAGCCATGTATAAAGGTCCACGAGGTCCCGGGCGGTTGGTTGAATTCATTTATTGGCAACTTCTTGAAGCAGGTCTGCGCATTCCGCCCACAGCGGGTAGCGGCTTTGGGCGTACGCCATCGCCGCTTGGTTACAACCGTGTCTATGCGATGACTGGAAACCCCGATCCTGCCGCGTGGTGGCAATCGATTCGAGCTGGGCAGAGTTTTGTGACGAGCGGCCCGTTGTTGCGTGCAAGTGTCAATGAGTGCCTGCCAGGGCACATTTTTGCCTCTGCCGATAAACAACCGATCGAGTTGGATATTGACCTAAAGCTGACCGTGGCAGACCCGGTCGAGTATCTGGACGTTATCTTTAACGGCCAAACTCTGTATCAGGCTCGTTTGGATGAATATGCACAAGCGGGAGGAAAGATTCCGCCTCAATCGATCAAGGAAAGTGGCTGGCTAGTCATTCGAGTGGTCACCGAGCGAGACTTTACTTACCGTATCGCTACGACAGCCCCGTTCTACTTTGAATTCAATAGCCAGCCCCGGATCAGCGGCGAGGCTGTAAAGTTCTTTCAAGCGTGGTTGGAAAAAACTGAACAACTGATCCATTCGCAACCAGAGCAAGCACGCAACGCTGCTCAGCCATTCTTAGCTGCTGCGAAGAAGTTTTGGACAAACCGCAGCGAGCAAGCCAATGTGCCCTAGTGCTCTGTCCAGATTAGATTCTTGGGTTCACTGTGGTTGGCATGTCCCGGTGTAGCCACCGTTGCCAGACGGTGGACACCATCCGTTTGCCTAACCACCGCTTGGCAGCGGAGGCTACGACCAAACCCCAAAATCTAATCTGGTCAAAGCCGTAGTGCTTCGTCCATCTTTAATTTGGGGGTGGCACGCTCTGCGGCTTTGCGAAGGGCGTGGCGATTTCCACGAGAGCCACGCCCTTCGAAGACTCAGGGCGTGCCACCCCTAATCCCAAAATTAAAGTTGGATGAAGCACTAGTTGCACGTCACTCTCTGGTTGCGTTACTACGTTACTCTAGTAGCGGCACATCATGATTGTTCCCTACCCTAGTGGATCGCGACAGTAATGTCCACAAGCGGTATGTGCGTATTGTGTGCACACTTTAAACCGCGACCTACATTTACAGATGAGAACACTGTGGATTGGGGCCCTTCGAAAGCAAAACGCTGGTATGCGTGGTGAATTTAACGATTATAGCGGTCGAGCTCAAAAAGAGACTGAAATGTGTTTGACCAGCGCGATTGCTCGACCTAGCTTACACCGTGCCGTATTACTGCTGCGAGCACTGCCAACATGACCGCCCACATGGCTGACAACTTGATGCAATCTGTACCTACCAATTCAAACACTTCGAATTACGGTTCCCAACCTGTAACCGCAGGTACGTCTGCACGTACATCAGCGCCGCTCGAGGAGCGGCTTATCAAGAATCGATTGGGAATCTACTCGGCGCTGTTTCTCGCTTTACGAGCCAAACATCCACCAACCGCAGCCCATTGCTTGAGAGTAGCGTTAGGTGTCTCGAAATGGGCAGCCATGCGCCGGATGGCAGAAGCCGAACGGGAGCTTTTGGAAGTTGCTGCTCTCCTGCATGACCTCGGCAAACTAGGTGTACCGGATCGGGTTCTACAAAAAACCGAGGAACTCAGCGGCAACGAACACTCGCTGATGGAACTCCATTGCGAGCTGGCAGTCGAAGTTCTGGCTGGCGCAGGCGCAACTCCTGCTCTTTTGGAAGTAATACGCACTTATCGCAGTCGCATGGATAGGCAGGCAAACACGAACCAAGACAGTGCTTTCGCCGAAGCACAGCCTTCCACGCCGCCCACACAACTGCCGCTCGCCGCTCGCATGTTAGCGATTGCCGACGCCTTTGACTCGATGACTAGCGAGCAACCGTTTCGCCGCGCGATGAGTCGCGAGATGGCCATCAATGAGCTGTTCAAGCACGCGGGCAGCCAGTTTGATGCTTCATTGATCAAAGAATTTTCCCATTTGGTAACTCAGCCGCTAAGCGAACTGGACAAGCTGGTCGGTAAGCGTTGGTTGAATGAGTTGACCCCCTATCCAACTCCTGGGTTTTGCGACACCAGTGTGCCTGCATCAAGCGGCGCGATGCAAACGCTGATCGATACGCTGTACCATCATCGACTGCTTGAGGCGATGAATGACGCCGCCATTTATGTTGATTTTGACGGCCGCGTTTTAACTTGGAATCGTGCCGCAGAACGACTCACAGGGCGCAATTCAGCTGCGATGCTGCACCAGTCATTGTCAGCTGAATTGATCGGACTTAAGTCACCCAGTGGCGGCCGCCTAATCGAAGATCGATGCCCAATTCGCCAAGCATTAAAATCTCAGGTTGCTGAAAGCCAAGACTTGCTGCTGGTGCACGTCGACAGTCGCGAATTGCCGGTCAATTTCAACACTTTGTTGGTCCATAACGCGAAGCGAGAACTTTGTGGAGCGATCTTCATGATTCGTGATGCTTCCGAGCAAGCGGATCTAGAAGAACAGGTTCAGTGTCTCCATGAAATCGCCACAACCGATAACTTGACCGCCGTATCCAATCGAGCCGAGTTGAGCCGCTTTCTGCCTGAGTTCGTTGCGACCCATCTGAATACTTCGCAACCAGGCAGCTTGATCATTTGCGATATCGATCACTTCAAACGCATTAACGATACTTACGGGCACCCTGCAGGCGATGAGGCGCTGGTTACGTTTGCAAACGTACTCAAGCAACTTTCGCGAGCCGGAGATATGGTCGCCAGATACGGCGGTGAGGAGTTCGTGCTGCTATGCGCTAACTGCGACAATGCTGCCGCAACCAGTCGAGCGGAAGACATTCGACGCGCCATTGAATCGACCCCAGTACCCGCTCTGCGCAGTCAATGCATGACGGCCAGCTTTGGCGTTACCGAGATTCAGCTAGGTGACAGTGACGAAACCTTGCTGGCTCGCGCTGACCGCGCGCTGCTGCTTGCTAAAGATTCGGGACGCAATCGTGTCGTTCAGCTAGGGCGTGGCTTGCAAGCAGAGGAAGAGCCAACCAAGAAGGCGAGTTGGTTTAGTTGGTTTACTGCCGCCGAAGCCAAAGCCACACTGCTGGAAAAAGACTACATGACCGCCGTTCCGCGAGACATCGCCATCGAACGACTAAGCGGGTTTATCAATGATCACAAAGCAGAGATTGTCAAAGTCGAAGACAACCGCGTTGCAATCCGGATCAATAGTCGCGAAGTCTCCACCAATCGCCGGATCAATGACCGCACCATCGAATTGCTGATGGAAGTAATTCTTGACCAAGTTGAAGTACGCTCGGCCAGCGGTCGCGGCTCAACGCAACGGCAAACCAAGATGCACGTAACCTTCCGCGCAGCCAAGGCTCGTGATCGACGGGTGGTGAACGTGCTTCAACAAGCAACATCCTTGCTGATCAGCTTCCGTTCTTACTTGGTCGCCCAAGAGCTAACAGAAGAGCTGCTCGCGTTGATCGTCCCACCACAGTAACACAAGCGGCCGTCAAGTGCCTATCGGTAGCGGAAACCGTCAAGGTTTTCGTGAGCTGCGATCTCGAAATGCTTGACGCATTCCGCTACGAGATTATCCGAAATTCTTGATCGCATTCCGCGACCAACTTGGGCTGGCTTAAACGTATTCATTGAGGCGTGGACGAAAAAGGTCTTGCGACCACCTGGGCATCGTCTTCGTAGATCTTGTAGCCCGGTGTATCTGTAAGCAATTCGCGAACCAGGATGTCGTGCTCAGAGACCAGTAGTACTAGATAGCGGACATGTCGCATGCATTCCGTGGCATCTGTTTTGAACCAGCAGATGCCGTCGTCTTGCCGATGCGGTTTACGCGAAAGCACAAAGCGGTCTGGAATTGGAAGGTTTACTTTGAACCAATCCAGCGTCTTGCGGATCTCGGAACGCGAAAAGTCCGGAACATGATCCTCCTCCAGCAAGCGATAGGCAGCACCAAAGATACCCAATGGTTGATGGGTGTCGTCATCAGCTTGGTCGGTTACGAATCGAATGAACATGGTCTAACTCTATCGCCGCCAAGCGTCAATCAATAGTATCGCCCGGTTCCACCTTGCTAGCTTCGATGGAGCGATTCGGGGATCTCGACAGGGTCCAGATATCGAAGAATGCCAGGGCAAAAAACAGGAATGTCGCAGAGTGTCGCAAGTTGTAGAGATTTACGTTGCGAATGTAGTCAAACGGGTT
The DNA here is from genome assembly GCA_033761895.1 of Pirellulaceae bacterium. GTDB lineage: Bacteria > Planctomycetota > Planctomycetia > Pirellulales > Pirellulaceae > Aureliella. The sequence goes on along the minus strand of JANRMD010000367.1, from coordinate 901 downwards.
TAGAAAAACAAACGGGTCCGAACCCAAAAGAAATAGCTCGGCGGACAACGGCGGGCTGGATTGCAATACAAAGGCCGCGGGCGCATACCAGAGCATTGAGGTCTTCAGAGCGACGAGGGTGGTTGGCATCGACCACAGCCAGAATCGCGATTGCGAATGCCGAAAGGAAACGGCCATGCCAAACACCCCTGGCATGATATGCAGGCAAGGAATGAAAAAGAACTTGCCCCAATAAGCGCTCCCCTTCCAATCGACAGCGTTCGCGACATTAACGTAAGCATGTCGACAAAAGTAGGTCGTGAGCAAGCAGAGTGAAATTATGATCAGGCAAGCGAGTACGCGAATAGCTACCAACTTTTAATTCCTCAGTTCGACCTGGATTGGTTGGTAGATTACTTCGCGCTCCGATTCCTATGCGAACGAAGATCCCCGAGCAGTTTTTGTACTTTATCATGACCTGCCCCGGTTTGCATAATCACCATAGACTTGGCAGCCGAATAGGGTTGAATCTCTGCAGACTCAGTCCAGAGGTCGCTACCGGTTGTTGCTAGGATCAATCGCTGCAGCTCCGCCAAGTCAGCCTCGACGGCCGCCTGACTGCCTGAGAGCAGATCTGCGACGTTGTAGCTGCGAACCGAGACTTGCTGCGTCTGGTTCTTTGCTATCCGTTCGTCCGTACCGAATCGGTATCCAGACAGATAACCAGCCACACATGCCATCAGGATCAAAATTGCGCTGATTCCATACTGGATTTTGCGAGTTTGTTTCATGCAACGTCCTTGATGAAATCAGCGGCTATGAAATTAATGGCCAGTGAATCGGGTTTGGGTGACCGGCTCTGAGGCTCTGCGAAGGGCGTGGTTCCCGCGTAATTCAACACGCCCTTCGCAAAGCCCCAAAG